>NZ_JASLCE010000107.1 GCF_030146175.1 Flavobacterium sp. | reverse complement strand
AAAACCAATTACACGCTGCCGTTGTAGAACTAATCGCTCTTGACAATGCCGAAATTAAATATTCGACGGTTCAGAACTGGTTCCCTGGAAATAAAGAAGGTAAAGGTGGGGTTTTTAACTTCGTAACCAAAAGAGGATTGTGCGAGAAAAACGCCAAAATCTCCTGGACGCAGGTTGAAACCGGATCAGCGGTAACCTGGAAATACCCGTCATGTGTATTAAAAGGGGATAACTCGGTAGGGGAATTCTACTCGATTGCCGTTACGAATAACTTCCAGCAAGCCGATACCGGAACCAAAATGATTCACTTAGGAAATAATACCAGAAGTACGATTATTTCCAAAGGAATTTCTGCCGGAAAATCACAAAACAGTTACCGTGGATTGGTTCAGGTTAGTGCCAGAGCCGAAAATGCCCGTAACTTCTCGCAATGTGACTCGTTACTAATGGGAAATAACTGTGGTGCACATACGTTCCCGTATATCGAATCCAAAAACAGTACGGCGAAGATCGAACACGAAGCAACGACCAGTAAAATTGGAGAAGATCAGGTATTCTACTGTAATCAGCGTGGTATCCCAACCGAAAAAGCGATTGCACTAATCGTAAACGGATTCAGTAAAGATGTCCTAAACAAACTTCCGATGGAGTTTGCCGTGGAAGCACAAAAATTACTTGAAATTTCATTAGAAGGATCGGTAGGTTAATCCGAATCTTTCAAACAGTATAAAAGCAACGGAAACGTTACAAATAAAAATTAAACATTAGAAGCGAAAATGTTAGTTATCAAAAATTTACACGCTAGCGTAGAAGATAAAGAGATATTAAAGGGGATCAATCTGGAAGTAAAAGCCGGAGAAGTTCACGCAATCATGGGACCAAACGGAGCCGGAAAAAGTACGCTTTCTTCGGTAATTGCAGGTCGTGAAGATTATGAAGTGACCGAAGGAGAAATCCTTTTGGAAGGTGAAGAACTGATCGAACTGGCACCGGAAGAAAGAGCGCACAAAGGGGTATTCTTATCCTTCCAGTATCCAATTGAAATTCCGGGAGTTTCCGTAACCAACTTTATGAAAACGGCGATCAACGAAACCCGTAAAGCACAAGGTCTGGAAGAAATGCCGGCCAATGAAATGCTGAAAATGATTCGCGAAAAATCCGAATTACTGGAAATCGACCGTAAATTCTTATCCCGTTCGTTAAACGAAGGTTTTTCGGGTGGTGAGAAAAAGAGAAACGAGATTTTCCAAATGGCGATGTTGGAGCCGAAATTGGCCATTCTGGACGAAACGGATTCCGGTTTGGATATCGATGCTTTGCGTATCGTTGCCAACGGGGTAAACAAACTGAAAAGTAAAGACAACGCCGTAATCGTAATTACACACTACCAAAGACTTTTGGACTATATCGTTCCGGATTTCGTTCACGTTTTACACGATGGTAAAATCGTTAAAACCGGAGGAAAAGAACTGGCATTAGAGCTGGAAGAAAAAGGATACGATTGGATTAAAAACGAAAACTAGATTTCGGTATAACCGGTTGTCCCGGTTTTGAAACGCATAAACATGGATTTAAAAGAAAAACTGTTAGCCTCTTTTATGGCTTTTGAAGAACGCGTAGATGTACAGGCAACCCTGCACGACGTTCGTACTGAAGCCTTGAAGAACTTTGAAAATAAAGGTTTTCCAACCAAAAAGGAGGAAGCCTGGAAATATACATCGCTGAATGCGGTTTTAAAAAAGGATTTCAGTGTATTTCCGAAAGAAGAAAGTGCCGTTGATTTTAAGGAGGTAAAAAAATACTTCCTGAATGATGTGGATACCTATAAAGTGGTTTTTGTGGACGGAGTTTTTAGTTCGTTTTTGTCATCGACTACTCACGACGGACTGGATGTTTGTCTAATGTCATCGGCATTGACAAAACCCAAATACAAAATGATTATCGATACCTATTTTAATCAGGTAGCGAGTAAAGAAGAAAGTCTGACGTCTCTGAATACGGCTTTTGCCTATGAAGGAGCGTATATCAATATCCCAAAAAGTAAAGTAGCCGACAAACCGATCGAAATTATCTACTTTTCCACCGGAAACGAAGCGGCTTTAATGGTACAACCCCGAAATCTGATTATCGTGGGTGAAAACGCGCATGTGCAAATTACAGAGCGTCACCAGAGCTTAAACGAGAATCCGGTATTGATCAATTCTGTTACCGAAATCTTCGCGCACAAACGTGCTATTGTCGATTTCTATAAGATTCAGAATGATGTGCAAACCACAACATTGATCGACAATACCTATATTTCCCAAAAACAGGAAAGTATCGTTTCGGTACATACCTTTACTTTTGGTGGAAATATTACCCGTAATAACCTGAACTTCTATCACGAAGGAGAGCGTATCGACAGTACGTTAAAAGGAATTACAATTATTGGCGATAAGCAACACGTGGATCACTATACGTTGGTACACCATTCACAGCCTAATTGTGAAAGCCACCAGAATTACAAAGGTATTTTTGGTGACAATTCAACCGGTGTGTTTAACGGAAAGATTTATGTGGAAAAAGAAGCACAGAAAACCGATGCTTTCCAGCAAAATAACAACATTTTGTTGAGCGATAAAGCGACGATAAATGCTAAACCGCAATTGGAAATCTTTGCCGATGACGTAAAATGTTCGCACGGTTGTACGATCGGACAGTTGGACGAAAACGCGATGTTCTATATGCAACAACGCGGAATTCCGAGAAAAGAAGCAAAAGCCTTATTGATGTATGCCTTTACAAGTGAGGTAACGGCAAGTATTAAAATACCGGAATTAAAAAACAAAATTGCCCGTATCATTGCCACTAAATTAGGGGTTAATATGGGATTCGATTTGTAATATAAGACCACTAAAAATAAATGAAAGCCTGACATAATTGTCAGGCTTTTTTTGTTTAAAAGATGCGTTTTGCGAATTTTAAATGGTTTTATACGAGTATATTACGATTTTTATTGTTAATTTTAGTTGCGAGATGCAGAGGCTTAATGAAAATCTAATAAAAATCTAATGAGATAAATTAGCTTTTATTTGGGTGAAGGTGGAATTTTGTTGCAGAATTAGGATTCGTTGTTGAAGACAAATTTCAATACTGTTTTTATATGAAATTGAAACTATTGCTCACTTTTGCCCTGGTAGTTATGGCAAAAGACGTTATGGTATCGCAAACGGTTTACGATATCAAAACGGCACTACAAACCGCAAAAGCCAATAACCGGGAACTCAAATCGGAACAGCTCACTGTGCAGGTGGCGCAAGCCGACGTGGTTACGGCTAAATTACGGCCCAATCTTACCTTAAACAATCAGACGCTACAACTGGCCGAATCGGCACATTATGCGCCCGATACCAAATGGAGTAATTCCCAAAATCGTCAGGTTTGGTGGCAGTTAACCAAACAATTCCAACTTCCGTCACAACGAAAAAATAAAATCGATGTGGCCAACAAAAGCGTAGCGGTTTCGGAAGCAACCTACAAGGATTTCGAACGCAATCTGCTTACCGATGTGGCGATGAAATGGCTTGATGTCTGGTTGGCGCAAAAAAAATGGCAAACGGCTTTGATGGCCAAAAACAACTGGGATACGCTGGTAACGATCAATAAAAACCGATTGAAAAATCAGGTGATTACCACGACCGATTACAATCGTACCGAATTGGTAGCCAATCAATACAACCTGTTGTCGCAAACTTCAAAACAGGATTACCTGAACAAATTAAATACACTGAAATTTTCTTTGGGTGTAAGCAACGATATTGCGATTGCTTCTGATGATGCGGTCGAACTTTCGGCACTGCAAAATCAGGATCAGATGTTGCAAAATGCCATCGAAAACCGAAGCGATATCAACGTGCTGAAAAATAATGTGGAGATGATGAAAAGCAATATCTCCCTTCAGAAAAGCATGGCCTATCCGCAACCGGAATTGGGTGCCGTTTATAATCCGCAAAACAGTGTTCCGTATGTCGGGATTTATGCTACGATCGATCTGCCGTTTTTCGATAGAAATCAAGGTGAAATCAAAAAATCACAGGTAACGAAAGATAAAGCCGAACAAGAACTGGCGACTTCTCAGGAGCGTATTAAAACAGAAATTGGAAATGCCTATGCCAGTTACAAACAGTTCGAACAGAATGCCGGCAATCTGAAGAAGATGAAAGAACAGTCGTATCAGATTTTAAGTAATGTGAAATATGCCTATATGCGCGGCGGAACCACTTTAATCGACTTTCTGGAAGCACAGCGTACCTGGTATGACAGTCAGGAGAATTATTACGAAGCGGTATACCAACATAAAGAAAGTTATATCCAATTACTATACACTACAGGTTTAATAAATCAAATTGCACAATAATGAAACGTGTTTTTTCAATTTTAGTTTTAGGGCTCTTGCTTTCCTGCAATTCCAAAGAGAAAAAGAAAGTAGAAGACCCACAGCCTCCGAAAGTAGAAAACGACGGAAGCCTTATCACGTTCAAGGATAAGAGTATATTCAATCTCTTTAAAACCGAAGTAATCGGAAGCGGTTCCTTAACCGGCGATTTGATGGCGGTTGGTCAGGTGGGCGCAACAGTACTGGGATCGGATTCCGGTAGTTCCAACAATATTGTGTTGTTCGAAAACCCCGAACTATCCTCCAATTATACCCAGTTGATCCAACACCAGATCAACATTAAGCAAATTAGTAATGTCAATATCAAACAACGTCAGATTGAGTTGGCTCGGGCAAAAGACCTGAATCAGCATGGCGCGATGACCGGTCAGGAGTTGTTAAATGCACAGACAGCATTATCGATGGAGATGACTAATTTGTCGAACGAAAAAGCAGCGATTATCGAACACGAAGCCATGTTAAAATCGGCTGGTTTCGATCCGGATTTGTTGCGAAGAGCACAAAAAGGAGCCGCGTATCTGGTGAGTGATATCCCGGAAAATCAAATCAGCAAATTAAAAAAAGGAGATACCTGTAGCATTCAGTTTACCGCCTATCCGAACGAAACCTTTACCGGTAAAATTGAAGCCATTGCCGACCGTGTGGATTTTACCACGCGTATGGTGAAACTGCGAATCGGATTAAATAATTCCGACGACAGACTAAAAGTGGGGATGTATGCCAATGTGGCCTTCGGTTTAAAAAGTAATAACTCGATTAGTGTTCCGAAAACCGCTATCGTAACGGTACAAGGGAAAAACTATGTGTTTATACAGAAAAGCGACTCTCAGTTTGAACGAAAAGAAGTGCAGATCGGACAACAGATTGGCGATCGTATTATCATCTTCGGCGGAGTCGACAATGGAAGTAAAGTCGTAAAAGACGGAGTAATGCAGCTTAAAGGATTGTCATTCGGTTACTAAAAAGTTATACAATGGTACAGGCTCAGATTTTTATTGACAAAGACGAATTGAGAGGCGCGCGTCCTTTATACGAATTCATCTTATTGTTCCTGCTGGAAAAAAACATTGCAGGCGCAACAGCATTTAACGGATTTATGGGCTTTGGCAAACACCAAAAGCTAAAGAGGCCTAACCGCGAATTTTCTTTTGACGAAACACCTCTGGTGATCTCTTTTGTCGATACAAAAGAAAATGTGGAAGAAGCTATAAAAGAATTGCGAAACGTGTACAGCGGAGGATTAATTATCACACATGCTGTGGAACAATGGTAAAAAATGATTAAGAATTTACTTTTATTCTCACTTAGAAACCGATGGATTGTAGTGGGGATCAGTATCGCTTTGATGCTGGTGGGCTATTTTTGCTTTACGCAATTAAAAATTGAAGCGTATCCGGATATTGCCGATACCAATGTAATTGTTGTGGCCCAATACAAAGGGCGTGCTGCCGAAGAGGTGGAACAACAGGTTACGGTGGCGATCGAACGGGCGCTGCAAAATACACCGAACGTACTGGACAGAAGAAGCCGTACGATTTTCGGACTGGGAATCGTTCAGTTGACGTTTAAAGACGGAACAGACGATTATTTCGCCCGACAACAGGTTATGGAGCGATTGGCAACAGCCGATCTGCCGGATGGTGTGGAAGTCGAACTGGCTCCATTGTCAACTGCAGTTGGAGAGATTTTTCGTTATGTGGTGGAAGCACCGCCAAGTTTTACGCCTATTCAGATCCGGGATTTACAGGACTGGGTGATCAAACCGTATTTGCTGCAAACCGACGGTATTGCGGATATCACAACCTTTGGCGGACCGTTAAAACAGTTTCATATCCAGCTATCGCCTGAAAAACTGCGAAAATACGACCTTAAAATCTCCGATATCGAAGAAAAAGTGGTCGCCAATAATATCAACTCCGGAGGAAATACAATCGAACGTGGCGGACAGGCTTTTGCGGTTCGCGGACTCGGAGCGATTAAAAGTGAAAAAGATATTGAAAACATCGTAATCAAAACAGCCAACGGACTTCCGGTTTTTATCCGCGATGTAGGGGAAGTGGAAATCATGCCACCACCACCAAGCGGCGTTTTGGGGTATACGTTCCCGGACGAAAAAGTAGATGTAAATAATGGGGTGGAAGGGATCGTTTTATTACGCCGTTACGAAAACCCGAGTGAGGTTTTAAAAGCGCTAAAACAACGTATTGCCGACCTACAGGATCACGAATTGCCGGAAGGGGTGAAAATCCGTACGATGTACGATCGTAGTTTCCTGATCAATCATTCACTGGAAACCGTAGGGCATACGTTATTCGAAGGAATCAGTATTGTGATTATCGTGTTGATCTTTTTCCTTGGAAGCTGGCGAAGTGCATTAGTGGTAGCGCTTACCATTCCGTTTTCGTTATTGTTTGCCTTTATCATTATGCGATTAACCGGTATTCCGGCCAACTTACTATCGTTGGGAGCAATCGACTTCGGGATTATCGTAGATGGTGCCGTGGTAATGGCCGAACACCTGATCAGGCGTTATAAAAAGGCCACAATCGAAGAACGCAAAGAAGGAATTGTGAAAATCACCATGCTTTCGGCTCAGGAAGTGGGACGTGAGATTTTCTTCTCGGTGGCGATTATCATTCTGGCCTATATGCCGATCTTATTGATGACTCGTGTAGAAGGGAAACTGTTCTCTCCAATGGCGTTAACACTGTCGTTTGCGGTAGTAGGTTCGATGTTAGCAGCGTTAACACTGATACCGGTACTGATCTCGTTTGTGTACAACAAAGTGGTTTCGAATATCGATTCGGAAATCAAGGAACATAAAAATATTGTACTGGATTATCTGGATAAAAAATACGGCAAGCTCCTTAACGGATTGTTGAATAACTATAAGAAAACCGTATACATCGGAATGGCGGTGGTATTTGTACTGATTGCTTTCGGATCGCGTTTGGGATCGGAGTTCTTACCGGAACTGGACGAAGGATCGATTTTTATCCGTGGAAATTTCCCGGCCGGTATTTCGATTCAGGAAAACTCGACCTATTCGCCTAAAATCCGAAAAGTGATTTCCAAATATCCGCAGATTTCCTACATCATTACGCAGGCGGGACGAAATGACGATGGAACCGACCCGTTTCCGGCCAACCGTAACGAAATTCTGATCGGATTAAAAGATTATAAATTGTGGAGTGATACGATTACCAAAAAAGAACTGGTAAAAATGGTTCGTACCGACCTTGAACATGCGTTGCCAAGTGTACGCTTCTCGTCCGGTCAGCCCATTATTGACCAGGTGATGGAAATCGTAACGGGTAGTGCGGCCGATTTAGCCGTGAGTATTGTAGGAGACGACTTGCAGTTGATGCGTTCTAAAGCCGACAGTATTGTGTCGATTGTCAATAAAATGAAAGGAAGTGCCGCGGTTAATATCGAACAGGAAGGGCCACAGGAACAGTTATCGATCCATATCGACCGTGAAAAAACGGCCCGTTTCGGAATTAATGTTTCCGATGTTCAGGATATTATCGAAGCCGCCATCGGTGGAAAAGCGATCACTACCTTGTACGACGGTGTGAAACGATACGATATCGTAGTGCGGTATTTGCCACAACACCGTGCCAATATCGACGAGATCAAATCCTTACTGGTAACATCAACCAACGGGGCATTAATCCCTATTGATCAGTTGGCGGATGTAAGTTTTATTCAGGGACAAACCAATATCTACCACTACAATGGCAAACGTATGATTACCGTGCGAACCAATATCGTAGGACGCGATCAGGTGAGTTTTGTAAAAGAACTGGAAGGAAAAATCAACAAAACGGTGAAAGTACCAAAAGGCTACCAGATCATTTACGGTGGACAATATGAAAACCTGGAACGTGCCGGAAAACAATTATTACTAACGATTCCGTTAACGATCGGATTGGTGTTTATATTACTGTTCTCACTTTATAAAAACTTTAAAGACACGTTGATTACGATGGCTTGTATCTTATTTGCCCTTGGTGGCGGAATCACAGCCTTGTTATTGCGTGGTTACTACTTTAACGTTTCGGCAGGTGTAGGATTTGTATCGATATTTGGTATATCGGTAATGGCCGGAGTATTGCTCGTCTCGGCGCTCAACAGGGCCAATGTAGGGATTACCGGAGAAAGTTCGCGAGAGACGGTCGAGAAAGTCTCCAAAGAGCAATTGCGGGCGATCTTGTCCATTCTGGTATTGGCCGTATTGGGATTGATACCGGCGGCAACATCAACCGGAATCGGTTCCGATGTACAACGTCCGTTGGCTACGGTAATTATCGGAGGATTGTTAAGTACGCTTGTTTTTGCACCGCTAATCATTCCGGCCTTGTATTACTGGATCCATCCAACAAAGAAAATATAATACTTAAAACCTGACAGGTCTCGAAGACCTGTCAGGTTTATTCGAAGAAAATATAATACGTTATCTAAATGATAAAGCCGTACCGAAATGCGAGGTCGGTACGGTATAAATAAAAAGGTTGTCTGCTTTTGGACAGCCTTTTTTGCTTTCCGGGAAGGCTCCCTTAAATCTGTCTTAATTTATGCGTCTTTTAAAGAAACATCCCGTAAATTTGCAAGGATTAAAAAAATGGAGGAACAGGTGATTCACTTGTCTGCAATTCCATCTGACAAAAAACAGTGTAATCAGATGAAAAAACTAGATATTCAGGCCGTAAGAGCCGATTTTCCAATACTTTCACAAACGGTAAACGGAAAACCGCTGGTCTATTTCGATAATGGCGCCACCGCCCAAAAACCTAAAGTGGTAATCGATGCGATTACAAAATATTACGAGGAAATCAATGCGAATATCCATAGAGGAGTGCATACATTGAGCCAGTTGGCAACCGATGCGTATGAAGTTTCCCGTAATACGATTCAGAAACACCTGAATGCCAAACACAATCACGAGATTATTTTTACTTCGGGGACGACACACGGAATTAATCTGGTAGCCAATGGTTTTGCCGCACTGTTACAACCGGGCGATGAAGTGATGGTTTCGGCTATCGAACACCATAGTAATATCGTACCGTGGCAATTTTTGTGCGAGCGAACCGGTGCAAAACTGGTGGTGATTCCGATGAACGAAAAAGGAGAATTGATCCTTTCGGAATTCGACAGGTTGCTAAATGAAAAGGTGAAAATTATTGCGGTCAATCATATTTCCAACGCTTTGGGAACGGTAAATCCAATTGCCGAAATCATTGAAAAAGCGCATCAGGTTGGTGCTGCGGTTTTGATTGACGGTGCGCAGGCGACACCTCATTTACGTCCCGACGTACAGGAACTGGATTGTGATTTCTATGTGTTTTCCGGTCATAAGGTTTGCGGACCAACCGGAGTGGGAATCCTGTACGGAAAAGAAAGCTGGTTAAACCGATTACCGCCTTATCAGGGTGGAGGTGAAATGATCAAAGAAGTTACCTTCGAGAAAACAACCTATGCCGATTTACCCCATAAATTTGAAGCCGGAACGCCCAATATCGCAGGTGGAATCGTTTTAGGAACCGCTATCGATTATATGAACGGAATCGGGTTTGAAGCGATCGAAGCCTACGAACAGGAATTGCTAGCCTACGGAACCGAAAAATTATTGGAAATTGAAGGTGTAAAAATATACGGAACCGGAGCGCATAAAGCTTCGCTGATTTCATTTAATATCGAAGGAATCCACCCGTATGATATCGGTACGATTGTAGACAAACTGGGAATCGCCGTTAGAACCGGTCACCATTGTGCGCAGCCGGTAATGAATTTCTTTGATATTCCGGGTACGGTTCGTGCATCGTTTGCGTTTTACAATACGAAAGAAGAAATTGATATCTTTGTGGAAGCGGTAAAAAAAGCAAAACAAATGTTATCCTAAAAACAAGCCTATGAGACTAGTAACCCTTTTGGCATCGGTTATTATTACCTGTACGGGATGTAACTGTACGAAGAAAAATATAGCCGGATCGACAGAAAAAGAAACCGAACTAACGATGAAACAGGAACAACAAAACCCGGTTTTTGAATATGATGCTTCATCAAGAGGATTCTATCGAAAAATCGTACTGGACAATAAGGAGTTACGTGTGACCAGTAAAAGGGACGATATGGGCGAACCTACGGTGATAAAACTTTCGGATCAGGAGTGGAATGATATCCTGACGAACTTTAAAAAAGTAGATCTGAAAGCGGTGCCGGAATTAAAAGCGCCTACCGAAAAAAGGTTTTATGACGGTGCTGCGATGGCCAATTTTACGATACAAACCAAAGACGGAACGTATACCGCACCTACATTTGACCACGGATTTCCGCCGGCAGCGATTGAAAAAATTGTAAATAAGCTAAATGAATTAGCCGACAAAAAATAAGAAGATGACGATAAAAGCAATTCAGGAGGAGATTGTAGACGAATTCTCGATGTTTGAAGACTGGATGCAACGGTACGAATACATCATTGAACTGGGTAAAAGTCTGCCACTCATTGAAGAACAGTATAAAAAAGACGAAAATATTATTAAAGGCTGTCAGTCGAAAGTATGGTTGTATGCGGAAGAAAAAGACGGAAATATCGTTTTTACGGCCGATAGCGATGCGATCCTGACCAAAGGGATTATTGCCATCCTGATCCGTACCTTTTCGAACCAGTCGGCGCAGGCTATTTTAGAAGCCAACACCGATTTTATCGACGAGATCGGCCTGAAAGAACACTTATCACCAACCCGTGCGAACGGACTGGTGTCGATGATCAAACAAATTAAAATGTATGCTTTGGCGTTTCAGTCCAAAAATTAAATGTTATGGAAGAATTTAACGATACTATAAATCTGGGAGAAAATGTGGTAAAAGTACTGAAAGGTATTTATGATCCCGAAATCCCGGTGGATATTTACGAATTGGGTCTTATCTATGATGTGATGATCAACGAAGACAACGACGTAAAAATCCTAATGACACTTACTTCACCAAACTGTCCGGTAGCGGAAACCTTACCGATGGAGGTAGAAGAAAAAATCAAATCCATCGATGCGGTAAAATCCTGTGAAGTGGAAATCACTTTCGATCCGCCATGGAGTAAAGACCTGATGAGCGAAGAAGCCAAACTCGAACTGGGAATGCTATAATGGAAGAGATTGTAAACAGAGTCGCGAATAGTGTTTTGCAGGTTTTTGACCTGGAAGACTATTATCCGGAAGGACCTCGTTTTTCCATTGATGTTTCGCAATGGCTTTACGAAGGCCTGGTGTTGCGCGAAAAAGATTTCCGCGAACAGCTTAAAAATCATAACTGGGAAACCTATAAAGACGGTTTTGTGGCGTTATCCTGTAGTACGGATGCGATTGTTCCCGCATGGGCATTTATGTTGATCACAGCTTATCTGGAGCCGGTTGCTAAAAATGTTTTCTGGGGAACGATTCCGCAAATGGAAATCGGATTGTATCAGGAAATCCTGCAAAAGCTGGATTATAGCAGTTATCAGGATAAACCGGTGATCATCAAAGGATGTTCCCGCAAACCGGTTCCGCAGGAAGTCTATGTGCTGGCTACACAAAAGCTGATGCCGGTTGCCAAAAGCATTATGTTTGGCGAAGCCTGTTCGGCCGTTCCGGTTTATAAACGCAAATAGTATTTGTCGGTTTTTACACTGTTTTTTGTGATTTTTTTGTGATTTTTTGTTACCTTGTGTGAAACAGAAAATTCTACCTATGAGAAAAATTGCATTGACACTGCTTTGTTTTATCGGTACTATGGCCGTTCAAGCACAGGAACCTGTTCAGGATACTACAAAACACTGGACAACCAAAGGGAATGTCTCATTCCTTCTTAATCAATCGGCCTTTAACAATTGGGTTGCCGGGGGAGAAAACAATATCGCCGGTAATCTCGGCGTGAATTACGATTTTAATTATAAGAAGGGTGACTGGTCCTGGGACAATAAAATTATTGCCGCTTACGGGCTTGTAAAAACGAAGAACTCCGCTTTTGAAAAGAAAACGGACGACCGATTGGAGTTAAACTCGCTATTGGGTAAAAAAGCATCAGGCTATTGGTATTATTCTGCTTTTTTAAACTTTAAAACGCAGATGACAAAAGGGTATACGTATGGTACAGATGCCGACGGTGCCGAAACCCGAAATGAATACACTAACATTTTGTCTCCGGGATACCTGTCTTTTGGTCCGGGTATGCTTTGGAAAAAAAGCGATAATCTAAAAGTAAACCTGTCACCGGCGACGTCTAAACTAACGTTTGTTGACAAGAATTTTACCTTGCCCAATCAGGCCTATTTTGGCGTGGATGAAGGAAAAAGTATGCGATATGAATTGGGTTTTAATGCATCGGCTTATTATAAGTTTAGCCTGATGGAAAACGTATCGGTTGAAAACATACTAAACCTGTACTCCAATTATCTGGAGGATCCGCAAAACGTCGATTTGGATTATCAGTTAAATATAGTGATGAAAATCAACAAGTATTTATCGACCAATCTGGCTTTCCAAACCATTTATGACGACAATGCTTTTAAAGGATTTCAGATCCGTCAGGTATTAGGCCTTGGAATCAATTACGGATTTTAAAATTTACACCTGACAGGTTTTTAAAACCTGTCAGGTGTAATATAGAAGTATAAATAAATAGAAAAAGGCTGTCCACCGACAGCCTTTTTTATTCCTCTTCCTTTTCAACAGCATCCTTATAATCGGGATACAGGAAATTATTATAAGGGAAGCGCGTAATATGAATCGTTCGTACGGCTTCGTATACTTTTTCACGGAATTCCTCGAAATTTTGCTTACTGGTTGCCGAAATAAATAAGGCATTGTTTTCACCCACCTTCGACATCCAGGTGTTTTTCCACTCGTCCAGCGTATAGTGTTTGGTTGTCCGTTCAGTAATCAGATCATCGGAGTCAATCGTCAGGTGTTTATAAGCGTCGATCTTGTTAAATACCATGATCGTCGGTTTATCGGCACTTTTAATATCTTGTAAAATCTGATTTACAGAGGCGATATGATCTTCAAAGTCCGGATGCGAAATGTCCACCACATGTAGTAATAAATCAGCTTCGCGTACTTCGTCCAGCGTACTTTTAAAGGATTCCACCAATTGTGTCGGTAATTTGCGGATAAATCCAACAGTATCCGATAACAGGAATGGTAAATTTTTGATCACGACTTTACGAACGGTTGTATCCAAAGTAGCGAATAATTTGTTTTCAACAAACACATCACTTTTACCAATGGCATTCATTAAAGTTGATTTTCCTACGTTGGTATAACCCACCAAGGCCACGCGAACCATAGCGCCACGATTGCTTCGTTGTACCGACATCTGACGGTCGATGGTTTTGATTTTTTCTTTTAATAAAGCAATACGATCCCTAACAATACGACGGTCGGTTTCAATCTCGGTTTCACCGGGACCACGCATACCAATACCACCTCGCTGTCGTTCAAGGTGCGTCCACATACCCGAAAGGCGCGGTAGCAAATACTGACACTGTGCCAATTCTACTTGTGTACGCGCATAGGATGTTTCGGCTCTTTGGGCAAAAATATCCAGAATAAGGTTGGTACGATCCAGCACTTTACAATCCAATACTTTGGAAATGTTTTTTTGTTGTGCCGGTGTAAGCTCGTCGTCAAAAATCACGGTTTTAACGTCGTTATCTTTTATATAGTATTGGATCTCTTCCATTTTACCGGTTCCCACAAATGTTTTGGGGTTGGGCTTGTCCATTTTTTGAGAAAAACGCTTCACCACTTCACCTCCGGCAGTAAAAGTCAGGAATTCCAGTTCATCCAGATACTCGCTAAGTTTTTCTTCGCTTTGCTCTTTGGTAATGATTCCGACAATTACGGTTTTTTCAAAATTGATTACTTCTTTCTCTAACATTCTTTTCTATTAAAGCACAAAAATAAACATTTCGCGATTAATGGTAATAAATATTAAAATATATCAGAAGCGTATTAAAGTGTTTTTTACTCCTTTGTGAGCGAAAAATAAAGTTTTTGAAATTTTATAGTCATTATTTTCCTGTTAATGACTAACGGAAATGGAGTTGTTAGCCTCTTTTTGGCTACGGAATTACCTAAAATAGTAGTGCTATTGGACTTTTTGAAAAACTTTTTACTGAGATGATTGCAGTAAAATTATAAGAGACTGGTTTCAAGGAGATAGGCTGAGACGGTTGTATTTGAAGGAAAATGTGAAATACCAAACATTCGAATTGAGAATTGTTAAGAAATTGATAATAAAATAATTTAACAATACAAAAAGAGTGAGCTATTAAGCTGGTTTTTTTGTGAATTTTAACATATAACGTTAAGTTATTGCTAATTTTATTTTATATTTGGGGATTAAACTTATCAAAAATCATAGGATTAATTATGAAAAAAATTACATTATTAATTCTTATGTCATTATTGAGTTTTGTGAGTTACTCACAGGTTTTCCCAGAAGGATTTGAAGGTGCTTTTCCGCCGTCAGGACCTGGGGGAGCTTGGGTTGTCTCTCATAATGGCATAGGAATGGGACCCGCTAACGCGAACCTGTGGGTGCGTACACCGCTAAATTCCACAGCATCCCCTCCCCACACAGGCAATTATGCCGCGATGGTTGAAAGAGTGAATATTGGAGACGGAAACACCGAGCAGGATTGGTTAATCTCTCCTTTGGTTACTGTGCCGGCTAATGGGCAGTTACGTTTCTATGGACTTCACGGCCGCGCCGGAGATCAGGGATCAAAACTGAAAATTAAAATATCAACGTCGTCACAAACCAACTTGGCTAGTTTTACTACCGAGGTGGCTAACTTGACTGAAACTCAGGTATCTCCTGTTGCAGGGGAATACAGAGAGGTGGTAGTGAACCTGTCGCCAGCTGTAGCAGCTAACCAGCAAGTGTATATTGCTTTTGTAAGAGAGCATACACAAGTTGGAACTGCAGCCGATGGTGACCGTTTTGTAATTGATGATATCAATTTGGTTCAGCAGTGTTTGGATCCTAGCAATGGGGTAGCGAGCAATGTTACAACGAATTCAGCTGTATTAACATGGACGAATCCAAGTGGTTCTACACAGTGGGAAATCGAATTAATCCCTTCTGCCGATCCTTTAACCGGAGTAGGACAAGTTATTAACTCGAATCCATATACGGCTACTACAACTTCAACGGGTGCACCTATAGCACCAGGAACTGTTTATCAGTATCGCGTTCGTTCTATCTGTACCGGTGGTGTTCCAAGTAACTGGGCCGGACCGTTCTATTTTACAACGGTATCTTTAGGACAGACTTGTGCCGCACCGATTGCGATAACCCAATTACCGTATTCGACTACCGATAATACCAGTAACTACGGAAATAATATTAATGGTACCCAGGGAACAACTGGTTGTGGTACCACAACAAACTATTTAACGGGTAATGATGTAGTGTATTCTTATACTGCGACTTTTACCGGTAATATTGATATTTCGATGACTCCTACGGCAACGTATTCGGGGATTTTCGTATATAATAACTGTGCTAATATCGGAACTAGCTGTTTGGCAGGTATCGGAAACTCTACTTCCAATATCAGAAACATTCCTAACTTCCCGGTAACAGCAGGAACGACCTATTACTTTGTTATCTCTACAAATGCGGCTCCGCAAACTACGGGATATACTTTAGTAATTCAGCAAGTAACATGTGCGCCTCCAACTGCTTTGGCTGTTGCAGGTATTACAATGAACTCGGCTAACTTAAGCTGGGGTAACCCTTCAGCAGGAACAGAATGGCAGGTTGCCGTTCAGCCTTTAGGTACAGCAATTCCACAAACTGCCGGAACAACGGTAACGGGTGGACCGGCTTATACCGCTACTACAACTGTAACCGGAGCGCCTTTAGCATCTGGAACAGACTACCAATATTATGTGAGAGTAAAATGTCCTGATGGATCGTTTAGTCAGTGGGCTGGACCAAGAACATTCACGACATTACCAAACTACTGTGGTGGAGACCATTTCTTCGATCCAGGAGGACCTAACGGACAATATGCAAACAGTGCCAACGTAACAACAACGATTTGTCCTGCGAATCCAGGTGATATCGTTACCGTTACTTTCAACTCGTTTGACACAGAGTCAGGATACGATTTCGTTCGTGTTTATAACGGACCAAATGCTACGTCTCCATTATTAGGAACATACTCTGGAAACTTAACAGGAGCTAACTTACCAGGACCTTTCGAATCATCAGGACCTGGAGCTTGTTTAACTTTCGTGTTTACTTCAGACGGAAGTGGAATCCGTGACGGATGGGATGCAACAGTAACATGTGCACCACCACCAACATGTCCGAAACCGAAAAACTTAGCAGTATCGAATATCACGGCTCATTCAGCTCAGTTAAACTGGTTGGAGTCGGGAACAGCTACAAGTTGGGTTGTAATCGCTGTACCTGCTGGTACACCAAACCCGAACAGTAACCCAATCCCTGGAACAGCAATTACGGCTACGGTAACTACACCACCACCGTATGTGTTAAACGGATTGAATTCAAGTACTGATTATGATTATTATGTAAGAGCAGTTTGTAGTCCTACAGATTCCAGTACATGGGCAGGACCTAGAAACTTTAAAACACAAGCTGACTTCTGTGCTGGTGATCATTTCTTTGATCCAGGAGGACCTAATGCACAGTATGGAAACAATGCGAACGTAACAACAACAATCTGTGCGCCAACTCCTGCAGATATGATTACCGTTACTTTCCTTAACTTTAATACGGAGTCCGGATTTGATTTCGTTCGTGTATATAACGGACCAAATGCTACGTCTCCATTATTAGGAACTTATTCTGGTGCTTTAACCGGAGCAAACTTACCAGGCCCATTTGAATCTAACGTGGGTGGATGTTTAACATTTGTATTTACTTCAGACGGAAGTGGAACACGTGACGGATGGGATGCTACTGTAACATGTGCACCACCACCAACATGTCCGAAACCGAAAAACTTTGTAGTGTCTAACCCTACGATGAACTCGGTTCAGTTAAACTGGCTTGAAGCCGGAACAGCAACTAGCTGGGTTGTAATGGCAGTTCCAACAGGAACTCCAGATCCAAATACAAACCCAATCCCTGGAACAGCAATTACGGCTACGGTAAATACACCACCACCGTATGTGTTAAACGGATTGACCTCAAATACAGAATATGATTTCTATGTAAGAGCGGTTTGTAGCCCAACGGATTCCAGTACATGGACTGGTCCTAGAACACTTAGAACATTACCAAACTACTGTGCCGGTGATCATTTCTATGATCCGGGAGGACCTAGCGGTCAATACGGAAATAACGCGAACGTAACAACTACTATCTGTCCGGCAAACCCTACTGATATGGTTACTGTTACATTTAACAGTTTCAATACGGAAGCAGGTTTTGACTTTGTACGTGTATATGAAGGTACAGGAACAACAGGTACATTATTAGGTACGTATGCAGGAGATTTAACAACAAACTTACCAGGTCCATTTGAGTCAACTGTAGGTGGATGTTTAACATTTGTATTTACTTCAGACGGAAGTGGAACACGTGACGGATGGGATGCTACAGTAACATGTGGACCACCACCAACATGTCCGAAACCGAAAAACTTAACGGCTACCAATATTACACAAACGTCTGCTGATCTAAACTGGCAGGAAATGGGTACCGCTACTCAGTGGGAAGTGATTGTGTTACCAGCAGGTTCTGCGGCACCAGCTCCTGGAGATACAGGGGTAATTGTTAATACACCTCCACCATTTACCTATAGTGGTCCACCGGCATTGTTGCCAGGAAGACCTTATGATTTCTATGTAAGAGCTATTTGTAGTGCTTCAGACATCAGTGCTTGGTCGATTAAAGGAACATTCCGTACGTTAATTTCGAATGACGAATGTACTGCGCCAATTCACGTACCGGTAAATGAAGATTCACTTTGTGGTCAGACAACTCCGGGAACATTAGCGGGATCAACTGCTTCTGCTTTACCAAACACTTGTGGTGGTAACCCGAATGATGACGTTTGGTTTGAATTTACAGCGACACATACACAACACTATATCGCGTTGTTAAATGTAACTTCGACTGGTTTAAGTACAGACAATATGTATCACTCTGTATACAGTGCATGTGGTGGTACACCAATTGTATGTAGTGATCCAAACAACAGTCTTGTAAACGGTTTAGTACCGGGACAAAACTATTTGATCCGTGTATATAGTAATGCTACAACAGCACAAAACTATTCATTCAACCTTTGTGTGGGTACGGTTATTACTTGTGCCGATGCGCAAGCATTCTGTGCGAACAATACATCACCATCGATTACCTTCCCAGGTTCTATCGGGGTACCAAACTTAGGAGCGGTAGCGTGTTTATCAACAACGCCAAACCCAACTTGGTATTTCTTACAAGTACAACAATCGGGTAACTTACAGTTCCAGATTTCACAAACAAGTACTACTGGAGCAGGAATTGACGTGGATTTCATCGCTTACGGACCGTTTACTTCACCAACAGCTGGTTGTGGTAACCTTGGAGCAAACGTAGGATGTAGTTATAGTACGGCATCAGTAGAGAACTTTAATATTACGAATGCTATTGCAGGTCAGTATTATTTAATTGAAATTACGAACTATAACGGTAGTGCGGGTAACATTACGTTAGCACAAACCAACCAGGGTCAGCCAGGTGCCGGTTCTACGAACTGTGATATCGTTTGTACGGTTGACTTAGGTCCGGATAAAGTATTGTGTGGACAAACATCATACACATTAGATGCGGGAATTGTTAATGCAACTACCTATACTTGGTATAACGGAACAAACGTTATCCCTGGAGCTACTGGTCAGACATTAACCGTTACTCAGTCAGGTACATATAGCGTAGTGGTTACAAAACCATCATGTTCAAACAACCCTACGGATAGTGTTAATATTACTTTCGGACCAACAATTAATCAGGTTACTATGCCGGATTATAAAGTTTGTGACGATGTATCTAACGACGGATTCGCTGATTTTGATTTATCTACATTAACCGCTCAGGTTGTTGCAGGTCAGAACCCGGCGTTTACATATAATGTAACGTATTATGCTTCTTCTGCTGATGCTACAGCTGGAGTAGGTGCAATCGATGCAACAGTTCCTTATAACAGTAACACGAAAACAATTTATATCCGTGTTGAAGGAGCAAATGCTGCTACTTGTTTTGGTGTCATTCCAGTGAATTTAGTTGTTAAACTAATGCCTATTGTTACTATGCCGGCTACATATTCTGTATGTACTGGAAACGTAACGATTGTTGGAACACCTCAAAACTATACTGCTGCTAACAATCCAACGTATACATGGTACTTCGGTACAACTGTAATCGCTGGTGAAACATCAGAGCAAATCACGGTGTCACAACCAGGTACTTATACTTTGGAAGTAACAGTAGACGGATGTACAAATTCTGTTAGCACAGTTGTAACAAACGACGGTGTTACAGTTACCGCTCCGGATGATGTAACCGTTTGTGGATCGTATACTTTACCAACATTAACGACTGGTACTTACTATACAGGTTCTGGTGCTACAGGTACAGTATTAAATGCAGGTGATGTTATCACATCGACACAAACTATTTATGTATACTTACAGTCTACGGTTAACCCTAGCTGTTATGCAGAAGATAGTTTTACAGTAAATATTACAACAAACATTGTAGCTCCGGTAATTCCAAGCGCAACAGTTTGTGATAGCTATACATTACAACCATTACCTTCGTTTGCGAATTACTATACAGGTACTGGTGGAACAGGAACATTGTTAACAGCTGGTTCTACAATTACAACTTCACAAACAATCTATGTATATGCACAGTCTGGTGTAGCGCCAAACTTCTGTACAGATCAAAGTAGTTTTGTGGTAACGATCCAGACTGCAACTGCTGATGCTCCGGCTGACGTAGCTTCTTGTGGAGCATATACTTTACCGGCATTGTCTGCTAATAATAACTACTACACTGGCCCAGGTGGTACAGGTACGATGTTAAATGCAGGTGATCCTGTTAATGCAACAACAGTATTGTATGTATACACAAGTACTTCTGCAGGATGTAATGCTCAGAATAGCTTCAATGTAACGATCTATAATACACCTACGGTTGCAACATTACCAGATGTAACGGTAGAATGTGAAGGATTTACATTACCGGCTTTACCAGCAGGAAATGCATACTATACCGGTACTGGTGGAACTGGAGCTCAGTTACAAGCTGGACAGGTAGTATCGACTACTCAAACAGTTTACATCTTTGCTCAAACCGGAACAGGTTCGGCAATTTGTACAAACGAAAGTAGTTTCGAGATTTCTGCTTCATGTGTGATACCTAGAGGTATTTCGCCAAACAATGACGGATTAAACGATACTTTCGACCTGTCTAATTTCGACGTAGAGAAACTAAGCATCTTTAACCGATATGGTACAGAAGTGTTCAGCCATGGTGCAGGTTATACTAAGCAATGGTTTGGACAATCGAAAGGTGGAAGCGAACTACCAGACGGAACGTATTTCTATGTTATCGAGTTAA
>NZ_JASLCE010000105.1 GCF_030146175.1 Flavobacterium sp. | reverse complement strand
TCAAGGTCGAATCGGGTTGAAAAGCGATGGCTTTGGCGGATACTAATAAGGTGTTTTTGATTTCTTTGGTATAGATTACAATGTTGGCTGTCATACCGGGCTTGAGTTTCAGGTCGTCATTCGGAGCGTTAATAATGGTGGTATAGGTTACCACATTGGACGAAATTGTTGGTTGTAAGCGTACTTCTATTACGGTACCTGTAAATACATCGCCCGGGAAGGCGTCTACGGAAAAACTGGCGCGTTCTCCAACTTTTACATTTCCAACATCGGCTTCGTCTACCGATGCCTGAACCTGCATTTTGGTAAGATCTTTAGCAATGCTAAATAAGGTAGGCGTGTTTAAGCTCGCAGCAACGGTTTGTCCTTCGCTAACTTTCCGGGATAAAACGGTACCGTCTATCGGTGAGCTTATAGTGGTAAAAGAAAGGCTTTTTTGTATCGATCGCAATTGCGCCGATACACTATTTACATTGTCTCGGGCGACTTCATATTGGTTTTTTGCTGCTTCAAAGTCGGCTTTGCTGATTCCTCCGGCATTATATAATTGTGTTTGTCGGGTAAAGTTGGATTGCTGGTAGTTATAATTGCTTTTTGCCTGTTGCAGGTTGGCGGTAATTTGTTGTACCTGAGCTAATAATAACGACTGATCAATCTGAGCGAGCAATTGTCCTTTTTTAACAACCGAATTAAAATCGACAAATACTTTTTGTATCGTGCCCGATACCTGAGTGCCGACAGCTACCGTATCGACCGGTTGTATCTTTCCTGTGGCTGATACGCTGGTCGAAATAGCGCCATAATGCGGTTTTTCGGTGGTTAATTGTATTACATTTTCTTCTTTGTGAAATATAAAATATGCTATACCTCCTATAAGTAATAAGCCAATGATGATGCCAATGATTAATCTGCTTTTTTTCATGGTGCTTTTTTTAGAGTTTGATCGGTTCCCCTTTATAGAAGTCGTATATTTTTAAGCTCACTACGGCATTGAATTTTGCCTGTATAAAATTTTGAAAGGCCTGCACATACAGGTTCTTTTGTAATAAGTAATCAACGGTACTGATACCGCCCAAGCGCAATTGTTCGTTTGCAATCCGATAGTTTTCTTTGTTGGCATCCATCTGTTCTTTGGCGGCCGAATACTGGGATTGAGCATTGAGTGCGCTGATATAGGCTTGTTCAACCTGTTGGGATAGTACTGTTTCAGTATTGGTCAGATTTAATTTGGACTGGTCAATAGCAATCTTGGATTTTTCAACATTGGTCTTTGCAATTCGGTTGTTAAAAATCGGGATGGAAAGCGATAGCCCTAATCGTTGGTAAAAATTATTGTCCAATTGCGTTGCGTAGGCAATTTGCTGGTTGTCGGAATACCCGGAAGCCAGGGTTCCGCTTGCGCTTAGAGTAGGTTGAAAACCGGCTTTCGATTTTTGTAAATCCAATGCGGCACTTTCGGTAGCCAGCTGACTACTTTTTACTTCGGGCCGTTGCTCTAAGGCTATTTTTTGCGCTTCCGCTAAATCGACCACGGGTAAAATTGTGATCAATGTATCGGGTTTCTGAATAACCAAATTATAGCCCGATGGAAGTTGTAGTAATTGTTTTAGGGTTAATGTGTTTTGTTTTTCACTATTTTGTGAGTTGATGAGGTTGTAGTTGTCGGTGGCTAATTGTGCTTTTAACTGTACCAGATCTTTTTTGGCAATGCTTCCCGCGTTATATTTTAACTCGCCTAATTTTAGTTGTGCTTCGGAGGTGGTTGCAATTTCGCTTAAATAGGTGCTGTTTTCTTTTGTTAGTAAAACGGTCAGATAGGCTTGAGTAATTTGTAATGCAATCTCATTTTCGGCTGCTTCGGCATTGTATTTTGCGGTTTCGATCAATAGCTTTTTTTGTTTGACATCATTGTTTAGGTAACCGCCGTTATACAATGTCACCGATGAACCCAAGGAGTAATTTCCGGCAAAAGTGGCTTGTGTTTGAAAACCGCCTACAACTAAATCGGCATTTTTAGCATTGGTATAGCTTTGTGAGGCGCTACCGGAAAGGCTTGGGAATTTTGCCGCTTTGGCTTGTAGTAAATCCTGTTCGGTGGATTTTTCGGTCAGTCGCAACGTGTTTATTTGTATGTTGTTTTCTTTGGAATAGGAAATGCATTGTTCCAGATTCCAGACCGAAGGGAGTTGCTCTTTTTGTATATTCTGAGCTTGAATATGAAACGTATGACAAATCGAAATTACAGTAAAACTGTTAATGATAAATGATTTCATACATGTACTCTAATTTAAATTCTGAAAAAATAAATTAAGTCTGGATTAGCTTATTATCAATCAATAGAGGTTCTTTTTAAATCGGAAAATCTTGTTTGCGAAATAAGGTGTGTCAAATATAATCAATATTTTAACTGTATTGCTGATTTAACAATGTTTTAATTGTTAATTCATTATCTACTTTTATTGAAAGGAGTAAGAAAAGTGGCTGTTTGTATTTTGTAGCGAAAGGTCGGAGCTGGGTTTTGTGACTTGGTATGGATGCTAAATAAAAAAGCTCCAAACATCGTTTGGAGCTTTTTGTACCTAGGGTGGGAATCGAACCCACACACCGAAGTACACGAGTTTGAGTCGTGCGCGTCTACCAATTCCGCCACCTAGGCTTGTGGACAACTGGTTGTCAATTGTGGTTGCAAATGTAAATAAAAAAATTAGAAATAATCAAAAAAATAAAGGAAAATATTCTTTAAGTGTGGAATTTAATTTCTAAATTTGCACCTCGTTTAAACACGACAACACTAACTAACTACTAAACAACGAATTAAAATGTCACATATAGAACCGGAAGCAAAGATATTTGCATGTTCTCAAAGTGAATATCTTGCTGAACAGATAGCAAAACACTACGGTGTGGCGCTGGGTAAAGTTACAATTTCAAAATACAGCGATGGAGAATTCCAGCCGTCTTTTGAAGAGTCAATACGCGGATTACGTGTGTTTTTAGTTTGCTCGACATTTCCGAGTTCCGACAATCTGATGGAACTTTTATTGATGATCGATGCGGCTAAAAGAGCTTCGGCGCGACACATTACAGCGGTAATTCCATATTTCGGATGGGCGCGTCAGGATCGGAAAGATAAACCAAGAGTACCGATAGGGGCAAAATTGGTGGCAAAACTGATCGAAGCGGCGGGAGCTACCCGAATTATGACGATGGATTTACATGCCGATCAGATTCAGGGCTTTTTTGAAAAGCCGGTTGACCATTTGTTTGCGTCGACTATTTTCTTGCCATATGTAAGAAGTCTGAACCTGGATAAATTAACAATTGCTTCGCCGGATATGGGTGGATCGAAACGTGCTTATGCATACTCGAAATTCCTGGAGTCGGATGTGGTAATTTGTTACAAACAAAGAAAACAGGCTAACGTGATCGATACTATGGAATTGATCGGAGATGTTACCGGAAGAAATGTGATTCTGGTGGACGATATGATCGATACCGGAGGGACGCTTGCAAAAG
This sequence comes from Flavobacterium sp., assembly GCF_030146175.1. GTDB lineage: Bacteria > Bacteroidota > Bacteroidia > Flavobacteriales > Flavobacteriaceae > Flavobacterium. Next base: position 2,781 of record NZ_JASLCE010000105.1, on the reverse strand, counting down.
CAGCTGATATGATGATGGAAAGAGGGGCCCTGAGTGTTCGTGCAATCTGTACGCATGCTATTTTATCAGGTGATGCTTACCAGAAAATAGAGAACTCCAAAATTGAGGAATTGATTGTTACGGATTCCATACCGTTGAAAAAATCAAGCCCGAAAATCAGAGTGGTGAGCTGTGCCGAATTATTTGCCGATGTAATGCACATGGTACACAATAATAATTCGATCAGCAGCAAATTTATTGTTTAAGAATTTTTTATTAATTTAATTATATTTCAAAATGAAATCAATTACGATCAAAGGATCTGAAAGAGAAAGCGTGGGCAAATCGGCAACGAAAGCGGCACGTAATGCTGGAATGGTTCCTTGCGTGTTATACGGAGGAGAACAACCAGTACATTTTAACGCAGAAGAAAAAGCGTTTAAAAGTTTAGTTTACACTCCAAACGTACACACTGTTGTAGTTGAATTGGAAAATGGTAAAACTTTCAACGCTATTTTACAAGATATCCAGGTTCACCCGGTATCTGACAAAATTTTACACATCGATTTCTATCAGTTACACGAAGACAGAGAAATCACTATGGAAGTTCCTGTGAAAATCGTTGGTAACTCTAAAGGTGTTATGGCCGGAGGTGTTTTACGTTTAAACCAACGTAAACTTAAAGTAAGAGCTTTACCTGCTAACCTACCTGATTTCGTTGAAGCAGATATCACTGAATTAGAAATGGGTAACAAATTGTATGTAACTAAATTACCTACAAACAACTACCGTTTATTACACCCGGACAATACAGTAGTATGTCAGGTGAGAATTTCACGTGCTGCTATGAAAGCTGCTCAGGAAGCTGCAAAAGCTGCAAAAGCACCAGCAAAAGGAAAGAAAAAATAATTTTATTTTTCAAATACTTGAAAAGCACCGGAATCCCCGGTGCTTTTTTTATGCCTATAGCCGGGTAGTCAGGGTGTGATTGCGTTTGGAAATAGTTTACTTTTGCAACATGAAAATAATTGACTGGTTATTCCGGAAAAAAGAAATAGAAGAAAATACAGATCCGATGAAAAAGTTTTTAATTGTAGGCTTGGGAAATATAGGAGCAGAATATGTCAATACGCGTCATAATATTGGGTTTAAGGTTTTGGATCACCTGGTAAAAAAGGAAGGTCTTTCGTTCGAAACCGTAAAACTGGGTACTATGGCGGAATATAAAATAAAAGGACGTACCTTGCTGTTGCTCAAACCGAATACCTATATGAATCTGAGTGGTAAAGCCGTTCAATACTGGATGGATAAGGAAAAAATCGCTAAAGAAAATATATTTGTGATTACCGACGATCTTAACCTGTCGTTTGGGACAATCCGTATCAAAGCCAAAGGGAGCGATGGTGGTCATAACGGACTTAAAAATATTCAGTTGTTACTCAATTCAGTTGAATACCCGCGTTTCCGATTTGGTATTAGTGATCAGTTTAAAAAAGGACAACAGGTCGATTATGTCTTGGGAGAATGGAGCGAAGAAGAAAAGAGTAAACTTCCGGAGCGACTGGATGTTGCAGTGGAGTCAATTCGTTCTTTTGCCTTGTCAGGTTTGGACATCACCATGAATACTTTTAATGGGAAATAATACTTTTAGTATATTTGCTTGATCATTAAATATTTAACGTATGAAAAAATTATTGCTTATTCCGGTATTGTTAACCATGTCGTTTTGCGATACCGCTAATCCAAATAAAAGTAATATGACAACTATAATCGCCTCCGAATGTCCTAGTGATGGTAAATGTACCATCCAATTGCTTAAAAATAAAGGTATGGATAAAAAAATTGATGGTATTGGTAAGTTGTATTATCAGCTGGTGGATAACGATAATAAATCCGTTATTATTTATGAATACAATCGAAATACGGAAGAAGGATTGGAGGATGGACAACACAAGGAAGAGATTGTCTTTGAAGTTGATAATGGTGTTTTTGATCTTAAATTAAAAGATGTTCAATTGGAAAATGTAAAGATGTTGTTTGGAAGACATTGTTTTTGCCGTGGTCAGGCCGGTTACTTTGCTGTTGGCAAAGGGACTCTGGATTTATCACAAAAAGAAAATTACATAGCCTTTGATCTCGATTTTAAAGTGGATGAGGTGCCGCAACTGTATACAAAAGTAAAAGCTACCCTAGCAAAATAAAAAGAGCCCCATTTGGGGCTCTTTTTTTGTTTGTATTGAATGTTGTCTTATTCGATAACAATCTTTCTTACTTCTTTACGATCTCCGTCAAGAACAGAAACGATATAGATACCAGACTGAACATTGTTTAACTGAATATCCTGGTTGAATAAACCTGCATTTTGATACGATTGGTTGAAAATTTCACGACCTCTGATGTCATGTAATACCACTTTAATCTCATTGCTTGAATTCGAGTTAAATGAAACTTTGAAGTTTCCGTTGTTCGGGTTCGGGTAGATGTTGAAATCTTGTAATCCGAAGCTTTCGCTACCTAATGTTACCGTTCTGGAACAGATGTTAACACCAAAACTGTTTAAAGTTCCGCTGTTTGCTACAGTTAAATCGGCAATAACAAGTCTCCATGCTCCTAAAGAACTTTGTCCGTTAAAGATGTCTAACGTGTTAAGTGGTTTGTAAGCATTACCAGCGGTATTAATACCAGAACAGTTTAAGTTTAATCCTGCATCATCGAAAGTAGTATTCATGTTGCTAAACAATGTAGAACAACCTTGTTGGTATACGATACGGATTTCACCTACTGTTGTAGCTCCCGGTTTTA
>NZ_JASLCE010000158.1 GCF_030146175.1 Flavobacterium sp. | reverse complement strand
AAGAGCACTCGATAGTATTAGTTAGAGGTGGAAGGGTAAAAGATTTACCAGGAGTTAGATACCACATCGTTCGTGGTGCTTTGGATACTGCCGGAGTTAACGGTAGAACTCAAAGAAGATCTAAGTATGGTGCTAAACGCCCTAAAGACAAAAAGTAATTTTTAAAAACTTTTAAAGAAAAGACATGAGAAAAAGACAGGCCAAAAAAAGACCTCTTTTACCAGATCCGAAATTTAACGACCAGTTAGTAACGCGTTTTGTGAATAACTTAATGTGGGATGGTAAAAAATCGACTGCTTTCAAAGTATTCTATGATGCTTTAGAGATCGTTGAGACTAAAAAGCAAGATGCAGAAAAATCCTCTTTGGAAATCTGGAAAGATGCATTAACTAATGTTATGCCTCACGTTGAAGTTCGTTCTCGTCGTGTAGGAGGAGCTACTTTCCAAATCCCGATGCAGATTCGTCCGGACAGAAAAATCTCTATGGCGATGAAATGGATGATTCTTTACGCTAGAAAAAGAAATGAGAAATCTATGGCAGGGAAACTTGCTTCTGAAATCTTAGCTGCTGCAAAAGAAGAAGGTGCTGCTGTTAAGAAAAGAATGGATACTCACAAAATGGCGGAAGCGAACAAAGCATTCTCTCACTTTAGATTTTAATTCATAAGAAACATTAGAAATGGCTAGAGATTTAAAATATACTAGAAATATCGGGATTGCTGCTCACATTGATGCGGGTAAAACTACAACAACTGAGCGTATTTTATTTTATACCGGGAAAACACACAAAATTGGTGAAGTACACGAAGGTGCTGCAACAATGGACTGGATGGAGCAAGAAGCGGAAAGAGGTATTACAATTACTTCTGCAGCTACAACTTGTACCTGGAATTTCCCAACTGAGCAAGGTAAAGCTACTGCTGATACTAAAGATTACCACTTTAACATTATCGATACCCCGGGTCACGTTGACTTTACAGTAGAGGTAAACCGTTCCCTACGTGTATTGGACGGATTGGTATTCTTATTCTCTGCAGTAGACGGAGTTGAGCCTCAGTCTGAAACAAACTGGAGACTTGCTGACAACTATAAAGTTCCACGTATGGGATTTGTTAACAAGATGGACCGTCAGGGTTCAAACTTCTTAGCAGTTTGTCAACAAGTAAAAGATATGTTGAAATCGAATGCAGTGCCATTGGTATTGCCAATCGGTGATGAAGCAGACTTTAGAGGAGTAGTAGATTTGATCAAAAACCAGGCGATCGTTTGGCATGATGATACTCAAGGAGCTACTTTTGATATCGTTCCAATTCCTGAAGATATGGTTGCTGATGCGAAACAATACAGAGCTCAGTTAATCGAGGAAGTGGCTGCATATGATGAAAACCTTTTAGAGAAATTCATGGAAGATGAAAGCTCTATTACTGAGGAAGAAATCAACAATGCATTAAGAAGAGCAACTATCGACATGGCGATTATCCCAATGTTGTGTGGTTCTTCATTTAAAAATAAAGGAGTTCAGTTCATGTTGGATTCAGTTTGTAAATTCTTGCCTTCTCCATTGGATAAAGAGGCTATCGAAGGTACAAATCCTGATACTGACGAGCCGATCTCTCGTAAACCATCCGTAAGTGAGCCATTTGCTGCTTTAGCATTTAAAATTGCTACCGATCCTTATGTAGGTCGTTTGGCATTCTTTAGAGCTTACTCTGGACGTTTAGATGCAGGTTCTTACGTATTGAACAACCGTTCTGGTAACAAAGAACGTATCTCTCGTATTTACCAAATGCACGCGAACAAACAAAATCCAATCGAATATATTGAGGCTGGAGATATCGGGGCTGCTGTAGGATTTAAAGATATCAAGACTGGAGATACGTTATCAGATGAGAAACATCCGATTGTATTAGAGTCTATGGTATTCCCTGATCCTGTAATTGGTATCGCTGTTGAGCCAAAAACTAAAGCTGACGTTGATAAAATGGGTATGGCTTTAGCGAAATTGGCTGAAGAGGATCCAACGTTTACAGTTAGAACTGACCATGCTTCAGGACAAACGATTATCTCTGGTATGGGTGAGCTTCACTTGGATATCATTGTAGATCGTATGCGTCGTGAGTTTAAAGTTGAGGTTAACCAAGGTGAGCCACAAGTTGAGTACAAAGAGGCATTTACAAGATCTGCACAACACAGAGAAACGTATAAAAAACAATCTGGTGGACGTGGTAAATTCGGTGATATCGTATTTAGAATCGAGCCTGCTGATGAAGTTGATGGAAAAGTGCCTGTAGGATTACAATTCGTTAACGAAGTTAAAGGTGGTAACGTTCCTAAAGAATATATCCCTGCTGTTGAAAAAGGATTTAGAGAGGCTATGAAGTCTGGTCCTTTAGCTGGATATGAAGTAGATAGTTTAAAAGTTACTTTATTGGATGGATCTTTCCACCCTGTGGATTCCGATGCGCTTTCATTCGAATTGGCTGCTAAAATGGGATATAAAGAGTCTGCTAAAGCGGCAGGTGCTGTAATCCTTGAGCCAATCATGAAGTTAGAGGTATTGACTCCGGAAGAGAACATGGGTGACATCGTTGGGGATTTGAACCGTCGTAGAGGTCAGATCAACAACATGGACGATAGAAATGGTGCTAAAGTTGTTAAAGCTAGTGTGCCACTTTCTGAAATGTTCGGATATGTTACTACATTAAGAACATTATCTTCTGGTAGAGCAACATCTACAATGGAATTCTCACACTATGCTGAGACACCAAGCAACATCTCTGATGATGTAATCAAAAAAGCAAAAGGTAACGCTTAATTTTTAGGAAAATGAGTCAAAAAATCAGAATAAAATTAAAGTCTTACGATCACAACTTAGTAGATAAATCTGCTGAGAAAATCGTAAAAACTGTAAAAAGTACAGGAGCTGTGGTAACTGGTCCAATTCCGTTGCCTACGCACAAAAAGATTTTCACTGTGTTACGTTCTCCACACGTAAACAAAAAATCAAGAGAGCAATTCGAAGTTAGTTCATACAAAAGATTATTAGATATCTATTCTTCATCTTCTAAAACAATTGACGCTCTAATGAAATTAGAGTTACCAAGCGGAGTTGAGGTAGAAATCAAAGTGTGATAAAACTCGCATTTTAAAGTATTTAAGCATTAAGTTTTTTTATTTAAAACTTAATGCTTACTTTTGCGCACTCTAAAAATAAAAATATTCAATAAGTAATTAATAATTAGTTTTATATGTCTGGGTTAATTGGTAGAAAAATCGGCATGACTAGTATCTTCGACGAGAACGGGAAAAATATTCCTTGTACAGTTATCGAAGCTGGTCCATGCGTTGTTACCCAAGTCAGAACCAATGAGGTTGACGGGTATGAAGCGTTACAACTTGGTTTCGATGACAAAA
>NZ_JASLCE010000039.1 GCF_030146175.1 Flavobacterium sp. | reverse complement strand
TTTGGCTTATGAACTGGGCGACGACTGGAATCAGAAAAAAGTATCATTACTCGAACAAAAAGAAACCGTCGAAACCGATATACTCGCACAGGTTGCCGCAATACTAAAAATACCGGTTGAAGCCATCGAAAACTTTAATGAAGAACAGGCTATGAATATTATTGCCAATACGTTTAATAATGAACACAGTATAGGTTTTGTTATTAATAATTACAATCCTATCGAAAAAATAATTCAACTCCACGAAGAGAAGATTGCTTTATACGAGCGTATGCTACAGGAAAAAGACGAAATGATGGCACGCCTGGAAAAGCTAATTGAAAAGAAATAACCTATGAGTCACACCTGACAGGTTTTCGAAACCTGTCAGGTGTATAACTTTAAAAACAAAAAAACTACGGCCTCAACCGTAGTTTTTTAATTCTTTAATCGGATTGATTATAACAATGTCGACGCTAAAAACGATTTCGGCTTTTACGCGATAACACGGATTGTAAATCCGCGCTATCGGGTTTATCATTCATCCACAACACCTGACAGGTTTTTAAAACCTGTCAGGTGTAATGTAAATAATCATCTAATCTTCGATTTCAAAACTATACTCCTCAAGATACCAATCAAAAACATAATAGGTCATCATGGTAGTATGAGAAAACTCGATTAAACAAGGTTCATATGATCTAACAGCATCTATTCCCTTTTTAGGATCGATACATTTACCATTCTCATAATAAAAATTGGCGTAATAACGTGCGTTCGGTACATTTGGTTCAATCACTTTATGCGCTATAAATTCCTGTAACTGCGCTGCTGTTACTGGATTAAATTCACAATTTGTATATATGTCGAAATACATAAACGCTTCATTTATATACAGTATAAATTCTTCGTTGGTAATTACCTCAATTAATTTTCTAATGGTTTCTATTTCGTACTTCTTGCTTAAATAGTGTTGCACAATTTCTGTTACTTCTGGTATCAAGCCATAGTGTAATTGCTCTAAATCGATTTCTATTTTTCCAATAATCATGGTTTCTGTTTTTAAGGTATTATACCAACTGCCATGTAGTTTGAACTTCTTCTCTTCTAAAAAAGTCCGGACTTACAATCCATGCAATAAATATATTGCACAATTTGTAAATATATTCACTTTTAATAACCCGATAGTACGGTAAAAGATTACACCTGACCCGATAGCGCGGATTTGCAATCCGTGCTATAAGTATTGAAGAAGCGGTAAAAGATTACACCTGACCCGTTTTGGAAACCTGTCAGGTGTACTAACTTTTAAAAACAAAAAAACTACGGCCGCAACCGTAGTTTTTTTATGCATTCATCGAATGGATTATACCAATGCCGCTGCTAAAACGATTTCAGCTTTTAGCAATTGTGAAATCGGACAGTTTTCTTTGGCATCCAAAGCGGCTTTTTGAAACGCTTCTTCCGATATTCCCGGTACGCTGGCTTTTACGTCCAATTGCACCTGGGTGATTTTACCATCTTCGAAAACCACTTTCGCATTCGTGTCGATGTTATCGGCTGTAAATCCGGCTTCGTTTAGTACAAAACTTAACTTCATCGAAAAACAACCGGCATGCGCCGCACCAATCAGCTCCTCCGGATTGGTACCTACTCCGTCTTCAAAACGCGTTTTAAACGACAAATTAGCATTGTTTAATGTTGTACTTTGCGTGGATACGGATCCTTTACCTTCCATACCACTACCTTTCCAGTTGGCACTGGCTCTTCTGATTAGTTTCATAGTTATCGTTTTTTTAGCTCCTATAAAGTTAACCATTTCATATAAACAAAAAGTTAAATCTCCGTATCATGTCTTTTATCCTTTCTGATTAGTCGATAAAATCGGTTGGTTTCAAAATAGTATTCCAACTTTTGTTTGCCTTCTCTCTATACAACCACATCAATTGCATCATATATTATAATAACCTTATTTAATAGTCATCCTTTTGTTATTTATGTACCTCATTGTGTATTTCGTCGGTAAAATATGACACTTTATCGATATGTTTGTTTTTTTAATTGTATAAAATTTTAAAATCAAGAAAAAAGTATAATTTTATAACAAAGCCCCCCAACAATTTACCGAAACAGTACATTTTGCAATTATTATTGTTAAAAATCAAATGCTATGTATACAAAAAGAAACAAAACAACTAGTAAAAAGTTCGTATTTTGGCCTAAAAACATTGGTTATGTATTAATCTTCTGGGCCGTGATTCAAACGCTTTTATATTTCTATCTTGATTTAAAATGGGTAGCACTGCCATTGATTCCGGTTGCTGTAATTGGTTTGTTGTCGCTCCTTGTTTTTAGTCTGAAAAACATGCAGGTACAAAAACATCGTTCGGAAACCGACATGCTTTGGAACACAATTGTTCGTACGAGTACTACGTGGGCTACTTTTTTGCAAAACAGTTTTGCAGTAAAAACAGAAATCTATCAGGAATTAAAAAACAGGCATCAGGCATGGCTTATTGTACTTCACAATCAGCTGAACTCACAAAAAGAAAATGAAACCACTTGTATAAGAGCCGAATTAGCACCATTGATTTCGCAAAATGAGATTGATTATATCTTCAAACAAAAAAATAGTGCCAAACAACTTATGGCATTACAATCGCATCGGATAAAAGAATTATTTGATCAAGAGATTATTGACAACAATCAGCATTTAACGTTACTCGGACATCTGGCCGATTACTATGAGTTACAATTGCGTTGTGAAAAAACGAATCCGCATTCCAATAATTCCATTCTGGCAACGATTAGCTTGTTTCTGATTCAATTGTTTATTCTGTTGTTGCCATTTGGATTGATCAATGAATTTCAAAAGATAAAAAGCGATTATGTATTATTAACGATTCCGTTGTGTATACTCCTTTCGGTCTTCTTTATTTTTACCGAACAACAGGCGCAAAAAAACCAGAAAGTCAGTCCGGTCTCATTTTAGCCCTTTATAAAGTAAACAAAAGCACCTTCAGGAGGTGCTTTTTTAATGACTCGTTGCCGCCAAAAAGTTAATTTTTTGCCAAATACCAAATCCTTATTTAAAAAGCTGTACTTTTACCGACTGATTAGTCGATCTAAAATTATGGACAAACAAAAAGAAATCCTTGCCACTGCTTTAAAACTATTCGTAGACTACGGTTTCCACGGAACAGCGACTAGTAAGATCGCCAAAGAAGCCGGTGTAGCCAACGGTACTTTATTCCATTATTACAAGACCAAAGAAGATTTGATCATTGCGCTTTATATCGATATCAAGTTACGGGTAGCCCAACATATTGAAAGTTACCGTGACGAGCAAACCGAATATAAAGAACACTTTAAAAAACAATTTATCGGACTGATGTTATGGTCGTTGGAAAACGATTATGAGTTCCGCTTTATTCAGCAATTTTACTTTTCGCCTTATGCTTCGCTGATGGATTATGAAGAAATTCAGAAGTTATCCAAAAAAGGATGCGAAGAACTGGAGGAAGCCATGGCTCAAAATCATATCAAAAAACAACCAATCGATTATCTGATTGCGATCGTGAACAATTATGTTTTCGGAATACAACAATATTTACGACAATCGAAACTGACTACAGATGAAAAAAAAGAAGTTATTTATAACTCCTACGAAACCCTTTGGATTATGATCAGCTAATCCTTTTTTTTAAACCCTTATAGAGTGATTAGTCAATCTAAACCTTTTTAAAAACCAATGCTTTTACGAAAAATTATGATAACCCTTATTGTAGTACTCCTAACCCTTACCCTTGGTGTTTATTTATTTTTACAGCAACCTAAATTTGGAAAACTTCCATCGGGTGCGCGCCTGGAACGCATTAAAAAATCACCGAACTTCCGTGATGGACAGTTTCAGAATAGTAGTGAAACACCCGATCTAACCGAAGGTGCCAGTTATTTTTCGGTTTTAAAGGAATTTATATTTAAAGAAAACACCCGGGTAAAACCAACCACCGAATTACCGGCCGTAAAAACCGACCTGCACAAAATCACTCCAAATGAAGACGTCTTTATCTGGTTTGGACACTCGTCCTATTTCCTACAAACCAACGGTATCAAATTTCTGATCGATCCGGTTTTTAGCGGTGCCGCCTCTCCTATCCGGATGACGACCAAAAGTTTTGGTGGTAGTGATCGTTATACTACGGCAGATATTCCGGAAATCGATTATTTGATCATCACACATGATCACTGGGATCACCTTGATTATGAAACGGTAAAAAATCTGAAAAGCAAGGTAAAAACCGTTATCTGTGGATTAGGCGTAGGCGAACACCTGGAATATTGGGGCTATGACAAATCCCGTATTATCGAAAAAGACTGGCACGAAACTATTGAGTTGATCAATAATACAAAATTACATACCACACCAGCGCGTCATTTTTCCGGCAGAGGATTGTCCAGAAACAAATCGTTATGGTTGTCGTTTGTATTGGAAACACCCGACAAAAGAATTTTTATCGGTGGCGATGGCGGTTATGATAATCATTTCAAGGCAATCGGAGATAAATTTGGTCCATTTGATTTGGCCATTATTGAATGCGGACAGTATGATAAAAACTGGAAATACATTCATTTAATGCCCGAAGAAGTGTTACAAGTCGCAGAGGATTTGAATACCGAAAAACTTATTCCGGTTCACTGGAGTAAATTTTCGCTGGCCAATCACAACTGGGACGAACCCATTTCCCGTCTGGAAACCTTAAACGACAATCCTACCTTACGTCTTTGTACCCCTATGATTGGAGAAAAGATGAATCTCGATGCCAATACAACCTTCACCCAATGGTGGAAAAATGTAAATTAATCCGATGCAACCCATGTTATATATCTTTAAAACCACCGTCAAAAAGAAAAAAGACGTTAAATCCATCACCCGTATTTTTGAAGAAAACGAAGCTATTCTGCATTTCAATTTCGATTTAGAAGACCGGGACAAAATTCTCCGGGTAAAAAGCGAAAAACTGGAAGCCACTGAAATTCTATCGCTTATTTCCCATTTGGGACATGATTGCGAAGAATTGGATCTGTAAATAAATTTTCTTTTTTTATTTCAAATTAATACTTCCATCTACCATCGATTGCGGTACATAATCGGACGTTATTTCCAGTTTCCAACCTTTGTCATAGGCCATAGCTGCTAAAGCGGTACAATCCCAGGATAAAAAACCGTCGTCCTCTCTGCATAGCGGTGTTCCGCCTCTGTTTAAGGCTTTTTTCTGACTCCATACTTCTTTGTGTGCCTGAAGTGCCAATGCAAAATTGGAATGAAATTCAGCTTCATTGTGTTCTGTCAAGCTTTTAAAAGCGTTTAAAAAGCGACTTATTCGGTACAATCCAAACTTTTGTTTTACATCCGGTCCAAGTTCCGATTTGTATTTTTCCAAATCAGCTTGTGCTTCGTTATACAAAGCGGTATTGAAATTTCCAGTGAGAAAGTATTCCTTTATTATTTTTAGAAAGCAGGTTATAAACGTATTCTTGCCCCAATCTTCTCCTCTGTATATCCAGTTTTTTATCGGACTATTGGCTATTCTTTTTTGCTTTTCTGTATCACGGGCAATGACTGCCCAATACAATGCCGGCAGGGTACTAACGTATTCGCCGCTGGGTTCAACCAAGATTTCAAAAGCGCCGCTCTCCTCTATTGTTGCTTCTTTGGTTTCATCTTCAAAATGAATCAAACGAAAATATTCACTCATACTGTTTACTCCATAACGAAACCATTTTTGCTGTGTTTCCAATGCTGTTTTCTGCAAAACGGACATTTGTAGTAATTGCTTCGCATCCCGGAAAAGATAATAGAAGAAACGAAACTTGCTCTTCGATTTTTCAATTGAATAATCAAATTCTCCTTGTATCCACTGGAAATTACTTTCAATAATCTCCGGATGATCTACTTTGTGTAAGTAAATGTGTTTGTCATCTTTTACCTTTTTTACAGGAGTTTTGGGCTTTGCCAGTTTTTCTTTTTTA
>NZ_JASLCE010000022.1 GCF_030146175.1 Flavobacterium sp. | reverse complement strand
TGGGAGAGTATGTCGCCGCCTTTCTTTTGAAAACCCTATCCAAACGGATAGGGTTTTTTGTTTTATAATAATTCCATAACAAATAAAATAAAGCACTACAAACCCCGGATTCCCGGGGTTTTCTTTTTTATTCACCGTATATCACACCTGACAGGTTTTTAAACCTGTCAGGTGTATACCGCAAAACATAAAAAAAACCGGAGACAACTCCGGTTTAGTTATTATTTAATATGTTATTTGTTTTTATTCCTGTTATAAGAAGTATTTCGGTTGTTGGTACCACCTCTGTTGGGATTAAAAGCCCTTTTTGCAGGAGTGCCCGACTGTTGTGTTTTGGGCTGTTCTGCTTTTGGTTTTGGTAAGCTGGCTTCTTCGGTTTTACTGGAAGGAGCAATCAGCTCGTTAAGGGTTTTGATTTCACCATCTGTAAGATCGCGATATCGACCAACCGGAATGTCAAGGGAGATATTAATGATACGGATACGCTTTAAAGCGGTTACTTCGTAATCAAGATATTCACACATTCTTCGAATCTGTCGGTTTAATCCCTGTGTAAGGATAATCCGAAATACAAATTTACTAATTTGTTCCACCTTACATTTTTTAGTTACCGTATCCAAAATAGGAATTCCATTTCCCATCCGTTGTATAAAACGATCGGTTATGGGTTTGTTTACGGTTACGATATATTCTTTTTCGTGATTGTTACGGGCACGAAGGATTTTATTTACAATATCGCCGTCATCAGTCATAAAAATCAAACCTTCACTGGCTTTATCCAAACGTCCGATCGGGAAGATGCGTTTCGGATAATTAATATAATCGACAATGTTATTGCGAACGGATTGGTTGGTCGTACATTCAATACCTACCGGCTTATAAAAAGCCAGATATACCGGTTTTTCAGTCTTTTCACGAACCAATTTACCATCGACTCTTACTTCATCATCAAGAGTGACTTTAGTGCCCATTTCCGGGACTATTCCGTTAATGGTAACTCTTCCTTCTTCGATTAACCTATCGGCTTCTCTACGGGAACAAAATCCGGTTTCGGATAAGAATTTGTTGAGTCGTTTTAAATTTTCTTCCATCTGGCAAAAATACGCTAAATAATAAGGAATGACAATTTATAGTCGGTGAATTGATTAGTCGGCTTCAAAAAGGAAATGATAGATCCGTTGGTAAAGCTGATCGTCGTGTAAACTGTGTCCCAGTCCTTTTGTTGAAATAAATTCGGCTGTTTTCCAGGTTTCGGCGATCTGTTTTCCTTCGTTATAGGAAACAACAGCATCATCTTCATCGTGAGCAATCAGACCTTTTAGATTAAACCCGGATGCAAAATGGCTACCGGAAAATTCATTCGGATCAATGCCAAAACGTTCCATGATCTGTTTTTCCAAAAGGCGTGATACTTTTTTATTCAGACTCAGTGTCTTTTTATAATTGTTAAGAACGATCATAAACTCACTCGGAGCCCCTAAAATGACCATTTTTTCCAATAACGGATTCTGATAAGTATACTGGTAATAGATACAGGTGGCACCACCCATAGAATGGCCAATGATGGACGTCGGGTTGAATTTTTGCATAATGGCGTCTACAAAACGCGCATATTCGGGAATGTTGAACTCGGTTCCGCTGGATAATCCCTGAGCCGGACCGTCGAGTGCAATAATAGTGCTCCCGGACTTTTTAAGCCATCCGATAAAACGCTCCCATCGGGCTGCGTTACTTTCCCAGCCATGGACTAATAAAATACGATGATCATTTCCTTTCCAGGTATAGGTTTGAATTTGATGCTGACCAAAAGCGACCGTTTCCGGATGGGCTTCGGTAAGTATTTTTGGGATTTTAGTAGCGTCGAGTTTTCCGTCCCGGGGTTCCGTAAAAAAACGATACGCCAGTTTTGTGGCTTTCTGAGGGAATAAAAAGCCCATGAGGTTAATATACAATCCAATGGATTTGGTTAGTATAAAATAGGATATTTTGTCAAACAGTTTCATAAAAAAAGCCTCCGGTTGGAGGCTTTAAGTTACTTATATTTTAGAGAATAATTGTTGCATTTTCTCTTTTTCTTCGTCTGCTAATGCACTGTCAACTAAGATTCTTCCACTGTGCTCATCAGTGATAATTTTTTTACGGGAAGCAATCTCCATTTGCGTTTGTGGTGGGATCGTAAAGAAAGATCCTGCAGAAGCACCTCTTTCGATAGAAACTACTGCCAAACCGTTACGAACGCTGGTACGGATTCTGTTGTAAGCATTTAATAAACGCTCTTCAATCTGTGCCTGGAATTCAGCTGATTTTTCTGATAAGAAGTTTTCTTCTTTTTCAGTTTCAGACATGATGTCTTCCAATTCCGCTTTTTTGTGTTTTAAGTGCGATTGTCTACCGTCTAATTTTTCTTTTGTTTGCGAAACCACTTCTTTTTTGTGTTCGATAGACGCTTTCATCTCACGGATGTGTTTTTCCGCTAACTGGATTTCCAACTCCTGAAATTCAACTTCTTTCGTTAAAGAGTTAAATTCTCTGTTGTTACGAACATTCTTTTGTTGTTCTGTATATTTTTTAATCGATTCTTTATGACCGTCGATAGCATTCTTTTTTTCTTTGATTTGCTCTTCGATAGTCTCTAAATCTGCTTTCAATTTCTCTAAACGAGTGCTTAATCCAGCTACTTCATCTTCTAAATCTTCCACTTCAAGAGGTAATTCACCTCTTACATTTCTAATTTCATCAATGCGTGAATCGATTAACTGTAAGTCATAAAGTGCTCGTAACTTCTCTTCTACACTTAGTTCTTTGATGTTTGCCATATTTTAAAAGTACTTAACTGGATTTGTATTTTCTTCCGATAAAATGATTGCAAAATTAGCAATTTTTTTCGTAAGATAATCAACTATATAGTTTTTTGTATACCTTTCACTTTCAAAATGGCCAATATCGGCTAAAAGTAGCTTGTTTTCGGCTTCATAAAACTGATGATATTTCAAATCGGCCGTGATAAAAGCATCTGCCTGAGCCGAAATGGCATTCCCAATCGCAAAACTTCCCGATCCGCCCAATACCGCTACTTTTTTGATTTTTTTACCGGCAAAGGCACTATGACGGATGCCATCGGCCTGCATTTTGTCTTTTACCAGTTGCAGGAATTCGGATTCATCCATTGGATTTTCCAGTTCGCCGGTCATTCCCAACCCGATATTCTGATGTGTATTTTGCAACGCATAAATTTCATACGCAACTTCTTCGTAAACATGGTTTTGGAATAGGGCTTTTAAAATTTTACCTTGAAGATGCTTTTCAAAGGTTACTTCGATTTTGATTTCGGCAGCTTCCACAAATTCAAAGCGTTCTCCGATTTCCGGGTTGCTGTTTTCGTTGCCCATATAAGAACCCATTCCTTGTGACGTAAAACTACAGTCTTCATAATTTCCGATTTTTCCGGCACCGGCTTCAAAAAGTGCGTTACGGAGTTTTGTCGCATTTTCAGGAATTGTATAGGTAACCAGTTTCTGGATAAAGTTGGATTTCGGAATCAATACACGGGTATTTGTAAGTCCGAGTGCATCGCAAAAGATTTTATTTACGCCTTGCTGATGGTTGTCCAACGCGGTATGAACGGCATAGATTGCAATATCGTTTTTGATGGCTTTTACAATGGAACGCTCGACATAATTTTTTCCGGTGATCTTTTTCAGACCCGAAAATAAAATCGGATGGAAGCAAACTATTAGATTGCATTGGCGACGGATGGCTTCATCAATCACATTTTCGAGTGCGTCGTGGCAAACGAGTACACCGGTTGCAGTGGCATTGGCATCGCCAACGAGTAAGCCTACATTGTCAAAATCTTCGGCATAGGCCAGTGGCGCCATTTCTTCCAGTACGTCGAGTATTGCTTTTATTTTCATCAGAACGGTTTTATTTTGTGGATGGAACCGCTAGTTTTAAGCCCAAACAGGCTAAACTTTACGGCAAAAGTTATTTTCAAAGATAAAAAATAGCTACTTTCGTAATATGAATTTTTTGCGAAAAATACTTTTTCCTTTTTCCATCCTTTACGGATGCGTTACCGGGGTTCGTAATTTTTTGTATGACAAAGACATACTAAAATCCAGTTTTTTCAATACACCTGTAATTGCTGTTGGAAACTTAAGTGTTGGCGGAACCGGGAAGACACCGCAAATCGAATACCTGATCCGATTGTTGTCCGGGACCTATAAAGTGGCCACACTAAGCAGAGGTTATAAACGTAAATCGGAAGGTTTTGTTTTGGCCGATACAACAGCTACCGCAGCAATACTGGGAGACGAACCGTATCAGTTTTATAAAAAGTTTCCGAATATAAATGTGGCGGTCGATGCCAATCGAACCAACGGAATTACACAATTACTGACATTGGCAAAACCGGAAGTGATTTTACTGGACGACGCCTACCAACACCGTAAAGTAAAAGCCGGATTTTATATCCTGCTAACCGCCTATAACGATTTGTATATTGATGATCTGATTCTGCCGGCCGGAAATCTAAGGGAAAGTCGGAATGGCGTAGCACGGGCTGCAATTATTGTGGTAACCAAATGTCCGCCATCGTTAACACAGATTCAGCAAAATGAAATAAAGGGACGATTAAAACTAAAGTCCTACCAACAGTTGTTTTTTACCTATATTAAATACGACGACAGTGTCTATTCGGAAAAAACAACATTAAAAGTTACCGACCTGGATCCGGAAAACCTGTTTCTGGTAGCCGGAATCGCAAAACCCCAACCATTTTTTGATCACCTAAAAGTAAAGGCATCCAATTGTATGACCTTTCCGGATCATCATCATTTTACAGACAAGGATATTGCTGCGATTCTGGAAAAAGCCGGAACCAAAAAAATTATTACAACAGAAAAAGATTATGTGCGACTGGAAGGGAAATTGCCATCGGAGCAATTGTTTTACCTGCCAATCGTTAGCGCATTTTTAAATAATGAAAACGATTTTGATAAAACTATTTTAGATTATGTGGGAGCAAGTACAAGAAACAGTTAGTTACATTAAAGGAAAAACAAATTTTACTCCGGAATACGGTGTTATCTTAGGTTCCGGCCTGGGAGGATTCACCAATGATATTACAATTGAATTTACCTTACCGTATAACGAGATTCCGAATTTTCCGGTATCGACCGTTCAGGGACATAAAGGAGCTTTGGTTTTCGGAACCATCGGAACTAAAAAAGTGGTCGCCATGCAAGGCCGTTTTCACTTTTACGAAGGCTATTCGATGAAAGAAGTAACCTTTCCGGTTCGCGTGATGAAATATTTAGGAGTGGAAAAATTAATTGTTTCAAACGCTTCGGGTGGTGTTAATCCGGATTATAAAGTAGGATCGATCGTGATTATTAAAGATCATATCAACATGATGCCGGAACATCCGTTACGCGGAAAAAATGACGAGCGTTTCGGGCCGCGTTTTGTAAATATGAGTGAACCGTATAGCCGTAAGATGATCGCCAAAGCAAAAGAATTGGCCGCTACTTTAGACATTGAAGTACAGGACGGTGTATATCTTGGCTTACAAGGGCCAACTTTCGAAACACTGGCCGAATACCGTATGGTGAAAACCGTAGGCGGTGATTGTGTTGGGATGTCAACAGTACCGGAAGTGATCGTAGCACGTCATATGGAAATGGAATGTTTCGGAATTTCGGTAATTACCGATATGGGCGACGAACACAGTATCGATACCATTACACACGATGAAGTATTGGAAGCAGCGCAGGCGGCAGAACCGCATGTTCGAAATCTAATCCAAAACCTGATAACGGCCTATTAATTGCCGTTTTTTGAAATGATGGTGGTTGCAATAATCTCGTAGAACTTTTCCGGATCGAACGGTTTTGTGATCACCTCATTCATACCATACGAAAGCAGCATTTCGCGATTTTCGTCCAATGAAATTGCCGTTAATGCAATAATCGGAGTTTGCTTGTCGAACTTGCGGATTTCTTCGGTGGCGATCGTTCCGTTAATTCCCGGAAGATGCACATCCATTAATACCAAATCGTAATGGTTTCGGTGTTTTTCCAAATGTTCAATCGCGTCTTCTCCGTTTTCGATGATCGTACAGGCCATCTGTTTGCGCTCAAGCATCTTTTTAGTGATCATCTGATTGATCTTATTGTCTTCAACCAAAAGTATCTTTCTGTCGATTAGCCATTGTTCATCATAGCCTAATCCGGTTTTCTTTTCCACTTTAATTTCTTCACCAATAGGGAACGACAGGTTAAAATAGAATTTGGCTCCTTTGTCCAGTTCGCTTTCCAGGTGGATTTTTCCGCCTAATATTTCAACCAGTCGTCGAACGATGGATAATCCTAATCCGGTTCCACCGTATTTACGGTTAATTTCTACCGAACCTTGTGTAAAACTGTCGAAAATTGTTTCCTGTTTTTCTTTTAAAATTCCAATTCCCGTATCGATAATTTCAAAATGCAGATCGACGCAGTTCCCATCTTTACCCGTTTGAAATACATTAACCCAAACATCGCCGTCTTTGGTAAACTTTAGCGAGTTGTTTATAAGGTTGATCAATATTTGTGAGAGTTTGGTTGGATCACCAATCAGGAAGCTCGGAACGGTTTCTTCGATGTTGAGTCGGCAAATGACATTGTTGTTATTGGCGATCTCGACAAACGAATCCATGATGTTCTGGAACAATTCCCGGATGTTAAAATTGATATGTTCCACTTCCAGAGCATTCGATTCCACACGGTTGATTTCAAGGATGTCGTTGATAAAAGTCGACAGGTAATTTCCGGAAAATTTCAGAGAATTCAAATAGGCAAGCTGACTTTCCTTGGGTTTGTCTTCCAATAAAATATGCGTAATACCATTAATCGCGTTCAACGGTGTGCGTAGCTCATGGCTTACGGTCGACAGGAATTCGGAACGTGCTTTCGAAGCGCGTTCGGCACGTTCTTTCTGAACTTCCAGTTCCAGATTTTTTTCTTTTAAAAGCTGGTTGGTCTTCTTTCGGATGATGTTGTTTTTATAAAGCGAAAGACTGAGTAACGATAAAATGGAAATCAACGCAATACTTAGAATACTGATCAGCTTGGAAAACTTGATCGATTTTTCCTGTTCCTTGTTTTCCTTGTCCATTTTTTCAATGGTCTTAAGCTGCTCGTTGGCAATATAGCGTTCGAATGCGGCTTCGCCTATACTATCGTTGTTAATCGCCGAAAGGGAGTCTTTCAGATGGACATACCGTTTCAGGTAATGGAAGGACTGGTTAACACTGTTGGTTTTATTGTAAAGCGTACTGATTTTACGAATGATTTTCAGCTTTTGGGAAATATTGTTATTGCTGGTAAGCACATTGGCTTTTTCCAGATAATCGATTGCTTTTTTGGGATTGTTCCGCTCGTTGATTTCGGCCAGCTGGTAATAGGCTTCGGCTTTTGTTTCGAAAAGATTGTCGATATTGTTTTTGGAAATGATGTTTTTAAACAGGGCCGTGGCCAGGTTGATATTTCCTTTTTTCTTGTAAATAATCCCTTTTTGCAGGTTGATCAACTCAATTGCGTCGGGAATTTGTATTTGTTCGTAGATGGAAATGGCTTTGTCGAAATAGTTTTCCGCAATCGCAAAACTGTTTTTGTCCAGATAACACAATCCCAGATTGTAATAACAAAATGCAATGTTGGACGACGGTTTTAAATTGTTGTAAATCGCCAAACTTCGGATAAAGTTTTCGATCGCGTCATCTGTCTTTTTTAACTGATAGTAAATACCGCCAATGGCCAGATAAGTGTCGGCCAGACCTTTTTCCAGATTGTTCCGTGTGGCATAATTAACCGCTTTTTTACCAAATTCTAATGCCTTATTATAGGTGTAATTGTTTTTGTGGAAATTAGATAACTCCAAATAATAGGTAATGCTATCGACTTTTATTTGGGCGTTTTTTTCCTGAGAAAAACAGGGAATTCCTATAAAAAATAATAAAAGCAGTATATACTTCATTTCTTTGTTTAAAAAATCCGTATAAATATAGTTAATTATTTGGCATGAGTATGTGTGATCAAATCTATTATTCGGGATGAATAACCAATTTCATTGTCATACCAACCCACTACTTTTACCATTTTATCGATTACCGAAGTTAGCTGTGCATCAAATAAACAAGAGGTTGGATTACCAATAATATCTACCGAAACGATAGGATCTTCGGTGTACGATAAGGTTCCTTTTAAAGTGGTTTCGGAGGCTTTACGAAAGGCCTCGTTGATTTCTTCTATGCTAACCTGGCGTTTTACGTTAAAGGTAATATCGGTCAGGGAACCGTCGGGAACCGGTACGCGAATCCCACAACCCCCCATTTTTCCATCCAGTTCCGGGAAAATTTTAGTTAAGGCTTTTGCCGCTCCGGTCGTAGTAGGTACGATCGATTGTGCCGCGCCTCTGGCTCTTCGCAAATCTTTGTGTGGTTGGTCGTGCAGACTCTGATCGGTGGTGTAGGAATGTACCGTCGTGATATAGGCTTGTTCGATACCACATAATTCCTGAATCACTTTGATCATCGGTGCAGCGTTGTTGGTTGTACAGCTGGCATTGGAAATAATACGTTCCGTGCCGTCCAGAATCGAGTCGTTTACACCCAATACTACGGTTTTGATGGTGTCGTCTTCTGCCGGAGCCGAAAGAATCACTTTTTTGGCACCCGATGTAATATGTGCTTCGGCCAACGGATAGGTCTTGAATTTTCCAGTAGCTTCTACCACAATATCCACATGGAGCGGTTTCCAGTTTAATTTGGAAATCGCTGTTTCGTGGAAAAATGGGAAAGCTTTGCCATCAATACTAATGGACGTTTCATCAAACGTAACCGTATTGGGAAGTACCCCGTGAATACTGTCATATTTGATCAAATGTGCCATCGTCCTGTTGTCGGCAATATCGTTAATCGCTACGACTTCTATTGTAGGATGGTTTAACAATAATCGGAACAGGTTACGCCCGATTCTGCCGAAACCATTAATGGCAATTCTAATTTTTGGATTCATTTCAGTGTCCGTATGTTAGGAGAAACTATTTATAAAATGTGTTTTTGAGCATGGTAGGACGAACGTACCAAAGCACCGCTTTCTACATGGCGGAATCCAAGTTCTTTACCGATCGCTTCGTATTTGGCAAATTGTTCCGGAGTGATAAATTCTTTTACCGGTAAGTGTTTTTTACTCGGTTGCAGGTATTGCCCGATGGTTACAATGTCTACATTCGCCTCGCGTAAGTCTTTCATCGTTTGAATGACTTCTTCTTCCGTTTCACCCAATCCTAACATAATACCGGATTTGGTACGACGGATGCCTTGGTCTTTTAGGTATTTCAGTACGGCAAGACTACGGTCGTATTTTGCCTGAATCCGAACTTCGCGGGTCAAACGACGAACGGTTTCCATATTATGGGATACCACTTCCGGATTGGCTTCTACAATACGGTCGATGTTGCGTTCCATACCCTGGAAATCCGGGATAAGGGTTTCTAAAGTGGTTTCCGGATTCATTCTGCGGATGGCTTTTACGGTTTCTTTCCAGATAATGGAACCACCATCTTTAATATCGTCACGGTCTACACTGGTAATTACCGCGTGTTTGATGTTCATCAATTTGATCGAACGCGCTACTTTTTCCGGTTCGTCCCAGTCGACTGTTTCCGGACGACCGGTTTTTACACCGCAAAATCCGCACGAACGCGTACATACATTACCCAGTATCATAAAGGTTGCCGTTCCTTCTCCCCAACATTCACCCATGTTCGGACAACTTCCCGATGTACAAATCGTATTTAACTTGTATTTGTCTACCAGGCCTCGTAATTCGGTATATTTTTTTCCGGTCGGAAGCTTTACGCGTAACCATTTTGGTTTTCCGGTCGGAATGATATTCGTGTCTAAAACAGTTTCCATTACTGATAATTTTGAAGTGCAAAGATACGTAATGTTGTTTATTTGTGATAGTCCGTTTAACGCATTTTTAATAGACAATATAGGTGTCCGAATTGTCCGGAAATGACGTTGTTTTAAAAATCGTATCTTTGTAATTATTGATAAAACGCCGTTTAATTTATTTTTAAGTGTCATGAAAACTACCAAACTGTTTACCGAATTCTTTGATAACGAAAAATCATCCGGGATCGTTCTGATCTTTTGTACGTTGATTTCCCTAGTAATAGCCAACTCTGGTTTTCAGGAAGCCTATCAAAGTATCTGGCATTTCGAATTGGGGGCACACTCCTTTGAACACTGGATAAATGACGGTTTGATGACGATCTTCTTTTTCCTGATCGGACTGGAATTGGAACGGGAAATTTACAAAGGAGAGCTTTCGAGTATTAAAAATGCAATGTTGCCCATTTTTGCCGCAATTGGCGGAATGTTGGTTCCGGCAGCGATTTATATGATTTTTAATCACGGTACACCTACACAGGCAGGTGCCGGAATTCCAATGGCTACCGATATTGCTTTTGCATTAGGGGTATTGTCTTTATTGGGAAGTCGGGTGCCATTGTCGTTAAAAGTATTTCTGACAGCCTTGGCCGTAATCGACGATTTGGGTGCTATTCTGGTGATCGCTATTTTTTATACCGATCATTTGTCTGTACTGAATCTGGGAATTGCCTTGGGAATCATGGCGGTGTTGTTTGTTTTTAATCGTTTAAAAGTGAATAATCCGTTTCCGTACCTTTTAGGAGGTGTGTTGATGTGGTATTTTATGCTTAATTCCGGAATTCACGCAACAATAACCGGTGTATTACTGGCTTTTGTGGTGCCTTTTGGTGATGGCGGTAAAAAAACAATTTCCTATAAAATGCAACACGTTTTGCACAAACCGGTAGCGTTTTTTATACTCCCGTTGTTTGCTTTGGCCAATACGGCGATTGTGATCGGAAACGATTGGGTGGAAGGATTGGTACACGAAAACAGTATCGGAATCTTCCTGGGATTGGTAATCGGAAAACCGCTGGGAATATTTTTGTTTAGTTTTGTTGTAGTTGCTGTTGGGATTTGTAAACTACCGGACGATTTAAAATGGAAACAAATACTGGCAACCGGTTTTCTGGCGGGAATTGGTTTTACGATGTCCATATTTATAACCCTGTTGGCGTTTAAATCGCAGACCGAAGATATTACGATTTCCAAAATTGCCATCCTGATTTCGTCACTGGTGGCCGGAATTATCGGATTTGTATTTCTGAAATTTTCACTGGATTCTAAAAAAGAAGCCGTATAAAAATATCGTTACGTAAAGTAAAACAATAAAATAAAAGCCTGTCCGATTTATATCCGACAGGCTTTTACATATAGAGTGTTTTCTCTTTTCTCTTTTCTCTTTTCTCTTTTCTCTTTTCTCTTCCTTCTTAATTCACATTCACGGTTATTGGAAGATTATAAGCGGTTCGTGCCGGCTGACCGTTTCGATAGCCCGGTGTCCATTTGGTAGTCATGGAATTTAGCACCCGAATGGCTTCTTTACCCAAACCATACCCCGGATCACGTGTTACCCGGATATTGGATAAGCTACCGTCTTTTTCGATCACGAAATACACCAATACCTTAAACGTTTTTAATTCGTCCATTTCGGGTGTTTTAAAACGCTTGCCAACAGTTGCCAAAAAGGCATCAATGCCACCCGGATATTGCGGTAAGGCTTCCAATTCGTAAGTGGAGTTGATATTGTTAGTGCTTTCTATTCCGTTTCCGGCGCCATTTCCGGTTGGTTGTGAAGCAACACTAAGACTCGTGGTGGTTCCGGTTCCTTCGCTGTTTTCGGTACTGATAGCGGCATTATTTAATTGCTCATTGGTAGGAACTTCCTGAGTCGCCTGATTTTTGGCAACCGGTGTAAACCCAACATATTTAATTTTTTTTACCGGATCGGAAGGTGTGGTTTCCAATTTTGGCTCCTCTAATTTTTTAGGTTGTATTGGTGTAAGATCTACAACAACAATGGGATCGTTAAATATTTTTGGAATGTTATCCGCCATATCGTTTCCGCTGTTACGTGAATTTACAATAATCGGAACGGCAATAGCAGAACTCAATAGTAAAACACCAACGCATAAAGCTTTTAGTGTTGTCTTTGGATTTTCGGCTCGTAATTGATAGGCGCCGTAAGCTTTGTTACGGCCTTCAAAAACCAAATCGATCCATTTGGTTTCGTAGATGTTTAATTTAGACATGATAACGTAGTTTAAGGTTAGAATATAGTGGTATATACCTGTATAACGTTAGATGTTGTAGTATTAGTATTTCAAATGTTAATAAAATGAGATATATTTCTCTTGATTGAGATTTTGTAAATGAATTCGAAGATTTTGAAAGGTTGCGTTGTGAAAAATAAAATTATTTTTTTTGCTGAATAATTTCCGCCAGTAGTTTTTTCGCCCGGAGCAATTTGATTTTTACATTGTTCAACGGTTCTTCCAACTGATCGGCTATTTCCTGATAACTCATCTCCTGAAAATACCGCAGTTGAATAACCTCCTGATAGGCCGGTTTTAATTCTTTAATGTATTGTAATAATCGAGCCAGATTCTGCTCTTTGATAATCTCGTCTTCGATGGTAGGAGTGGAGTCGATTACATTATATGCCTGTTGGTTTTCTTCGTCGATGGTTCCTAAAAATAAAGCCGATTTCTTTTTGCGCAACATGTCGATATGTACATTTTTGGCAATGGCAATCAACCAGGTGTTAAAACCGAATTCAGGATTATAGGAGGTGATTTTATCAAAAGCTTTGGCAAACGTTTCGATGGCGATGTCTTCCGTATCGGTTTCGTTTTCCGTACGTTTTAGCATAAACCCGTAAATCTCATTCCAGAAAAAGTCCAGTAAAAACGTAAAAGCAACCTGATCGCCGGCTTTTGCTTTTTCAATATTCCTTTGAATTATTTCCGAATTTATTTCCAATGTACCGGTTTTGAAAAAGAGTTGGTGAAATACACGTTTAGTTGTGTGAAGATAAGGATTAATTCGATAATCGGAAACCAATACATCACATCTTTTTCATGCAATTTGCCCGAAGCATAGCCCAAAGTGATCCAGGTGAAAATATAGCGGACAACGATTAATCCGGCCACAATCATCCATTGAAATTGGAATGCCAGTAATAAAATGGCCAGTATAAAAAAGGAAAGCTGTGAGAAAAAGAAAAGTCCCAGTTGGAATTTATCAAAGCTTTTATAATAGGACGCCGTCGAAACATGACGTCGTTTTTGCTGAAACCAGGTTTTATAGCTCGTTTTGGGAGCCGAAATCGTAAAACTTTCCGGACTGTAACAAATCGCTGTGTTTTTGCGGTTTGCCGCCTGATTGATAAACAGATCATCATCGCCGGAGCGTACTTTCATATGATCCATAAATCCGTTTACTTTAAAAAACTCCTCTCTTTTATAGGCCAGATTTCGGCCCACTCCCATATAAGGTTTGCCCATTTTGGCCCACGAAAAATATTGAACCGCCGTTAAAAGCGTTTCAAAACGAATGATCTTATTTAAAAAGGATCCTTTGATTTTTTCGTAAGCACCGTATCCTAAAATAATGGTTTTATGTAAGGTAAACTGAGAGGTCATTTGGGTAATCCAATCCTTGGAAGTCGGATAACAATCGGCATCGGTAAAAAGTAAATATTCTTTTCGGGCGGCTTTAATTCCAAGTGTTAACGCGAATTTTTTATTTCCCCAGAACGCTTCGTTATTCTGAACTTTTACCAGTCGGATGTTGGCATATTGTTTTTCAAACGCTTCAAAAATTTCCAGTGTATCATCGCTCGATGCATCGTCAATTAAAACAATCTCGTAGTCGGGATAGTTCTGATCGGCTAAAATCGGGATGAATTTGGCTACGTTTTCCGCTTCATTTTTAGCGCATACAATTACCGAAACCGGAATGCGTTTCGAGGTAATCTTTTGAGCTGGAGCGAATGCAAATTTGCCAAAAATGATCAAATAATAGAAAATCTGGATGGCAATAATTCCGATAAAAATATAGAGTAGAATTGTTAACATATGCAATTCATCAGGGATTAAAGAAGGGACAAAGGTACGAATCAAATGTTAAATCCCAATTGGATTTTAGCAAATTCCTCGAAGCTTATTTCCGGTTTTTTCGCATTTCCCGAGCAATGTGAATCGCATTCGGATTCTTTTGGTTTTCCAGTTTTTCGATAATGGCCGTATGATTCTTATCGTCCCGGTTTTGAGAGAGTTTGTGAACCGCTTGAATTTGATCAATACAAATCTCAAATGCAGTAATGCCGTTTACCTGACGCATGGTTTTAGCCGACAGGTTTTCAATTTTTATCGGATTTTCGGAAGTGGCTTCGTATTTGTCGACTAGTTTTTTTAGCGAAAATAAAAGTTCGTCACCTTCGATAATACGGATGGTACCGTAGATATGCACCGCAATATAATTCCACGTCGGGACATTTTCATGATCATACCAGGAAGAGGAAATATAATGGTGCGGTCCGTTGAAAATTGCCAATACCGTAGCACCGCTTTGTAAGGCTGCAGCTTGCGGATTGGCTTTGGCAATATGACCGTAAAGTACTTCTTTGCCTTCCGGATTGTGTTCGAGTTCCAATGGAATATGAGTGCCCCATGGTTTTCCTTCGGTTTGATTGATCAGTATCCCAAAACTGTTCTGTCGGATAAAATCGCGGATCGCTTCGGGATCGTTGTTCTGATACTGCTCGTCGATATACATTTTTAGATAATATTGACTTCGGCTTCTATTGCAATTCCGAATTTTTCAAAAATGGTTTTCTGGATATTTTTAGATACCGCCAGAATTTCCGCTCCGGTGGCATTTCCGTAGTTTACCAATACCAAAGCCTGGTGCTGGTGTATTCCGGCATCGCCAAATCGTTTGCCTTTAAAACCGGCTTGTTCGATAAGCCAGCCCGCCGGGACTTTTACTTCCGTTTCGGAAACCGTATAATGCGGCATGTCGGGATACTGACTTTGTATTTTATCATAAGCCACTTTAGGAATCACCGGGTTTTTAAAAAAACTGCCACTGTTTCCAAGTTCTTTCGGATCGGGAAGTTTGCTCTGACGGATGGCGATCACGGCATTACTTACGTCTTTAATAGTCGGATGAGTAATGTTATGACGTGTTAGTTCGGCTTCGATCGCACCATAGGAGGTGTTGATTTTATGGTGGTTTCGGGTAAGTTTAAAGGTGACCGACAGGATTACAAAACGATCTTTTTCCTGATTTTTAAAGATACTTTCGCGATAACCAAACTGGCATTGTGCTTTGTCGAAAGTTACAATTTCCTGTGTCGCAATATTCATTGCCCGACAAGAAACAAAGGTGTCTTTGATTTCCACACCGTAAGCACCAATATTCTGAATTGGAGTGGTGCCGACATTTCCGGGAATCAACGACAGGTTTTCCAGTCCGCCAAGTTGGTGATCAATACACCAAAGCACAAATTCATGCCAGTTTTCACCGGCTTGTGCGTTAACCAATGCATAGTCGTCGTTTTCTTCAAGAATGGTTTTTCCTTTCAAATTAACATGGATTACCAGTCGGTCGATATCTTGAGTGAGTAACATATTACTGCCACCGCCCAAAATAAAAGGTTTTTCCGAATGGTGCTTTTGTAAAATTTCCGCCAGTTCGGTTTCGTTGGTCACCGAAACAAATGTACTGGCCTTAGCCTCAATCCCAAATGTGTTGTATTTTTTAAGCGAAAAGTCTGAAGAAATGATCATGAATACATATGATTTTTTGATGGTGTAAAAATAGGTAAACCATTTTGAATTCCGTTTCTTTTCGCTGTCAGAATTCGTAAAAAACAACGATGATCAACTTACAATTTTTAAAATTTTGGTATAAAGTTCTTCTTTGTTTACGGGTTTAAGAATGACGGTTTCAAACGGAGCGTCATCGGTTGCTTTTTCCTGCGCCCAATAGTCATCGCCGGTAACCGCTATAATTGGAATCGAATGGTTTTTTCGTATTTCCCGGGCGATTTGAATACCGGAAAACGTCCCCAGCTGTAAGTCGGTAATCACCAGATCTGTGGTGTGGTTGCTAAGATGATTTTGCAATTCGCTAGCCGTTGTAAACGTGCTGACTTCGGCATTGGTATTGCGGATCATTTTTTTAAGACTGGCCAACGTAATGGCGTCATCGTCAACGATGGCAATGGTAAGAGTTTTTTTACGGTTGATTTCCAATAGTTGCTCCAAACTTGTTTTAACATCGCGGGATTTGTTTAAGAGTAACGAAAAATGAATTTCGGTTCCTTTTTGTAGGACGCTGTTTACGGTGATCGTACCGCCAAAAAGATCGACGATTTCTTTACACAGATTTAAACCAAGTCCGGCACCAAGCTTGCTCTGCTCGGAATGGAATTTACTCTGATAATGCTGGTCAAATATATTTTCCAAGTCTTCGGGCGGAATACCGGCTCCAGTGTCTTTAATTGTAACCTCCAGGAGGTATTGCGTGCCTTTATCCGATAAACCGGCTGTAACGGTAATGCTTCCCTGATCGGTAAACTTGATGGCGTTCCCGATAATATTATAAAAAAGCTGGTGTATTTTTACATTATCTGCCCAGACTATAGTGTCCAGTTTTGAGTCAATCGTATGATTTAGGTCTATTTTTTTGATTTCGGCCAACGAATGTAATGATTCCAATACCGACAGGATTTCGTTTTTCAGGTTGAAGTTGGAATTGTATACGACCAGCTTGCTGCTTTTATTTTTAAAAAAATCAAGAATCTGATTGACGGTAATTTGTAGCGAATTGGATGTGAAAATTAACGAATTGACCGTAGGAAGTGCGGTTTCCGGCAGTGTAGCCGATTTTAGTCGTTTCGAAAAGTTCGAAATAATATGAAGTGGTGCCCGCATTTCGTGACTCAACATACCAATGATACGGTTTTTGAATTCCAGATTTTTTTCGGCTTCGGTCTTCGCATCCAACAGGCTCTTTTCGTAGATATACGCAAACTGCGTATAGAACAATAAGATTATGGTGATGATAACCATGATTGGAAGCAATGCCAGAATCAGGGTACGCTGTTTTTCGATGTTTTTGAGTGCTGTTGCGTATTTTAATTTGTCGAGCTCCTGAGCCGAATCCGAGTAGACTTGTAATATCTCCTGACTGTTGCGCAGAATGGTTTTGTTGATTTCTAATAATTCCCGATCCTTTT
Source organism: Flavobacterium sp. (assembly GCF_030146175.1). Classification (GTDB taxonomy): domain Bacteria; phylum Bacteroidota; class Bacteroidia; order Flavobacteriales; family Flavobacteriaceae; genus Flavobacterium. The sequence goes on along the minus strand of NZ_JASLCE010000022.1, from coordinate 11,202 downwards.
TTCGAAGGTTATTATACGTTCGGTTTAGTTTTTTAAATTCCTGAGTATAATATTGATCAATAGTACTAAAGGTGTTTTTAAGCTGGTCTTCAAACGAACCGATTTTTTCGGTATTCCCGTATACCATTTTAATGCGTACCTGAAGTCGCTCTTTCATGATATTGTTTTTTCCGGAAATAGCTTTTCCGATTCGGGAAAAAAAACCGTTTTTACGGTCTTTATCGGACGTGAGTGTCGTGTCGTAGCTGATCGAATTCAGGGTTTTTGCATAATTGAATTTCCGGATATTGAAGTTAGACGGAAGCGAATCGTTCCCCATTAAGGAAATGACGCCTTTTCGCATCAGGGAATCCAACTGCTTGCGAATATAGTAGATTTGTTTTTCGGTAGTTTCTTTTGATTTGATCACATTGAAAAAATCTTTGTTTACAGCCGTAAGCTGATCCAAACTGTCCAGATAAACGGTCATCTCCTGAATGGAGCGCTCGTATTGATTTAAAGAGGCTTTTTTATAGCTCAACAAGTAATCGTTAAACGCATTCTGTGCATTTAAAAAACTCCGCGTAGCCTGATTGGAGAAATAAACGGCCTGATTGGGTTTGCTGGCATTCTGAACCGATTCGGATAACGTGTTGTATTCGTTGTTTTGTTGGTACCACATCCAGAAAAAAAGCAATTGGATGATGAGGATGGAAATAAAAAGGGCAATATGTACTTTTTTTCGCTTTTGTAAAGGGATCTTCATCAGCTATCTTTTATGAGTCAGTTACTACGTTTGAACAGCATTAAAAAGAAAGGCAGGTAGTGGTATTTGGGGCTGTAAATTTAGGAAAGTTATGGTTTTTATTTAATAGATTGGGGATCAAAAAATAAATATCACGAATATTTAATTAAAATCCAAGTAAATATGAGATTTGTTATGAAAAAAGATATTGAAAGCAGTTGTTTTCGTAAGAATAGAAGTGGAAAGTTGTTCTTTTTACAGTTGAAAAAGGGTGTAACTCTGTAGGGTTGACTTAACAATGGCTTCGGTACGTTCCGGATGGGTGTCGGAAATAAAGAGCTGTCCGAAGGTTTCATCGTTAACCATCTCGACAATTTTGTGTACCCGACTTTCGTCCAGTTTGTCGAATATATCGTCAAAAAGGAGTATCGGAGCAGTGCCGTTTAGTTTTTTGATAAATTCAAACTGAGCCAGTTTTAGCGCAATTAAAAAAGATTTTTGTTGTCCTTGGGAACCGAATTTTTTAATCGGAAAATGATCAATCTCAAACGAAAGATCGTCTTTATGAACGCCAACACTGGTGTATTGTAACGCGCGGTCTTTCGATAAGAACTCGTCAAAAAGCGCTAACATGTCTTTTTCAAAAAGCTGACTTTCATAGACAATCTGTACCGTTTCGGAGGAATTGGTGATCAACTGGTGATAACGGTTGAAAATAGGAATGAATTCGTTGATAAAGTACTGGCGCTTTTCGAATACTTGCTGACCGATCACAGTAAGTTGCTCATTATATACGGCAAGGGTTTCTTTGTCGAACGTATGGTTTAAGGCAAAATATTTTAGCAGCGCATTGCGCTGTGTCAGTATACGCTGGTATTGGATCAGTTGTTGTAAATACAAACTGTCAGACTGCGAAATCACGCTGTCGATAAATTTCCGGCGGGTTTCGCTACCTTCTATAATAAGGTCTTGATCCGACGGGGAAATAATAACCAACGGGATAAAACCGATATGATCTGAAAATTTATCATAAGGTTTACCGTTGCGTTTTAATACTTTTTTCTGTCCTTTTTTTAAACTGCAGACAATTTGCTCCGTACGTTGGTCTTTTTCAAACTGACCTTCGATTACAAAAAACTCCTCTCCATGTCGGATGTTCTGAACCGCCAACGGATTAAAATAACTTTTTCCGTAGGCCAAATGGTAGATAGCATCCAGTATATTGGTTTTTCCAATACCGTTTTTGCCGACAAAGCAGTTGATTTTGGCATCAAAATCGTAAGTAGCTTCGGCAATATTCTTATAATTAAACAGTGAAAGCGTCTTTAAATACACGGATAGGAAAGTGGTTAATTCTGATATTTATGTCAGTTTTTTTTAAAAGCGGGTGCAAATTATTGAAAAATATCGATAAAAAGGGCTTTTAAGTTTCAATAAAAAGTATATTTTTGCAGCTCATTAAATTTAAAATAAATGGCAACATATAACAAAAGAGGATACAAAGCCCCGAAACCACAAGAAGAAGCTGTTGAAAACGAATTTGAGCAAGTAGTTATCGACGAAAAAGGAAGTACTACTGCCGGAGTTTTTAATAAATTGGACGAAGGTGCTTCCAGAACGGAAGAATGGGTGGCTAGAAATCAGAAATATATTTTCGGATTTGTAGGTGCTATTGCTATCGCAACGGCAGGTTATCTTTTGTATGACAAATTTGTAGTAGAACCAAAGGAGGATGATGCTGCAAATGAAATGTTCCAGGCGCAACAATATTTCCAACAAGCTGTTGAAGGACAGGCTACCGATTCACTTTTCGCATTATCATTAAAAGGTGGTGAAGGTAAATTAGGATTCCTTGGAATCGCAGAAAATTATTCCGGAACAAAAGCGGCTAATCTGGCACATTATTATGCTGGTATGGCGTACCTGAATACAGCGAAATACAAAGAAGCTGTACAACAGTTGGAGCAGTTTACTTCCGATGATATGATGCTTAAAGCTTTAGCTTTAGGAGGTATCGGGGATGCTTTCTCGGAACTTGACAAAAAAGAAGATGCTTTAACGTACTATAAAAAAGCGGCTGAAGCGAATGATAACGAATATACAACACCACGATTTTTATTTAAAGCCGGACAAATTTCGTTGGCACTGAATAAAAAAGCGGATGCAGCCAAATTCTTTACGCAAATTAAAGAAAAATACGAAGGTTCTGCAGAAGGTGCTAATATCGATGCGTTGATCGCAATGACAGAATAATATGGCGACAGCGAATAAAAATTTATCCAATTACGATAAAAACACAATCCCAAGCGCGAAAGATTTTCGGTTTGGGATTGTTGTTTCGGAATGGAACGATAAAGTAACGGAAGGATTGTATTCCGGCGCCGAAGCCGCTTTGCTGGATTGTGGTGCTCTGGAAAGTAATCTGGTTCGTTGGAATGTACCCGGCAGTTTCGAACTGATTTATGGTGCGAAAAAAATGATTGAAACCCAAAACGTGGATGTGGTTATTGTAATCGGATGCGTAATAAAAGGGGAGACCATGCATTTCGAATTTGTTTGCGAAGGCGTAACACAGGGAATCAAAGACCTGAACGTGCAAACCGATGTACCGGTGATTTTCTGTTTGCTAACCGATAATAACGAGCAACAGTCTATCGACAGAAGTGGCGGTGTTCATGGAAACAAAGGAACCGAAGCGGCTATCGCAGCCATCAAAATGGCAGATCTTCGGAAAAAAGCATAAAAAAATCAAGTTATATAATTAGAACCTGTAATGTTTTGCGTTACAGGTTCTTTGTTTTTAGAGGGTTGACCATTAACAAAAAATTGAGAGGCTTCATTCGTTAAATGTCTGTCATTTTCTTTAAATTTGGTGGTTCAGAAGGAAAACCCTTTTTTAATCTAAACAGCTTCAAAACATACGAATGTCGAGTATTATCCAATTACTTCCCGATCATGTTGCCAATCAGATTGCCGCGGGTGAGGTGGTGCAGCGTCCTGCCTCCGTTGTCAAGGAATTGATAGAAAACGCAGTGGATGCCGGTGCAACAGAAATTAAATTAATCGTGAAAGATGCGGGTAAAACACTTATTCAGGTAATCGATAACGGTAAGGGAATGAGTGTTACCGATGCGCGCCTGTGTTTTGAACGTCATGCGACTTCCAAGATTCGTCATGCGGAAGATTTGTTTTCACTTCATACCAAAGGGTTTCGCGGGGAAGCTTTGGCTTCGATTGCGGCAATTGCCCATGTGGAAATGAAAACCAAACAGGATCAGGAAGAACTGGGGACGCATATTGTGGTCGAAGGAAGTAAGTTTGTATCGCAGGAAGTGGCCGTATTGCCAAAAGGAACGTCCTTTTCGGTAAAAAACCTCTTTTTTAATATTCCGGCACGACGTAATTTCCTTAAATCGGATACGGTGGAGTTTCGCCATGTAATCGATGAATTTGAACGGGTGGCGTTGGCGCATGCCAATATTCATTTTGTACTGTTTCACAACGGAAGCGAAATGTTTAACCTGCCGGCTTCGAATTTCCGACAACGGATCGTAAATGTATTTGGCGGGAAGACCAACGAAAAACTGGTTCCGGTTAAAGAAAGTACCGAGATTGTCGAAATTCAGGGGTTTGTAGGAAAACCGGAGTTTGCTAAAAAAAGCCGTGGCGAACAGTTTTTCTTTGTCAACGATCGTTTTATTAAAAGTCCCTATTTGCATCATGCGGTTATGGCGGCCTATGAAGGTTTGCTAAAAGACGGTTGTCAGCCGAGTTATTTCCTATATCTGGATTTACCGCCACATACGATTGATATCAATATCCATCCGACAAAAACAGAAATTAAATTTGACGACGAACAGGCGCTCTATGCCATCTTGCGTTCGTCTATAAAACATAGCCTCGGACAGTTTAATGTAGCACCGGTACTCGATTTCGAACGGGATGCGACTTTGGATACGCCCTATGATTATAGCGGTAAAGATGCCGAAACACCATTGATTCAGGTGGATGCCAATTTTAATCCATTTTTGGAAGAAGACACGAAACCGGTTACCAATTTTTCGGCTTCTTTTTCAGGAAATATGACTTCCGGGACAAGGTCCGCGGGTTCGAATCCCTCTTTCTCTGCAGGTGGTTATAAAAAAGAAACATCCGGTCAGAATTGGGAAAGCCTGTATGTAGGTCTGAAACAGGCGACCGAAGAAGTGGAAATCGGAGAAATCCAGCTGGAAAGCGAGGAAGTGACCGGTTCGCTTTTTGATGAGCATACCATCGATGAGGTATCGAATAACCGCACCTATCAGATTCATAAAAAATATATTGTCAGCCCGATTAAATCCGGGATGTTAATTGTTGATCAGCGACGTGCGCACCAACGTATTTTATACGAGCAGTTTCTGACGAATATAACGGTACATCAGGCTTCGAGTCAGCAATTGCTGTTTCCGTTGGAATTGTATTTTTCCAAAGCGGAACTAGCCATTATTACCGAACTAAAACCATCGCTGGAAAGTACCGGTTTTGTTTTTGAGGCATTTCATGACGATCGGGTAACCATTTCCGGATTACCGGTAAATGTAGCCGAAAGCGAGGTAACGATTTTGCTGGAAGAGCTTATCGGAGATTTGCAGGGCGAATTGCCGGAAAACAGTTTTAGCCAGTGTGACCGGATTGCCAAATCCATGGCGCGAAGTCTGGCGGTAAAAACCGGTACCTATTTAACCGAACACGAACAGGAAACGATGGTCAATACCTTGTTTGCCTGTAAAGAACCAAATGTTTCCCCATTCCTTAAACCGACTTTCATCACAATGCGGGTGGAAGACATTGATAAACGATTTGCACTATGATGAATATCACCGAAACCGTAAAACAGTTAATTATTATTAACGTTATCTTTTTCCTGGGAACTATGTTTGTTCCGGCGGCTTTTAATTATTTGTCACTTTGGTATTTTGAAAATCCGAATTTCCAGGTCTGGCAACCGCTAACGCATATGTTTATGCATGGTGGATGGATGCATATTTTCTTTAATATGTTTGCGTTGTATTCGTTCGGGTCGACACTGGAACATTTCTGGGGCGGTAAAAAATTCCTGTTTTTCTATATTTCCTGCGGATTGGGTGCGGCTTTACTGCATAGCGGGGTGAATTATTATCTGTACCACGATGGATTAAATATTTTGATGGAAAATGGAGTGTCCCAATCGGAAGTAGTACAGTTGTTATCGGAAGGGAAAATAAATCCAAACTGGAGTGCCTTTATGAGTATGGATAAACTGAATGAATTTGGTTCTGCTTTTGCGGCGCCTGCTGTTGGTGCTTCCGGTGCTATTTACGGGCTTTTAGTGGCTTTTGCTTTTATGTTCCCGAATGCCGAACTGGCACTGATGTTTATTCCGGTTCCGATTAAAGCGAAATATTTTGTACCCGGCTTGTTATTAATTGACTTGTATTTGGGAATGAGTGGCCGTTCTATTTTTGGCGGAGCAAGTGGTATTGCGCATTTTGCCCATATTGGCGGTGCAATTGTCGGTTTTCTGATGATGTGGTTCTGGAAAAAAAATCAATTCAACAATAATCGTTGGGATCGCTAACGGTTCCAAAAATAAAACCTAAATTAGTAGTATAAAAACCACAAAAAAGAAAGAATAGAATGAATATACTGGATGATTTTAAAATGCAATACCGACTGGGAGGAATCGCACAAAAGCTGATTTTCTGGAACGTGGGAATTGCCATTCCGTTTTTTCTTTTCAAAGCATTTGCTCCGAATCTTTTTGAGATGATACTGGATTGGACGAGCTTGTCATCGGATGTCATGATCATGCTAACACGTCCGTGGACTTTACTGATGTATGCTTTCCTTCATGCGGATTTCTTTCATTTGTTGTTTAATATGATCGTGCTGAATTTTGCCAGCCGTTTGTTTACGACTTATTTTACTCAAAAACAATTGTTCGGATTGTACCTTTTAGGCGCGATTTTTGCCGGACTGTTGTTTGTAGCAACCGATTTTATTTTTCAGAATAATACAATACTGGTGGGTGCTTCCGGTGCGATTATGGCGATTCTGGTGGCTGCGGCAACGTATACTCCTTTTTCGGAAATCCGATTGTTGCTGATCGGGAATGTAAAAATGTGGCACCTTGCATTGGCATTGGTTTTGCTGGATCTGATTCAGATTCCGTTAAACAATACCGGTGGTCATATTGCGCATTTAGGCGGTGCTTTTTTTGGTTGTTTATATATCAAAATGCTACAAAATGGTACCGATTTGACTAAAGGGATTTCGACTTTTTTAGATTACATTTCAGGATTATTCCGTCCGAAAAAAACAACGCCTTTTAAAACAGTACACCGAAATACAAAAAAAACGTCCCAAACCAGTACACCGGCACCGGCGGCTGATAAGGACATAACTCAGAAAAAAATCGACGATATCCTGGATAAAATCAGTAAATCCGGTTATGATAGTCTCACAAAAGAAGAAAAGGAATTCCTGTTTAAAGTAGGGAAATAATCCGGTTTCAAAATAATAAGCGGATAACGGCGAAGTATGAAAAATCTGTCATGGTTTAATAAAGTAGTTTTCTTTTTCAATATAGTACTCACTGTATTGAGCTTTATTGCCTATGTGTTGCCATTTCTCGCACCAAAATTATTCCCGTTTTTATCGGTGTTGACATTGGTTTTGCCGTTGTTACTGATCCTGAATTTACTATTCCTTTTTTACTGGCTGATCCAGTTTAAAAAACAAGTACTGCTTTCACTATGTGTATTTCTGATCGGGATTACATTTTTTAATAAATTCTATAAATTCTCATCCAAAGATCTGATCGCTGAAGATGATGATTTTGTTGTGATGAGTTATAATGTACGACTGTTCAATGTATTTGAATGGATCAAACAGGACAATGTGATCGATAAGATTGAAGCGTTTGTATTGTCGCAGAATCCGGATATTTTATGTTTACAGGAATATTCCAATACGCAACCGGTACACTTTGAAGGGTATAAACATCAGTTTATTTATATGCAGGGCGACAAGGTAAAAACCGGTCAGGCTATTTTTTCGAAGTTTCCGATTGTAAACGGCGGGAATATTAAATTTCCGAATTCGAATAATAACGTGATTTTCGCCGATATCAAAAAGGGGAGAGATACGCTTCGCGTATATAGCATGCATTTGCAGTCGATCAAGATAAGTCCTGATATTCACGAGAAAATCGATGAGGTGAAGTCTAAAAAGATTTTCAGACGGATCAGCGAAGCCTTTGCGATTCAGCAAATGCAGTCTGAGTTGATCAAACAACATAAAGCGGAATGTCATTTTCCGTTAATTATCTGTGGTGACTTGAATAACAGTGCTTTTTCGTATGTATACCGCAATATTAAAGGCAACATGAAAGATGCGTTTGAAGAAGCCGGAAAGGGGTTCGGAAAAACATATGATTATGACTATTATCCGGCTCGTATTGACTATGTTTTTGTAGACAAACGTATCGAGGTAAAGAACTTTGTAAACCACGATAACTTTATTAATTCCGATCATTTCCCGATAACTACCCGATTGACGTTGCGTGATGAAGCGCCACAACATCCGGTTACGTCCGCCGATACTGATAAAGCAAAAAAATAGTCGCCTTTAAAGCGACTGATTTTTGAGGTATTCCATAGCATAACGCCCTTCGTTAAATAACAGGTCGAGGATGCTAAGGTTGTTTATAAAACCGTGTTTTTCTTCAAAAACCTGTGTGTACGGTTCGAAAACGGTCGTGTCTTTTTTTCCGTTAACCAAACTTCTAAAATCCGTTTTGTCGGTTACTTCGTGGAAATATTCTTCCGTTTTAGCATATTTAAAATCCATTCCCAAACAGTCTGTTACGATTTCCATGATCTGAAAATTAAGATCCATCATAAACGTATGTTGCTTTTCAAAAACCGGACGGATGTCATCTTCAAAATATTCAAAGAAAGGTGAGGTTCTATAAGCGGCTTCAAGCGATTTAAAGTGCTGTTTCTGCCAGTTAAAGGCATTTTCGATTTTGATATCTTTAAACTTCTGATGTGGTTCTATCGTATGTTTTACCGGTATGTTTAACAGTTGTATTCCGTTTGGACTGTAGATATACATTCGGTTACGGTTGGTCTGTTTCTGGAAATTGTCTTCTACTTCAAAAGTAATCGTTTCCGCTTTTGCCATAGCAGCAAAATGACTGATAGAAGGAAAGTAGGTCGGATGTAGTAAAATGTCCATAGGCTTGTTTTTTTATGAAGAAAGAGAAGTAAAGATCAGTGGTTATCGCTAACCGGCTTAATCTTACTTCTCATTTCGGGTGGTTTACTGGGTAAACCGTTTTATCGCGATTTTGAATTACGAATTTCTTTTTGCTTTTCTTTTTCTGTAGAAATCATATCCGAACCAGGCTGCCAATACGATAACAAAGTATTTGAAATACGATACCGGTTCGCCACTTCCACCCACTGTAGTGAACAAACGTTCCCAACGGATCTTGTCGATGGCTTTAGCCCAAGGTACATTTTGGTCTAAACTCATCCAGATAAATACCGGTTTTCCAACCACGTTTTCAAACGGTACATAACCCCAATAACGGCTGTCCTGTGAGTTGTGACGGTTGTCTCCCATCATCCAGTAATAATCCTGTTGAAAGGTATAGGAGTTGACTACTTTTCCATTGATACGGATTTCGTCACCGGTTACGTGTAAATCGTTATTTTCGTATTCGGTAATGATTTGTTTGTAATACGGAAGCGATTGGGTATTTAAAGCTACCGTTTGTCCTTTACCCGGGATATAAATCGGACCAAAGTTATCGCGGTTCCAATTTTGATGTCCTGTGAAAATATCGGCTTCGCCTTCTTTTGTCAGTTTTTTAGTAACCGATTTTACGATTGGATTGTTGCGTAAACGGTTGGCTGTTTCATCGGTAAGACACTGGAATATAAATTGATTGTCAGATATCGCACCAATTTCATTAGGGTTTAATTTTAAATCGTGTATCAGGTAATTATAGTCGAAACGATTACCATCGGTTACCACATCATATGAAAACTGTAATTTCTGACGATCGTGTAACGCCAATGGTTTGTTGTTGATCATAACTACACCGTCTTTAATCGAAAGACTGTCACCCGGAATACCTACACAACGTTTTACATAGTTGGTTTTCTTATCTACCGGTTTATAGGTGTACTCTCCGGAATGATCACCAAACATGGTTTTAACGGTATCTACCGGCCAGTTAAATACTACGATATCGTTGCGCTCGATCTTCTGAATACCCGGAAGACGGAATGTAGGAATCTGTGGCCAGTTTAAATAGGATTTGGTTCCAAAAAATGGGATAGAGTCGTGAACCATTGGTAAAGATACCGCCGTTTGTGGTGTACGTGCTCCGTAATGGAATTTACTCACAAAAAGGAAGTCGCCGATTAATAGTGATTTCTCCAATGAAGAGGAAGGAATCGTATACGGTTGCATCACATAGGTGTGGACTAATGTGGCCACGACAACGGCAAATAACAACGAACTTAAGGTGTTGTCTGTTTTTACCTCGTTTTTATTTGGGATGTAGGTTACGTCCTGTGTATAGTTAATATAATAAATATATAAACCTAGAGTTACGACACCTAAAATGGTATCGGCAGTTGATTTTTTTCCAAAGCTGCGTAAGATTTCCACCCAGATAACCGGGAACATAATCAGGTTGACAATCGGAATAAAAAGAAGGACTGTCCACCAGCGCGGACGATCGATGATTTTCATCAGCACGATAGCGTTGTAAACCGGAATTGCAGCTTCCCAGGATTTACGTCCGGCTTTTTCATATAATTTCCAGGTTCCTACGTAATGAACGATTTGTATTACAAGGAAAAATATAAACCATTGGATTAGTGTCATATTTGTTTTTTTATATTATTAAATCAGGTTTAATACGTCTTTCATCGTGTAAATCCCTTTTTTACCAGCGATCCACTCAGCGGCAATTACAGCGCCTAAAGCAAATCCTTCGCGGTTATGGGCCACGTGTTTGATTTCGATAAAATCGACTTCAGAGTTATAGGTAACGGTATGCGTACCGGGTACATTTTCGATGCGTTTGGCCTCGATATGTATTTCATTGGCTTTTGCAGTTTCCATTGTCCAATCCGTATAAGCCGAATTTTCAATGATTCCTTTTGCTAATGAAATAGCCGTCCCACTTGGAGCATCCAGTTTTTGCGTATGGTGGATTTCTTCCATCGTTACGTTGTACTCCTTTAGGTTGGCCATCATTTTAGCCAGGTAATTATTGAGTTCAAAGAACAGGTTTACGCCCAAGCTGAAATTGGATCCATATAGGAATGTCCCGTCTTTTTTGCGACATTCTTCAACTACGGCATCATACTGTTCCAGCCATCCCGTGGTTCCGGATACTACCGGTATATTAGTATCAAAACAAGTGGAAATGTTAC
>NZ_JASLCE010000004.1 GCF_030146175.1 Flavobacterium sp. | reverse complement strand
CTGTGGGAGAGTATGTCGCCGCCTTTCTTTTGAAAACCCTATCCAAACGGATAGGGTTTTTTGTTTTATGTCAATTCCATAACAAATAAACACTACAAACCCCGGATTACGGGGTTTTCTTTTTTATTCACCGTATATCACACCTGACAGGTTTTCGAAACCTGTCAGGTGTATACCGCAAAACATATAAAAACCGGAGTTGTCTCCGGTTTTTGTATTTTATAATATTTGAAAAACTTCTAATTCCACACTTTTTGTGTTTCATAATTGTAGAATAATTCTACACTTTGAAACGGTTTCTACACTTGTTTTAAGCAGTGAAAAAAGTTTTATTTATTTTTAAATGCTTGTTTTTTAGTGTTTTATATTGTTTTTATATTGCTTCTCCGCTTTTGGTATGTTTTTTTCATATAAGCTAAGTGTAACAGAAATTAATAACATATAAAATTTAGTCTTATGAAAAATTTACTTTTATCAACAGCTTTAGTTTTAGGATTAGGAACAACTGCATTCGCAACTAACGTTTCCATCTCAGATGTTCAATCTATCGATATCTTTCAACAAAAAGAATACAAAGAAATCAAACCATCTGAAGTAAATGCAGATGCATTGAAAAAAATCGGTGAAAAATATGCAGGTTACACTTTAACTGGTGCTGCAGTTGCCGCTGACGGAGAATACAAATTAACATTGCAAAAAGACGGGTCAACTGTAGTTGCTTTGTTCACTTCTGCTGGTGAATTCATCAAAGAAGCTTAATATTTGAAATGTAGTAAGGTGAATAAGTAGATTTTTTCTACTCGGTAAGAGGAGGCATTGGCCTCCTTTTATTGTTTATACACTTAACACTAATTAACAACCAAAAATGTTAAATTTGTATCGTATCAAATTTAATTGTAGATGAGTTCAAAAATTTTGGTTGTAGACGACGATATTTCTTTTTGCGTAATGGTAAAGACTTTCCTGGAAAAAAAGGGATTTACAGTACACAATGTTTTTTCGGCTAAAGAGGCTGAAGGTATATTGGAAAACGAAACGTTCGACGTTGTATTGACCGATATCAGATTACCGGATAAAGATGGTATCGAGCTATTGCAGTTAATAAAGGCAAAGTCATTTCCGACGCAGGTTATTCTGATGACCGGCTATACCGAAATCAAAACAGCTGTTAATGCCATTAAAATGGGGGCTTTCGATTATGTTGGAAAGCCGATTAATCCGGATGAGATTCTGCATACAATTAATCAATCTTTAAAGAAAAAGGCCAGTCCGATTATAGAAGAGACAGTTGATGCAGATGCGAAGACTCCAACCAAAACAAAGACTTCCTCGCAAAATGGTACGTTTCCGTTTGTAAAAGGAATTAGTGATCATTCGGGTCAGTTGCACGATTATATCGAATTGGTGGCGCCTACGAATATGTCGGTATTGATCATTGGTGATAGCGGAACCGGTAAAGAATATATCGCTCATAGTATACACGTACAAAGCAAACGTAAGGACAAGCCATTTATCGCGGTCGATTGTGGAGCGATTCCAAAGGAATTGGCTTCAAGTGAGTTTTTCGGACATCTAAAAGGCTCTTTTACCGGAGCTTTTAATGACAAAACCGGACATTTTGAAGCAGCCAATGGCGGAACTTTATTTTTGGATGAAGTCGGAAACCTGTCGTATGAAGTGCAGATACAATTATTGCGCGCTTTACAGGAGCGTAAGATCAAGCCGGTAGGGAGTAATAACGAAATAGGCGTTGATATACGCGTGATCGCTGCAACCAATGAAGATTTACAGGAAGCGGTCAAAAAAGGCGATTTCAGGGAAGATTTATACCATCGTCTGAATGAATTTAGCATTAAAGCACCACGACTATCCGAAAGAAAAAATGATATCCTGATTTTTGCCAATCATTTTCTGGAAATGGCGAATCACGATCTTGAAAAAGACGTACAGGGCTTTTCTCAACCCGTAACCGATTTATTTTTAACCTACGATTGGCCGGGGAATTTACGGGAAATGAAAAACATTATCAAACGTTCGGTATTGCTAACCAAAGGGGATATGGTACTAAAAGAAGTGCTGCCTCAGGAAATGTTCGACAACCCGTATCAGGAAAAAACGGAAAGTGAATTCCAGTTGTATTCGTCTAAAGATGAAGAAAAGGCGATTCTCGATGCGTTGGAACGCGCGCGCTTTAATAAAACCAAGGCGGCTCAGTTGTTAGGAATCGACCGGAAAACCTTATACAATAAAATCAAACTTTATAATATCGAGCTTTAACGGATTTCAAATTTTAGTTTCTCGATTAATACTTCCAATTGATCAATGATCGATTGTACATATTCCTTTTGATTGACCTTTTGGAAGTCAAGCGTTTTGTCTTCCAAAGGGATTAAAAGGGCCACAATAGATTGCACTTCCATTTGTTTGAGCATCGGGATTAGTTTATGAGCCAATTGGGCAATTGCTTCCTGATCCTTATTTGCGACGGCTGTTTTTAATCCTTCGATGTTGTCGCTGCAACTGTTGATAAAGGCGGTTATGATGCCTTCTAACGCTTTACGGTCGTTTTGCGTAAACTGATTCAGACTGCTAAGATTGTACAGTTGGTGGTTGCGATGTTGGTTCTGGTCGTATTTGATTTCACGAACCAGACGCCCTTCAAAAATAGCTTGTAGTTGACTCAATAAGTCTTTTAATTGTATCGGTTTGGGGTGAAATGTCTCAAATCCTTTTTTGATAAAATCTTCAAATACCAAATCGCGTTTTCCGGTTAACGCAATAACGGGTAACGAAGCCAGATTTGGGTTGCTTTTAATCGCCTCAACCAGTTCAAAACCATCCATTTTAGGCATTTGAATATCAGTGATGATCAGATCAAACGGAGTTTTTAGTAGCATAGCGACTACTTTTGTAGCATCCGTTGTGGTGGTGACCTGAACCGAATAGGTAGCCAAAATTTCTTCCATTAATTTTAATTGCATAACATCATCGTCTACAATCAGGATCTTTTTGTCCTGTAGAAAATCGTATGCTGTGGTGTCATTTTCGGAAGAAGGATTTAAAACCGATTGTTCGGCAGGGATATTCGGAATGCGAACGGTAAACGTCGAACCTTTATGTTCTTCGCTTTCCAGTGTAATGGTTCCGCCTAAAAGTTCGATTATCCGTTTGGCAATCGTAAGGCCAAGTCCGGTTCCGCCGTATTTTTTTTCGATTCCGGAATGTGCCTGCGTAAATTCTTTAAAAACGTCTTTTTGTTTGTTTTTCGGAATCCCAATCCCGGTATCGCTCACTTTAATCGAGATCCAGTCCGAATCCAGTCCGGCGGCAACGACTACTTGTCCTTCCTGTGTAAATTTGATGGCGTTCGTCACCAGGTTGGTCAATACTTGTTTGATACGGTACGGATCGGAAACAAAAAGTCCGTCCAGTTCCTTTTGAATGTTCCATTGCAATTGAATCCCTTTATTTGTTGCATTCGGGACCAAAGGCTGACAACTGTTTTCGATCAGATCTTTAAAATTAAAGTTGATTTTCTCGATTTTAATTTTGTTGTTTTCCAGTTTCGAAAAATCAATCAGGTCGTTCACCAATTTGAGGATATAATGGGACGAATGTTTGATATTGTCCAGATATTGTAGCTGTTTTGGGGAAACGGGCGTATTTTTTAACAGGTCGGAAAAGCCGATAACACTTCCCAATGGCGTTTGGATATCGTGCGTAACGGTAGCCAAAAGCATGGTTTTGCTTCGGAGTAGATCTTCTTTTTCTGAATTAAGCCGTTCCAATTGCATCCTGTATTTTTGATTCTTCTGTAAATCACGAACAATAATTAAGCCAAAAAGAATCACGAGTAAAAGTGCTACCGCTCCAATCCACGCAATATTTTTGGTGGTTTTGCTAATGGCAAATTTCGATTCGTTGATGGTTTGATAGGATTTCTGTAGGATTTCTTTTTCAACGGATATTAGTACGTTCCGAAGCTGATCGGAAATAACGCGGTTTTCTTCCAGTAATTTTTGTTCCCGTTTAAATAGCTGACTTTTAATTCGGTTTTCTTTGGTTACCACATCCGAAATAATTTTTTCGAAAGCCAGAACCAACGAATCGTTCGAAACCGGAAGTATACTTAATGAATCCCGTTGGTGTGGATCGAGTACATTATCGAGGAATTTCCGGATCTGGGAATTGTTTCGCGCCCGACTAATCGGCTGGAAGTTTAAAACCAACGAGTCTTTAACGTTATAAATTTTGGTTATGGCTTTGTCCAGATTGTTTTCGTGACTGAATTTTTTTCGGAAGTTTAGAATCTCCCGGATACTTTTTCGCTTCTTTTTTAAGAGCATTTGTATCGAGTCGAATTTGACAAGTTGATTGTCGTCGGCACCTTCCTTAATCGTCTCAATTTCAGAATTGATACTGTCCAGTAACCGGTAATATTCGTTGATGGTGTTTTTGTTTTCGGTGAGCATCGCCGATCGGCCGATGGCTTCCGAAGTATAGAGGTTGGTTACGACATTACTGATCTTCAGAATTTTTTTGTTTTCTTCCGATGTCGTCTCTTTCGGAGTAGCAAGTTTTAGAATTTCGGAATAGATATACCAAACGGAAATCACTGCGATAACAATCAGGAAAATATATCCCAGAACAACTTTAAATTGTAATGACTTGGCTCTTTTATCCATTTTATAAAGATACTCGATCTGTTTTTGTAATCAAAAAAAAAGTCCAACGCAAAGTTGGACTCCTTTATTGTGAAGAGTTTGGAATTAAGAAACCAAACCTCTTGAAATTACAATTCTCTGGATTTCGGAAGTTCCTTCGTAAATCTGAGTGATCTTAGCATCACGCATCATACGCTCCACATGGTACTCTCTTACATATCCGTTACCACCGTGAATCTGAACCGCCTCGATAGTAGTATCCATTGCTACCTGTGATGCATATAATTTTGCCATCGCTCCGGAATGTGAAATATCCTGACCGGCATCTTTTTCACAAGCCGCTTTAAAGCATAACATTCTCGCGGCAGTGATTTGTGTTGCCATATCGGCCAATTTAAAAGCAATTGCCTGGTGTTTGAAGATTTCTTTACCGAAAGCTTTACGCTCCTGCGAATATTTTAACGCCAATTCGAATGCTCCGGAAGCAATTCCCAATGCCTGAGAAGCAATTCCGATACGACCACCGTTTAATACACCCATTGCAAAGTTAAATCCGAATCCGTCGGCACCAATTCTGTTTTCTTTTGGTACTTTAACGTCGGTAAACATTAAGGAATGTGTGTCGGATCCGCGGATTCCCATTTTTTGTTCTTTTGGACCGATTTCGAAACCTGCCCATCCTCTTTCAACGATAAAAGCATTGATTCCTTTGTGTCCTTTTTCTACATCTGTCTGTGCAATTACAATATAAGTAGAAGCGGTATTACCGTTTGTAATCCAGTTTTTAGTACCGTTTAACAAATAATGATCCCCCATATCGATGGCAGTCGTTTTTTGTGACGTAGCATCCGATCCGGCTTCCGGCTCTGATAAACAGAACGCTCCGATAACCTCACCTTTAGCTAGTGGTACTAAATATTTTTCTTTTTGTTCTTCGCTACAGTATTTTTCAAGACCGGCACATACTAATGAGTTATTTACTGACATTACTACGGCAGCAGAAGCATCAACTTTCGCGATTTCTTCCATAGCCAATACGTAAGAAACACTGTCCAATCCGGCTCCACCGTATTTAGGGTCAACCATCATTCCCAAAAATCCTAGTTCGGCCATCTTTTTAACCTGTTCTTCAGGGAATTTTTGGTGTTCATCTCTTTCAATTACGCCCGGTAGTAATTCGGTTTGAGCAAAATCACGAGCAGCCTGCTGTATCATTAAATGCTCTTCAGTCAGTTTAAAATCCATTTCTTATAAGTTATTTTGTTTGAATGTTCTTTAAAAAAGTTCCCAAATATAGCGTATAAATGTCATACTTTCAACTGGATTACCTAATTTTAACCCATGCAAAATAGTGTCTATAACGTTATCGGAGTCATGTCCGGAACTTCCCTGGACGGGATTGATCTGGCAGCTATAACTTTTACGCTGGAAAACCAACAGTGGCAATTTCAAATCCAACAATGTGAAACGGTTCCGTATTCGGAAGAATGGATAGCATGGCTTCGCGAAGCCGTTGGTTACACACCGTTACAATTGGAAATGTTAAACGAAAATTATACCGTTTTACTCGCCGGTGTAATCCGCGATTTTATCCGAAAAAATGATATTCAGAAATTGGACGCAGTATGTTCGCATGGACATACCATCTTGCACCAACCGCAAAACGGACTGACATTGCAGATCGGAAACCTGCCGAAAATTGCCAAACTGATCGGGCAAAAAGTGGTCTGTGATTTCCGGGTAGACGACGTAGCTCTTGGCGGCCAAGGCGCGCCATTGGTTCCTATTGGAGACCGTTTATTGTTTGCCGATTATGCCTATTGCCTGAATCTGGGCGGCTTTTCCAATGTTTCGTTTGAAGAAAACAGCAACCGGATTGCTTTTGATATTTCGCCGGTCAATACGGTGCTGAATTGTTATGCGGAAAAATTGGGCTATGCCTATGACGACCGGGGGAAACTGGCGGCAAAAGGAAAGGTGTCGGAAAAATTATTACAGGAACTGAATGCGTTGCCGTTTTATCAGGCCAGACATCCCAAATCACTTGGATTTGAATTTGTAAGAGAAACCGTTTTTCCATTGATTGATCAGCATGAATTACCGGAATTGGATGTGTTGGCTACGTTTACAAAACATATTGCGTTTCAGATAGGCCAGGCGTTACCGCTACCCAAAGGTAATTTATTGATCACCGGTGGTGGTGCTTACAATTATTTTCTTATTGAGTTGATCAAAGAGAATTTACCCGAAATAAAAGTCGCAGTTCCCGATACCAAAACAATCGAATTTAAAGAAGCGCTGATCTTCGGTTTGCTGGGTGTTTTAAAGCTTCGCAACGAAATAAATGTACTGGCCAGCGTTACCGGAGCGCGTCATAATCACAGTTCCGGAAGAATTTATGATATAGCGTAAAAACTTTGAGATTTTAAGAGTTTCAGGCTATATTTGTGCGACTTAAAAAACAACAATACAATAAATAATTACATAAAATGAAAGATTTATTAAAGAAATTCGAAAATAAAGAACCGGAAGTAGTATTCCATTGGAAAGATGCGGAAACGGAAGCCGAAGGATGGACAGTGATCAACTCATTAAGAGGAGGCGCTGCCGGAGGAGGAACCCGTATGCGTAAAGGTTTGGATATGAATGAGGTGTTGTCACTTGCCAAAACAATGGAAGTGAAGTTTTCGGTTTCAGGACCTGCGATTGGCGGTGCAAAATCTGGAATTAATTTCGACCCGAACGATCCAAGAAAAAAAGGCGTTTTACAACGTTGGTATAAAGCGGTTTCCCCTTTGTTAAAAAGCTATTACGGAACCGGAGGCGATTTAAACGTAGACGAAATCCACGAAGTAATCCCGATGACAGAAGAATGTGGTGTTTGGCATCCGCAGGAAGGGGTATTCAACGGACATTTTAAACCGACTGAAGCCGACAAAATTAACCGTATCGGACAATTGCGTCAGGGTGTGGTAAAGGTGATCGAAAACACAACTTTCTCTCCGGATATCAACAGAAAGTATACGGTTGCTGATATGATCACCGGATATGGTGTAGCACAGGCGGTTCGTCATTTTTATGATATTTATGGCGGAAGCGTACAAGGTAAAAAAGCAATCGTACAAGGATTTGGTAACGTAGGTTCGGCAGCGGCTTTCTACCTGGCTGAAATGGGTGCGAAGGTTGTCGGAATTATCGATAGAGACGGAGGGTTGATCAAAGAAGAAGGATTTTCATTCGAAGAGATCAGAACGTTATTCTTAAACAAAGACGGAAACAAATTGGTTGCTGATAATATGATTCCTTTTGAAGAAATCAATGCTAAAATCTGGAACCTGGGTGCGGAAATCTTTACACCGTGTGCCGCTTCAAGATTGGTAACCAAAGAACAGGTTGACAATATGATTGCATCCGGATTGGAAGTGATTTCATGTGGTGCGAATGTTCCGTTTGCCGATAAAGAGATTTTCTTCGGTCCGATTATGGAAGAAACCGATAGCAAAGTAAGTTTAATTCCGGACTTTATTTCCAACTGTGGAATGGCTCGTGTATTTGCTTATTTTATGGAGAAAAAAGTACAAATGACAGACGAGTCGATCTTTAACGATACATCGGACATCATTCGTACAGCCATCGAAAAAGTACACGCACTTAATTCAGACAAGAAAAACATTAGTGCAACAGCTTTTGAAATAGCACTAAAACAACTTTTATAATAGCTAAAACGCCCAACAATTTGTTGGGCGTTTTTTTTTAATAATAATTATTTACCTTTATTGCCGTTATAAAGAAAAAAGGAATGCTATTTGCTAGACCTTTTTATACAGTTTATTTAGCGAAATAATGAAAGGATTCGAAACAGAACAGGAAAAGAAATCATTTGTGATTACAACCGTATTATGCGGTGTGATTATCGCATTGTTGTTTCTTTTAAAATTTTCGTCCACGTTGGATATTATGCAGCTTGAAGGTGGCGGTGGCGGTGGAATCGCTGTGAATTTTGGTGACAGTGATGTCGGTTCCGGTAAAAATTTACAGAGCGAAGTACTGAATGTGTCCAATCATACCAAAGCAACTCCGGCTACTCCGACGCCACAAGAGGAAATTATCGGTCAGGATTATGACGATGCTCCGGTAGTGGCGACGACAAAAAAAGTGGAGAAAACTAAAGTGACCCCAAAACCGGTTGATAAACCCGTGCCGACTCCGGAAAAACCAAAACCATCCAAATCGACAACCGATGCGTTAGCGAATTTGATGAACGGTTCGAAATCCGGCGGTGATGGCGATGATAATGCCAGTGGTAACAAAGGGAAATTAAACGGTGATAAAAATGCTTCCGGCTATTATGGCGGGGGCGGTTCCGGAAATGGAAAAGGATCGGGTAATGGAGACGGTGAAGGTCCTGGTTCCGGTGGTGGAAAAGGTGGCGGTTATGGAAATGGTAACGGTACCGGAGTTGGAAACTACCAATTGGCGGGACGTAAAGCGATTTCAAAACCAAGACCGAATTATAATTGTAATGAAGAAGGTTTTGTAGCCGTTGAAATAGAAGTAGACAAAAACGGAAAAGTAATTGGTGCCGAACCCGGTGTACGTGGAACGACCAATGCCGCAAAATGTCTGTTGGATCAGGCACGAATTGCCGCCATGCAAACCAAATTCGACCCGAATCCAAGCGCACCCGACAAACAGGTGGGAAAAATTATATATAACTTCAAGTTGACAGAGTAAAGGAATCTTTACTCTTTTTTCTTTTATAGCAAATGAATTATCAGGAAACGTTAGACTGGATGTTTGCACAATTGCCAATGTTCCAGCAGCAAGGCGCCTCAGCCTATAAAAAAGATTTAACCAATACGGTTTTACTGTGCAAAGAATTGGGAAATCCGGAAAATAAAATCAAAACGATACATATTGCCGGAACCAACGGAAAAGGATCGACGTCCTCTATGATCGCTTCGGTTTTACAGGAAGCAGGGTATAAAGTCGGGTTGTATACGTCGCCACATTTAAAGGATTTTAGAGAGCGGATTAAAATTAACGGTGCCGAAATACCGGAAACTTTTGTCTGTGATTTTATCGCGCAACACAAGGCTTTTTTCGAAAGTAACCAGTTGAGTTTTTTTGAAATGACGGTTGGTTTGGCCTTCGATTATTTTGAAAAGGAAAAAGTGGATGTAGCCGTTATTGAGGTCGGCATGGGCGGTCGACTGGATTCGACCAATGTCATCACGCCTTTGGTATCGGTTATCACGAATATTGGTTTTGATCATACACAATTTTTAGGAACCACCTATCGCGAGATTGCGTTCGAAAAAGCCGGAATTATCAAACCTGGCGTTCCTGTTGTTATAGGAGAATATAACGAAGAAACCCAACCGGTTTTTATAGGGAAAGCGACCGAATGCGGCTCGGAGATTTACTTTGCTTCCGATTTGATCACCCGGGATTATCCCGGTGCTTTATTGGGCGATTACCAATTCCATAATAAAAAGACAGTTGTACAGGCGGTGGACGTTTTAAAGCGCTTTTTTACGATCACCGAGGAAAACCTTGAAAGCGGCTTGCTGAATGTGGTAAAGAATACACAATTGCGAGGGCGATGGGAGCAAATGCATTCGAATCCGAAAGTAATTTGTGATACGGCACATAACAGTCACGGACTAAAAATTGTCTTAAATCAAATACAAAAAGAAAAATTTGAACACTTATATTTCGTTTTAGGCGTGGTGAACGATAAAGATCTGGATTCTATTTTGCCGTTATTCCCTAAAAATGCAACTTATTTTTTCTGTAAACCGAATGTGCCAAGAGGATTGGAGGCTATGATTTTACAACAAAAAGCAAGCGAATTTGGATTGGTTGGATCGGCATTCGATTCTGTGTCAGCTGCTTATGCGGAAGCCTTGCGTATGGCAGGCTCAGCCGATTTTATCTATGTCGGTGGGAGCACTTTTGTTGTAGCGGAAATTTTATAATTTTTTTCGTTTTTTGTTTGCAGATCTAAAAAACTGTCCTATATTTGCACTCGTAATCAGGAACACAATTGCTGACTACAAAACATAAGGGCGATTAGCTCAGCTGGTTCAGAGCACCTCGTTTACACCGAGGGGGTCGGGGGTTC
>NZ_JASLCE010000124.1 GCF_030146175.1 Flavobacterium sp. | reverse complement strand
ATAATAGCCAAAGGTTCCCAAACCTAATACGATTAAGGGCGTTAGGATAAACAGAATGATGATTCCAAAAACCAAATCGTCCTGTTTGCCGGTCACAAACTTTGGTAAGCCGAATATAAAGATACAAAAATAGGCTGCGGCTACCGCTAATAATAGCCAAACAATTCCGAGTATTCTTTTTATTTTGTTCATAAATATGCCTTTTAGTCGTTACTATTATTTTTGTTGTTAATATAAAACATCCCTATCATAAAGCTGATCGCTGCAATGATAATCGGATACCACAATCCTTCCAGATAGAAGGTCGGATTGCCGTTGTCTTTTGCTACCGTTACCAGATAGGTCGAAATCGCCGGTAACAATCCTCCAAAAATTCCGTTTCCGACATGATATGGCAATGACATCGAGGTATATCGGATTTTCACCGGGAACATTTCCACCAGGAAGGCCGCAATCGGTCCGTAAACCATCGTTACAAAAATCACCTGAATAAATACGAGGAAGATCAACATCCATCGATCGGATGAATTAATAGTTACCGTTGTTTTTACGTCGGTTTTCGCTTTTCCGTCCACGATAATCGGCTTACCATCTTCCAGGTGAACGGTTTTAATTTGCGTCCATTGGGTTCCGTCTGTAAATTCTTTGGTCGTTGTATAAACGGAATCAATCGTTTGATGCGCATTTTCTTTGGTTATCGCCAGAATTTTCGTTTTCTCGGCCATTTCCGTTTTTAAGGTCACATCGGTGGTTTCGTACATCGCTTTGTAAATCGGACGGTATAAAAAGATCGCCAACAACATTCCGACCATCATAATGCTTTTTCGTCCTACTTTATCACTTAACCATCCGAAGACCACAAAGAACGGTGTTCCAATCAATAGCGCGATTCCCAATAAGGTATCCACCTGCGTGGAATCGACACTCATGACGGTTTTAAGGAAATTCATCGCATAAAACTGACCGGTATACCAGACCACTCCTTGTCCCATCGCGGCTCCGAATAAAGCCAATAATACAAATTTAAGGTTGTAACGGTTTCCGAAACTTTCTTTTAACGGATTCGCACTGGTTTTTCCTTCGGCTTTCGCTTTGGCAAATACCGGTGATTCGTGCATGTTTTTACGGATCAGATATGATACCAAAACCATCAGAATCGACACCCAAAACGGTACACGCCATCCCCATTCGTCAAAGGCGGCTTCCGACAACGTTGTTTTGGTTAACAAAATAACCATCAACGACACGAATAATCCCGCCGTAGCCGTCGTTTGAATCCACGACGTCCAGTAACCGCGTTGTCCAACCGGCGCGTGTTCGGCGACATAAGTGGCCGCTCCGCCATATTCGCCGCCCAATGCCAATCCTTGTAATAAACGAAGGACTAACACTAATAACGGCGCCATAAATCCTATGGTTTCGTAACTCGGAATACATCCGATTAAAAACGTGGCGCCTCCCATTAATAACAGGGTTACCATAAACGTATATTTACGTCCGATCATATCGCCCAGACGACCAAAAAACAAGGCGCCAAACGGACGAACGACAAATCCGGCAGCAAAGGTTGCCAATGTCGATAAAAAGGCGGCCGTTGGGTTATCGGCCGGGAAGAATTTGGTAGAAATCACTACCGCCAAACTTCCGAAAATATAAAAATCATACCATTCAATCAGGGTTCCTACAGAAGAAGCGGTGATTACGCTCCAGATTCCTTTTGTTGATTTATTACTCATAAATGTGGTTCAGTGTTGGTTATAGATAAATTTGCAGTTGTACCAGGAAATCTCCTTTCATCCCGTCGATATTGTCTTTTGCAATATAAACCGGCCGTGTGGAATACTGCGTGGTGATTTTAGCATGATGCCCGTCCAGGAAGAAATTGGCACCAATGTCAAACTGCGAACTGGATTTTTCGAGTGCTTCGAATTTTTTATAGGTATATGCTCCGAAAGGCTGAATGCGAACAACCGGTTTTTCGGCTTTACACGGTAATAAAAATCCGGCTTGTGTATACCAGATGGTTCCGGTACCGATCATCGGTTGGGTATTTCCGGCACCGGCCAAAGCTCGGTCGCCCGTAAAAGACGGATCGGCGGCACCTACATTCATAATTCCGATATTGCGAAGGTAGTTGGGACCAAAATCGTAATCGTATAAAACGGAATAAGCCGTCAGTGCCATTTTCTTTTCTTTGGATCCTAAAGGTAAATCCAGAAAAGCATCCGCCGAAAATAATTTGATATCGTGTTTTTGAACAACACTGTTTACAGAAGTTCGTGTCGCGTCCGGAGCGGTATAAAATCCGGCACCAAGATTAAAGACTTTTTTGGTTCCCAGATAGGATCCCACTTTATACGGTAGTAAATTCGACTCCTGTTCTAAAAACTGGTATTCGAAATAACCGGCTTTCGACCATCGGGTGTTTCCGCTATTGTCTACGGCTACCGCATTATCGGCATTGGTAACATCTACCGGAGCCGTATTGGTTCCAAAAGGTTTGTTGATACTCATACGGTATTCGAATTTCCCGTATTTCCCTTTGGCGAATAATCCGACCTGCCGCGCAAACTGATCGGCATTGTCAATTAAAGGCCAGTTAAAAATCGGCGCATCAATGGTCAGGAAATTTAAGGTCGAAGCCATCGTCATACGCGACAATCCCATATAATAATGCAATCCGCCTCCGAGTGATAAACTGAATTTTTTACCGGCTTCCGGTAAAACCACCGCATATTCGTTCCAGGCATCGTGAAAAAACATACCCGGCTTTTTGGTTGATCCCGTCGGACTGGTAAAGGTTTGATTGTTAATTCCGAAGTGCGTCACAATCATATAACGCTTGGAAATTTGAGCATACGCCAGCATTCGTAAACGCCGGTTACCGATATCGGTATTGGTAGTCGCCGGTTCGTCGGCAATCATTGTTCCGGGATTCATATCAGAAGAGCGAAACCAGATCTGATTCCAGGCGATAAAACGCATGTATTTGGAACCGTCTTCATTGAAATTCACTTTTAATCCCGAACCGTAATCCGTCGAACCTTGAGAATAGCCTTCTGCTGCGAAAAAAAGCAATCCGGCTAGTAAAATGATTCGTTTCATAAAGTACTGTAATTTGGTTGTTTTTTGTGTTTTTTGCTTCACCAAATTCTAAAAATGAAACGGAATGAAAATTTTTGTATATATATTTTTGTAAAGTACTATAGCTAGTCTTTAAAACGCTCCCATTTTATCAGCATAAATTTGTCCCCTAACTCCGTTATGATCATTCCTGCTCCCGATAGTTGTTCTTTATTTTTGAGGTATTCGACCAGCTCCAAATGGTTAAAAATCTTATAGGTTGGATGATAATCGCCTTGTGTAAGTCTTTTAACCCGAAATTCTTTTACCCAATTGCTTACGGTAACGTGGGAAACCCCTAAAATACGTTCAATTTCGCGGTAACTCAGCCCTTCGAGATAGAGCTGTAACGCTTTGGTTACGTAGTAATCGTCTATCTTTTTACCCAATTTGTTAACGGTAAAATAATAGTTACATTTTTTACATAAGTATCTTTGTTTCTGATTAATAACACCGCTTTTAACAATAGTATTGCTTTTACACTTCGGACAGGCTAAAATCTCCATATATAATAATTTTGCATAAATATAGTATTTTAGCAAATATGCATCTATCAATAATTCATTTTTTTAAATTAAAAATTGAATTATACATATATTTAATCAACTATATTTACATTAAAAATAATAAATATTACTTTTCTAAAAATACACAACCCGGTAATTACAATGAAAGCCCCACTCCTGCTTGTTTGTCTGTTCGCATTCTTTTTTGGCTGTTGTCAACAAAAAAATAAACCTTCCGGCGCTCCCGAAAACAATACCATTTCAGTCGATTCTATTGAAAGGGCTTTTTTGGATGAAAAACTATTTTATACCACAGTTATCCGATTACATCCTAATGACAATGCTTTTATTTTTATTGATGATGATTATGTCGCTCAAAGCATTACCGATGCTTCCGTTAAAAAACTATACGAAACCAACGAATACTTGTTGCCCGAAAACCGGGAAGCTTTTTATCAAAAGATCAGTAACGCACTTCCAAAAGAGGATATTGCTGTTTTTAACCGGATTTGGAGTTTAAAGGAAGTACGCCAGCAAATCGGCGGTGATGGCGGATTGCATACTCTGGTAACCTGGATCACTCAAAAACCAACTTCCGAAGATCCTTTCTATTATATTGAAGTGCGTCGGCTTTATCTCGAACGTCTCGGAACATGCATTCCAATTGGCTATATTAAAATGCACGGCAAAACAAAAGCCCTTTTGGTTATGAATAGCGAAGGCGAATACCTTCCGATAGCCAAATGGCGTCAAATCAAATAGTTTCACAAAGTAACAGCTGTTTGTGACAGAAATCCTTTAAAAATGAAGGATCAGCAAAGATTATCGAATAAAAATACAGAGTACTTATTTTTATTTTGATAAAAATATCAATTATAAAAAAAAAAGTTTAATTTGCGATAAAACAAACAACACTATGCATTTTGACCCGTCTGTATTGGACCAATCGGCCGTATACAAACTACTAACCGGTACAGTTATTCCCCGTCCTATTGGATGGATTTCTTCGATTAGTAAAGAAGGTGCTATAAATCTGGCGCCATTTTCATTTTTTAATGCCGTTGGCGAAGATCCGCCTCATGTAATGTTTTCTACCGTTCGTCCGAATAACACCAATAAAGACACTTTAAACAATGTGCTGGAAACCGGCGAATTTGTAGTCAATTTGGTTACGGAAGAACTCGTTGAAAAAATGAATCTGACTTCAGCCAGCGTTCCACCCGATCAAAACGAATTCGAGCTCGCACAACTCACTCCTGCTCCATCGCTTATTGTAAAAGCACCACGGGTTTTAGAAAGTCCGGTGGCGATGGAATGTAAAGTGGTACACCACTATTCGCTGGAAGACCATCAGCACGGTGGCGCGACAATAGTGATTGGCAGAGTTGTTATGTTTCATATCGACGAAGCCATATTGTCCGACAATTACCGAATCAACATGGATGTATACCGACCGGTTGCGCGTTTGGCGGGATCAAATTATTCAAAATTAGGAGAGATTTTCTCCATTAAAAGAGCTTAAAATGAAGATTACAGTTATTGGTGGCGGACCCGGCGGTTTATACTTCTCAATCCTTACCAAAAAAGCATTGCCACATTGCCAGATTGACTTATACGAACGCAACA
>NZ_JASLCE010000053.1 GCF_030146175.1 Flavobacterium sp. | reverse complement strand
ACACCTAATTTGTCTACGATAATCGCTTTTACTCTTGATGCAATGTCTGACATAATCTTTAATTTTAAAATTTAATTTGTTGGCAAAAATAAAAAACTTTATTTTAAAACAACATTTTAGTTAATAAATGTAGCTACGAAAATAAAAAATTAATTTGAAAAGGCTCTCAAAAACTGTTTAATATCATTTATTATTCTTTTTTTTGCGGTCTGAAAAACAAAGGATAAATGAGAAAGATCGTCATATTTGCCTCGGGTTCGGGAAGCAATGCAGAAAAAATAATTTTACACTTTAAAAATAGTAATTCAGGGGTTGTTTCGGCTGTTTTTTCGAACAAACCGGATGCAAAAGTGTTAGAGAAATCCCAAAATTTAGGAATTTCGACCGTCGTTTTCGACAAAAATGCGCTTTCTGACGGTACCGTTTTGACAAAAATTAAGACAATCGATCCCGATTTAATCGTTTTGGCCGGCTTCCTTTGGAAGTTTCCGGAGTCGATAATCGAACAATATCCGGGAAAAATTATAAACATTCACCCGGCTCTATTGCCAAAATACGGCGGAAAAGGGATGTATGGAATGAATGTACACCGCGCCATACTCGAAAATGGCGAAAAAGAAACCGGTATCACGATTCATTATGTAAACGAACAGTATGATGAAGGCGGAATCTTGTTTCAGGCAACCGTATCGGTAGAAGGTTGTACCACACCCGAAGCCATCGCGGCCAAAGTTCAGGAGTTGGAACACGAGCATTTTTCAATAGTAATCGAAAACTTATTAAAAGCATAAAGTGCATTCTCACGAAGTACATATATATACAGACGGTGCGGCAAAAGGAAATCCGGGCCCGGGCGGTTATGGCGTAATCCTGCAATGGGTAGGCAAACCGTATAAAAAAGAATTTTACGAAGGATTCCGATTAACAACCAATAACCGAATGGAATTGCTGGCGGTAATTGTTGGCCTGGAAAAACTTAAAATTCAGGGAACAAGTGTTTTGGTGGTTTCGGATTCCAAATATGTGGTCGATTCCGTTTTAAAAGGATGGGTGTTCGGATGGGAAAAGAAAAACTTCGACGGCAAGAAAAACCCCGATCTGTGGATGCGTTTTCTAAAGATATACCGCAAACACCGCGTCGATTTCAGATGGATCAAAGGGCATAACAATCATCCTCAAAATGAGCGTTGTGACCAATTGGCGGTAATGGCTTCACAACAGGAAAAGCTTTCGGTGGATACCTATTATGAAAAAGTGCAGCACGATTAACGATCGTATTGTAAAACTTTACCATTACTTTGTGAGGCTGAATCGTTGCAACTCTGAAACTTATGAAGTATATTTGCACCCTAATTTTCAACACGTTTTATGAACAAACTATTAATTGTAGGTACCGTTGCGTTTGATGCGATTGAAACGCCATTCGGAAAAACTGACAAGATTCTAGGTGGGGCGGCAACGTATATCGGATTGTCGGCGTCATTTTTTAATATAAAATCAGCTATCGTTTCTGTTGTAGGAGAAGATTTTCCGGAAGCGTATTTGGACTTGCTTCGAAATAAAAACATCGATATTTCGGGAGTGGAAGTGGTTAAAGGTGGAAAAACGTTCTTTTGGAGCGGACGCTACCATAACGATTTGAATTCCAGAGATACCTTGGATACCCAATTAAATGTATTAGCGGATTTCCAACCGAAAGTACCGGCCGATTATACCGATGCCGATGTGGTTATGTTAGGAAACCTGCACCCGATTGTACAAAGCAGTGTTCTGGATCAGATGACAACGCGTCCGAAATTGGTGGTATTGGATACCATGAACTTCTGGATGGATTGTGCACTACCGGAATTACTGGACGTAATGAAACGAGTAGATGTAATTACCATTAACGATGAAGAAGCGCGTCAGCTATCAGGAGAATATTCGCTGGTTAAAGCGGCAGCCAAAATTCATACAATGGGACCAAAATATGTAGTGATCAAAAAAGGAGAACACGGAGCGTTATTGTTCCATAATAAAGATGTTTTCTTTGCACCGGCTTTACCGCTGGAGGAAGTTTTTGATCCGACTGGAGCCGGAGATACTTTCGCAGGAGGGTTCTCAGGATTTATTGCACAAAGCGAAAACATTTCGTTTGGCAATATGAAAAATGCAATTGTATACGGTTCGAACTTAGCCTCGTTCTGTGTAGAAGAATTCGGAACACAACGTATGGAGCGTTTGGAAAAACACGAAGTACTGTCCCGACTACAACAGTTTAAAGCGCTGACACAGTTCGACATCGCATTACAAGATTAACGGAAACATCCGAAGCCTCGAAACGGGGCTTTTTTTATTAATACACAACAACAACACAACAACTATGAGTGACGCAATAAAACACGAGTGTGGCATTGCCCTTTTACGATTAAAAAAACCATTATCCTTTTATAAAGAAAAATATGGTTCTGCGTTCTACGGAATACAGAAAATGTATCTCTTAATGGAGAAACAACATAACAGAGGACAAGATGGAGCCGGTTTGGCAAGTATTAAACTGGATGTGGAACCGGGAGAACGCTATATTAGCAGAATTCGTTCCAACCAGTCACAGCCGATACAGGATATTTTTGCGCAAATCAATCAGCGTATAAACGAAGAATTGACCGCACATCCGGAATATAACGATAACGTGGATTTACAGAAACAGGAGATTCCCTATATCGGAGAATTGTTTTTAGGACACGTACGGTATGGGACTTTTGGTAAAAACAGTATCGAAAGTGTACACCCGTTTTTACGTCAGAACAACTGGATGCATCGCAACCTGATTGTGGCCGGAAACTTTAACATGACCAATGTTAAAGAATTGTTTGACGACCTGGTTCGATTGGGACAACATCCAAAAGAAATGGCCGATACGGTTACCGTAATGGAAAAAATCGGACATTTTTTGGATGATGAAGTAACCGATTTGTACCAACAATGTAAAAACGAAGGATTAAGTAAAAGAGAAGCGTCACCGGAAATTGCAGAACGTTTGGATATTGCCCGTATTTTACGACGCGCGTCCAAAAACTGGGACGGAGGATATGCTATGGCGGGACTTTTAGGACACGGCGATGCTTTTGTAACCCGTGATCCGGCTGGAATCCGTCCGGCATTCTATTATCAGGATGACGAAATCGTAGTTGTAGCGTCCGAAAGACCGGTGATTCAAACCGTATTTAACGTACCGTTTGAAGCCATCCGTGAAATCACACCGGGACATGCGATTATCGTTAAAAAAGACGGAAGAGTACTGGACGAACAGATCCGCGAAGCCCTACCGTTAAAAGCCTGTTCGTTCGAAAGAATTTATTTCTCAAGAGGAAGTGATGCCGAAATTTACCAGGAACGCAAAGAATTAGGGAAGTTGATCATGCCGGCGGTTCTGGAAGCAATCGGAAACGATACCGATAATACGGTGTTTTCTTATATACCGAATACAGCGGAAACCTCTTTTTATGGAATGGTCGAAGCGGCACAGGATTTTTTAAACCAACGTAAGATTTCCGATATTTTAGCGAATAAAGAAGTGTTGACGGCCGAAAAATTACAGGATATTTTATCGGTAAAACTCCGAACCGAAAAAGTAGCGATTAAAGATGCGAAACTGCGCACCTTTATTACCGAAGATAGTAGTCGTGACGATTTGGTGGCACATGTATACGATGTGACATATGGGGTGATCAATCCAAGTGACAATCTAGTGATCATCGATGATAGTATTGTACGGGGAACAACCTTAAAAAAGAGTATTATCAAGATGATGGATCGTTTGCATCCGAAGAAAATCGTAATTGTCTCTTCGGCACCGCAAATCCGTTATCCGGATTGTTACGGAATTGATATGGCCAAGCTGGAAGGTCTGATCGCATTTCAGGCTACATTAGAGTTGTTGAAAGAACGCAATCTGTACCATTTGGTAGACGAAGTGTATCAGAAATCAAAAGCACAGGAACACCTTCCGGATAATGAAGTGGTAAACTATGTAAAAGAAATATACGCACCGTTTACAGATCAGGAAATTTCAGACAAGATTGCCGAGATGTTAACTTCGTCGGATGTTAATGCTGAAGTGAAAATCATTTTCCAGACCGTGGAGAATTTACACACGGCTTGTCCGAAAAATTTAGGGGATTGGTATTTCACAGGTGACTATCCAACCAATGGTGGTAATCGCGTAGTGAACCGTGCTTTTATGAACTTTTACGAAGGTAAAGACGCCCGCGCGTACTAACAAGTAGTTAAAAACACGCTTTTTATCGAATTTATTAGTAGATAATCTGATTTTTTTGATAGCAAAAAGCATTGACAATACATTTGTATCACCATAGCATTAGTAGGTTAAGTTTATGGTAGATTTGGGGCAAAAAGGGTGGAATTCTATTCCACCTTTTTATTTTATGATCAATAAAAAACCCCGACAGTAGTACCATCGGGGCTATTTGTAGTTGTTATTTTAGATTATTTTGCAGCTGCATAACGTTTTGCTACTTCAGCCCAGTTAATCACATTGAAAAATGCCTCAATATAATCCGGTCTTCTGTTTTGATAGTGCAAATAGTAGGCATGTTCCCAAACGTCCATTCCTAAAATAGGAGTTCCGCCACATCCGATACCGGGCATTAACGGGTTGTCCTGATTTGGAGTTCCGCAAACATCAAGTTTTCCACCTTTCTGAACACATAACCATGCCCATCCGGAACCAAATTGTGTCGCACCTGCTTTTGAAAACTGCGCTTTAAATTCGTCAAAAGAACCAAAAGAAGCATTGATAGCCTCTGCTAATTCTCCTGTTGGTAATCCGCCTCCGTTTGGCGACATCACTTCCCAGAATAAATTGTGATTGTAAAAACCACCACCATTATTACGAACAGCTGCTTTAGACAAATCAAGACCGTTAAGGATTTCTTCGATTGTTTTGCCTTCTAAATCCGTTCCTGCGATTGCAGCGTTTAAATTCGTAGTATATGCATTGTGATGTTTAGAATGGTGAATCTCCATTGTACGGGCATCAATATGAGGCTCTAACGCGTCATAGGCATATGGAAGTTTTGGTAATTCGAAAGCCATAGTATTTTTATTTAAAGATTAGTATTAATTTTATTCAAAATTATAAATTATACTTTGGAATAAAAAATAGTAATTTTCTATTCTGATATTGGTAATGCCAATATAAACATTTCTTAATTGTGGAGAAAACTGCTTTTTCAATTTATGACGCTTCCGCCGGATCGGGTAAAACCTATACGCTTGTCAAAGAGTATCTTAAAATTTTATTGACGGCCGATTCGAATGATGCGTATAAAAAAATCCTGGCCATAACTTTTACCAATAAAGCCGTAGAGGAAATGAAAACCCGGATTGTAAACGGTTTGTCGGAGTTCTCAAAACCCGATACCAATGACAAAGCTTTGGAGTTGATGAAGGATATTTCGGCAGAAACGCGGCTAAGTCTGGCGACCATTCAGGACAAATCGAAAGCGATCATCAAAAATATTATCCATAATTATGCGTCTTTCGATATTTCTACGATTGATAAATTTACCCATAAAGTAATCCGTGCTTTTGCGCACGATCTGAATTTGCCGGTAACCTTTGATGTTTCGTTGGAAACGGATTCGCTTTTAATGGAAGCCGTGGACGCCATTGTGGCTAAAGCGGGTGAGGAAAACGAACTGACAAACCTATTGGTCGATTTTTCCGTGGATAAAACCGATAACGACAGAAGTTGGGATGTGACCGGAGAATTGTTGGATGTGGGCCGATTATTGCTCAATGAAAACAACCGGAACGAGGTTCAGAACTTTGAAGGCAAATCGATCGAAGAGTTTTTGGCGGTTAAAACCAAACTAAAAGAAGCCGTGTCGTATCTCGATGCCGATAGTGTGGCTAAGGCGGATGAAGCCATGGCGCTGATCGAAAGCAAAGGAATCGACCTCAAATCATTTTCCCGCGGAACGTTTCCTAATCATTTGGGGTATATCCAAAAAGGAGAATTAAAAAGTTCGCATAAAAAGTTTCGGGAGAT
Organism: Flavobacterium sp.; assembly: GCF_030146175.1. Classification (GTDB taxonomy): domain Bacteria; phylum Bacteroidota; class Bacteroidia; order Flavobacteriales; family Flavobacteriaceae; genus Flavobacterium. The sequence goes on along the minus strand of NZ_JASLCE010000053.1, from coordinate 34,370 downwards.
CGATGATATCGCGGTTAATAAAACAGCAAAAGATAAGGATATAATCGAGTCGATTTCCGGAGAGTTGATCACATTACTGGATGCGGTTTATAAAAACTATGAAAAAAAGAATTTTTATACGGCTTTTCTAAAAAACATCACACCGTTGTCGTTGTTAAACTCGATTAGTCAGGAGTTGGAACGGATTCAGAAGGAGCAAAATATACTGTCGATTTCGGAGTTTAACGCGATCATTTATAAAGAAATTCAAAACCAGCCGGCGCCGTTTATTTACGAACGTCTGGGCGAACGTTACCGTCATTTTTTTATCGACGAATTTCAGGATACGTCCGAAATGCAATGGCACAATCTGATTCCGTTAATCGACAATGCGCTGGCCAGTGAAGATTTGTCAGGCGTACGCGGATCGCTGATGATTGTGGGCGATCCGAAACAATCCATTTACCGTTGGCGCGGTGGGAAAGCAGAGCAGTTTATCGCGCTGAGTAAATGCCATAATCCGTTTTCAAACCCGGATAAAAAACTCGTCCGACTGGAGAAAAATTATAGGAGTTACTCGGAAATCATTCAGTTTAACAACGCTTTTTTTGCGATGCTGGCCGATGAGTTTTCAAACGAAGACTATCAGGATCTTTACCGCAATCACAGTCACCAGGAAAACAATTCCAAAATAGGGGGTTATGTGAATATTTCATTTATTCCCGAAACGGTCGAAGTAACCGATGAAGACGGAGAAGAAACAAACGACAAAGAACAGTTATACCTGAAAGCGACCTTAAAAACTATATTTGATGTCGTTGCAAAAGGGTATGCCTACAAAGATATTGTGTTGCTCACGCGAAAGCGATCGTCGGGTGTCGCGTTGGCAAATTACCTGACCGAAAACGGAATCAAGATATTATCGTCCGAAACCTTGCTGATCGAAAATGCAACCGAAGTACGATTGATTTTAAACGTGCTGCGTTACCTGAAAAACAACAACGACAAAGAGTCCAAAGCAGCCTTTTTATATTTTGTAGCGCGGCATCGTCAAAACCAGTTGCAGATTCACGATTGTATTGAACAGGGGATGCAACAGGAAACGGAAGCGGCACTCGAAAACTGGTTGCGGGAACTCGGAATCGGAATTTCATTTGATGAATGCCGGAAGAAATCGCTCTATGAAACCGTCGAAATTATAATAGCCGTTTTTATAAAAGAAAAAAGTACCATTTCCTATGTGCAGTACTTTTTGGATCTGGTATTGGAAAGAGACGTGCGAACCCAGTCCGGGATTGCGGATTTTCTCGATTACTGGGATAAAAACGGATCCAAATTTAGTATTCCGTCGCCCGAAGGAAACAATGCGGTTCGCATCATGACGATCCATAAATCCAAGGGGTTGGAATTTCCGGTGGTGATCTTTCCGTTTGCAGAAGAAAACTATGCTGCGGCACCGCGGAATAAGATGTGGCTCGAAATGGAAGAAGATGAATTTGCGATTTCCAGAGCCTTGGTCGATGCCAAAAAAGAAGTATCGGAATACGGTGGAAAAGCCGCCGAAGTCTATGAAGAAAAAAGTCAGCAGGACATTCTGGATAACATCAATGTTTTGTATGTGGCGTTAACCCGTGCCGAAGAGCAATTGTATATTATTTCCGGGCGCAACATCAGCAGTAAAGGGGAATTACAAAATAACATGTCGTCGTTCTTTATCAAATACCTCGATTTTCAGGGTGTTTATAATGAGGATAGCATGGTGTTTGAATTCGGAGAACCGAACCGACAGTCGATAGGAGGAAGTTACACCGACACGCAACAGCTAATTGTGGAAGTAAACGAAAAGCTAAATCCAAAAGCCATCAAGATTGCCCAACGGGAAGCATTGATGTGGGGAACCACACAGGAAAAAGCAATTGAATTCGGAAATATACTACACGAAATCCTATCGTTTATAAAAACCAAAAACGATATTCCGCTGGCTTCGATAAAAGCACAGGAAACCGGATTGATTGTCCGGATGCAAAAAGAAACCGTCGAACAGACGTTGCACACGATTGTAAATCACGAAGAGCTACGGCTGTTTTTCGAAGAAGCCGATGCTATCTATAACGAACAAAGTATCATTAAAAAAGACAGTAGAACCATTAAGCCCGATCGCGTGGTTATACGCGGAACAACGGCCTATTTACTGGATTATAAAACCGGAGCACATCAGGCCAAATACGCCCGTCAGTTGGAAGAATACGAACTGGCCTTACGGGAAATGGGTTATGAGGTTGCGAAAAAAACACTGGTATATATAGGGGAAACGTTAAATGTGATACATTTGTAACCGGAATAATAATAACCGAATAAACAGCATATCATGTACGGAAAAATTAAAGCGCATTTACAGAACGAATTAAATGCCATTCAGGATAACGGATTGTTTAAAAAAGAACGTATCATCACGTCGCCACAAGGTGCGGAAATCACCATTTCGACCGGTGAAACCGTATTGAATTTTTGTGCGAACAACTACCTCGGATTGTCATCGCATCCGGAAGTGGTTCAGGCGGCAAAAGACGCTTTGGATACACACGGATTCGGAATGTCGTCTGTTCGTTTTATCTGTGGTACGCAGGATATTCACAAAACATTAGAGCGAAAAATTGCCGATTTCTACGGTACGGAAGATACGATACTGTATGCGGCTGCTTTTGATGCCAACGGAGGTGTTTTTGAGCCATTATTAGGCGAAGAAGATGCGATCATTTCCGATAGTTTAAACCACGCTTCGATTATCGATGGGGTACGTTTGTGTAAGGCGGCCCGTTACCGTTATGAAAACAACAATATGGCCGATTTGGAGCAGCAGTTGATCAAAGCGAATGAAGAAGGAAGACGCTTTAAGCTGATTGTAACCGACGGTGTTTTTTCGATGGACGGTTTGGTAGCGCCATTGGATAAAATCTGTGATTTAGCCGACAAATACGATGCGATGGTGATGGTAGACGAATGTCACGCCGCCGGATTTATCGGAGCGACCGGAAAAGGTACGCTGGAGGCTAAAAATGTAATGGGACGTGTGGATATTATAACCGGAACATTAGGAAAAGCCTTAGGTGGAGCGATGGGTGGTTATACAACGGCCAAAAAAGAAGTAATCGAAATTTTAAGACAACGTTCAAGACCGTATTTGTTTTCAAATTCATTGGCACCGTCTATTGTGGGCGCGTCGATTAAAGTTTTTGAATTGTTGGAAAAAGATACCACATTGCGCGACAAACTGGAGTGGAATACGAACTATTTTAAAGCGGGTATGAAAGCGGCCGGATTTGATATCATCGATGGCGACTCTGCAATTGTACCGGTAATGCTTTATGATGCAAAACTTTCGCAAGTAATGGCAGATGAATTACTTAAAAAAGGAATCTACGTAATTGGTTTCTTTTTCCCGGTGGTTCCAAAAGATAAAGCAAGAATTCGGGTACAATTATCTGCAGCCCATTCTAAAGAGCATTTAGACAAGGCTATAAGCGCTTTTACAGAGGTTGGAAAGGCATTGGAAGTAATTCAGTAAGAAGTTTTTAGTAAGAAAAAGCGAATTTTTTAACAAATTGCTTTGTAGTTAATATTTTACATCTTACTTTTGCTGTAATTATAACGTATTGTAATTAAATAAAAAAAGTATGAGACATCTAAACAAATTATTCGTAGCAGCATTGATGTTTGCGGGTCTAAGTTCGCAGGCTCAGGATAGCAATAACCCTTGGGCTATTACTATTGGTGCGAATGCTGTAGACACTAGATTCAGCGCTAGCAAGAAATTAGAAGACCAATTTTCACAGTTTTTTAACGCAAAAGCCAACTGGAACATTATTCCATCAGTATCTTTTGTTAACGTTTCCAGACACATTGGAGATAACTTCTCTTTTGGCGTAACTGGATCGGTAAACAAAATCACTAAATTTGTTGAGCCAAGAGTTACAGTACCTGGAGATTACACTGTAGTAAATCCTGGAGATTTATCTTACTACGGAATTGATGGGGTTATTAACTATAGCTTCATGAACCTGATCGGATCTAAAGTTATTGATCCGTCTGCACACATCGGTGGAGGTTATACTTTCTTTGGTGATGCTAGTACAGGAACCGTTAACGGAGGTTTAGGATTAACTTTCTGGTTCTCTGAAAACGTAGGTTTATCTTTCCGTTCAACTTACAAACATTCATTTGATGAGACAAGAGATCCGTCAGTAGACGTTCCTTCTCACATGCAACACTTCGCAGGTATTACTTTCAAATTTGGAGGTAAAGATACAGACGGTGACGGAATCTATGATAAAGATGACGCTTGTCCAGATGTACCTGGTTTAAAAGAATTCCAAGGTTGTCCTGATACAGACGGTGACGGAATTCCAGATAAAGATGACGCTTGTCCAGATGTAGCTGGTCCTAAAGAATTCCAAGGTTGTCCTGATACAGACGGTGACGGAATTCCTGATAAAGACGATGCTTGTCCTGAAGTAGCTGGTCCAAAACAATTCAACGGATGTCCTGATACAGACGGTGATGGTGTGCCAGATAACGTAGACAAATGTCCAAACGTAAAAGGTCCTAAAGAAAACGGTGGTTGTCCTTGGCCAGATAGAGATGGTGACGGTGTAGCTGATAAAGATGATAAATGTCCAGATGTTAAAGGAACTGTTGCTAACAACGGATGTCCTGAAGTTTCTGACGAGACTATCAAAAAATTAAATGCTTACGCTAAAACGATCTTGTTCAACTCTGGTAAAGCTACTTTCCAAAAACAAACTTTCCCTGTGTTACAATCGATCACTGCAATCTTAAAAGAGTATCCAAACTCTAGATTCAGCATCGAAGGACACACAGATAGCGATGGTAAAGATGCATTCAACCAAAAATTATCTGAAGAGAGAGCTAAAGCTGTTAAAGATTATTTAATCGAAAACGGAATTGACTTCGAAAGATTGTCTTCAATCGGATACGGTGAGTCTAAACCAATCGATACTAACAAAACAGCGAAAGGTAAAGCTAACAACAGACGTGTTGAGGTTAAATTAATCAAATAATTTCCCACACAAATAAATAAGGAAAACGCCCCGTTTATCGGGGCGTTTTTTTATTTTTATACTATGGCAACGTTTTCCTTTTTAGACAAGCTCAGTAGTGCGATTATCGAACAGTATCAGGATACTATCTCCAATATTGTGATTGTACTTCCCAACAAAAGAGCGCGTATTTTCCTGATAGAAGCCTTAAAAAAACAATTGCCGGGGACGCTTTTTGCTCCGGAAATCGTCAGTATCGAAGATTTTATACAGGATGTTGCCGGTATACGAACCTGTGATAATATCGAATTGTTGTTTGAGTTCTACGATGTCTACCTCGAAGTAACGCCACCCGAAAAGCAACAATCGTTCGAACTGTTTGCCAACTGGGCAAAAACACTGATACAGGATTTTAATGAAATCGATCGCTACCTGCTAAAACCGAGTCATATATTTTCATATTTAAAAGATATTGAAGATATCAAACACTGGTCGTTGGATCTGGAAAAAAGAACCACGATGATCGATAATTACCTCGAATTCTGGAAACTTTTACCGTTATACTACGAATCACTATACGATCATTTATTGCGAAAAGGAATCGGTTATCAGGGATTAATTTATCGGGAAGCAGTGGAAAACCTCAATCATTTTTCGGAAGCGCTCGGATCCAAAAAATTAATTTTTGCCGGTTTTAACGCTTTGAATCAAGCCGAAGAAAAAATCATACAACAATTACTGTTTAACGATCAGGCAAAAGTCTATTGGGATATTGACGCCGCTTTTTTAAATGATTCGTTTCACGATGCCGGTTTGTTTGTACGCCGTTTTAAAAAAGAATGGAAACAATATACAACCCAGCCTTTTGAGTGGATTGTAAACGATTTTAGCGAGGAAAAAAATATCCGGATCATCGGAACGCCCAAAACCGTAGGACAGGCTAAAATAGCCGGAAAGCTAATAGAAGAAATTCAGCTCGAAACCGAAAGTCTCGATAAAGTTGCTTTGGTTTTAGGAGAAGAAAATTTGCTAATTCCGGTGCTTTATGCCTTACCATCGTCGGTGGAAAGTCTCAATATCACCATGGGTTATAATAGTAAAAATAACCCGGCTCAGATTCTGATCAATAAGCTGTTTAAACTACATACAAACGCCGTTCAGCGAAACGAAAAAAGCTACGTTTTCTATTATAAAGAAGTGTTGGACATACTCACGCATCCATTGGTGGAACCCTACGTAAAAGCCGGATCGCTGGTTCAGGTGATCAACAGAAATAACATCACGTTTCTAACACATAAAAAACTATTTGAAATCCAGGAAAAACCATCCGCATTGTTTCAGTTGTTGTTTGAAAAATGGGATAATAATAATGTCGGACAAGTATTGGATCGATTGTCGCAAATCATATTGACAATCAAATCGTTTTTAAACAACGATAAGGAAGAAGACAAGCTGTCAAAAACCTTTTTGTACTCGATTTTTAAAGTCATCAATAAACTGATCAACTACCACGAAGCACATCCGAAACTGGATACGGTGAGTACGCTTTATACAGTGTACAAACAAGTGATCGATCTGGCGGAAGTCTCATTCGAAGGGGAACCGTTAACCGGACTTCAGATCATGGGGGTGTTGGAAAGTCGTGTTCTTGATTTCGAAACCGTGATCGTAACATCTATGAACGAAGGGAAATTTCCAGCCGGAAAAACCATGAATTCGTTTATTCCGTACGATGTAAAACGCGAATTAGGCTTGCCTACTTACAAAGAAAAAGACGCAATTTATAGCTATCACTTTTATCATCTGCTGTTACGCGCCAAAAATATCTATCTGTTGTATAATACGGAAAGTGAAGGTTTGGATGCGGGCGAACGAAGCCGATTTATAACGCAATTGGAAATCGAAAAGCAACCGGCTCATAACCTGTCGCATCAGATTTATAATGCCTTTTTACCGGACAAAGCCTACGAACCGGTAGCGGTACCAAAATCGGATCGGGTGATGGTGCGCTTAAAAGAAATCGCAACCGGGAAAGGGTTTTCGCCTTCGGGACTGACGACTTATATGCGGAATCCGATTCAATTTTACAACCAACGAATCCTGCGCATTTCGGAAGTGGAAGAAGTGGAGGAAAACATTGCGCTGAATACATTGGGAACGATTATTCATGCCACTTTGGAAGAATTGTATAAACCGTATGTTGGCAAATTCCTGTCGTTTACGGATATGGATTGGTTGTTTGCGATGGCCGATTCGGAAGTGGAAAAACAATTCCGATTGGTGTATAAAGAAGGGGAGATTTCGAAAGGAAAGAACCTTTTGGCATTTGAAGTCGCCAAACGGAATGTCTATAACTTTTTAAAAGAGGAAAAACGACAATTGGAAGCCGGTGATGTAGTTAAAATAATCGCTTTGGAAACGCCGTTGGAACGAACATTAGAAGATAGTCGGCTGCCGTTTTCGGTTAAAATTGCCGGGAATGTCGACCGGATCGAACAACGCAACGGGAAAATCAGGATTGTCGATTATAAAACCGGAAAAGTTTTAAAAAACAACGTACAGCTAAAAGATTGGACAGGTCTGACCGAAGATATCAAAAACGACAAAATCATACAGTTGCTTTGTTATGCGTTTATGTATGAAGAGAAAACGGCAGGTTTGGAAATGGAAGTGGGAATTGTGTCGTTTAAAAACATGCGAGGTGGCTTTATGCCTTTTGGTAGAAAAGTGGAAAAAGACTACGAAACGATTGTAACCCCGGATATACTTGCCGATTTCAGAACGCAGATTGTTATACTGATCAATGAAATTTTGAATCCCGAAATTCCTTTCGAAGAAAAAATAAAATAATTAAACGGTTTTAAAAAAATCGCGGAGTACGGTTAGCAGTTCGTCCTGATTTTCCAGATGACTCATATGGCCGTCGTTAAACGTGACCAGCTTTACACCGGTATTCTCGATTTGCTCCAGACTATCCTGATAATTTAAAACCGGATCTTTTTTGCCGAGAATAAGCATAATCGGATAGGGTGCAAAATGCAAAATCACTTCCCGGTCGTTACGGGTTTTCATCCCTTCGAGTGCGGCAATAATTCCTTGTAACGGTGTTTTTAAAGCTTCCGTTTTGGCGGTTTCAATTGCGTCGGCCAGTCGGTCGCGGTTATCTTCGCTAAAAAGATTTGCGATCGACATTTTAATAAAATTTGTATAACTCTGTTTTACGGCAACGATAGCCCGGTCACGGTTGCGTTTCCGCTCCTCACTGTCGGCTCTGGAAGTCGAATTTAAAAGTACCATTCCTTTTACGTGATCCGGATAAAGTTCGGCAAAAGCCAGCGCCACATAACCACCCATCGAATGCCCGATAAAAACGGCTTTCCGAATTCGAAGTTCGCTTAAAACCGTCTGAACGGCATCGGCCATATCTTCCATACTATGAATATATCCGATCGATTCCGATTGTCCGTGACCTAAAAGATCGATGGTAATAACGCGGTATTTTTGGGAAAACGCAGTCGTATAAAAATCCCACATTCCGGCATTTTCAAGAAAACCGTGCAAAAAAACAAGTGCGGTTCCTTTTCCGGTATCCGTATAGGCAATCTTAGCGTTTTTAAAAAGGGAAAACTTCAAAGTAAGCGGTTTTGATAGTGCAAAAATAAAGAATAAAGCGAGACGGCCGAAAAAGAAAACGGTTTGCAAACCAAAGCCGCAAACCGTTTTTATAATTCGTTTGATATCGTATTAGGAATTCATCAGGCTTTCGATTTCATCAGCCTCGATAGGAATATTACGCATCAGGTTAAACGGTTCTCCTTTAGCCTGAATCACCACATCGTCTTCAATTCGGATTCCGAATCCTTCGGCCGGAATATAAATTCCCGGTTCAATAGTGAAAACCATATTTGCCTGCATTGGCTCATATAGTAAACCATAATCGTGCGTATCTAATCCCATATGGTGTGACGTACCGTGCATAAAATATTTTTTATACGCCGGCCATTCCGGATTTTCGTTTTGAACATCCGCTTTGTCAAGCAAACCTAATCCCAGTAACTCAGACGTCATAATTTTACCGACTTCCACATGGTATTGTTTCCAGAAATTCCCCGGAACCAACATTTTGGCGGCTTCGTTTTTAACGCGTAATACGGCGTCATAAACTTCACGCTGTCTTTTGGTAAAACGTCCCGAAACCGGAATTGTACGGGTCATATCGCTGGAATAGTTGGCGTATTCGGCACCTACGTCCAATAACAATAAATCGCCGTCGTTACATTGTTGGTTGTTTTCGATATAGTGTAAAACATTCGCGTTATTACCCGAAGCGATAATCGGCGTATAAGCAAAACCTTTGGAACGGTTTCGTAAAAATTCGTGTGCAAATTCGGCTTCCACTTCATATTCCATAACGCCTGGTTTTACAAACGATAAAATACGACGGAATCCTTTTTCGGTAATGTTACAAGCCTGTTGGATCAGATCCAGTTCTTCGCTTTCTTTTACCGAACGAATGCGCTGTAAAATAGGATTGCTCTTTTCTACTTTATGTGCCGGATACGTTTCTTTCCACCATTTGATAAAACGAGCCTCACGTGTTTCTGTTTCCACAGAAGCGCGGTAGTGTTCGTTTGTGTTGATGTACATCGTATCGGCATAGGTCATCAGTTCGTATAAAACTTTTTTGAAATCCTGTAACCAATAAACCGTCTTGATTCCCGACACTTCAAAAGCGCGTTCTTTAGTAAGTTTTTCACCTTCCCAAACGGCAATGTGTTCGTTTGTTTCTCTAAGAAAAAGTATTTCTTTCTGATGTTCGTACGGAGCATCCGGGAAAAGCAATAAAACGCTTTCTTCCTGATCTACGCCCGACAGATAGAAGATGTCGCGGTGTTGTGCGAACGGAAGTGTACTGTCGGCACTAACCGGATAGATATCGTTGGAGTTAAAAATGGCAATGCTGTTTGGTTTCATAGCCGCAGTGAATTTCTTGCGGTTTTTGATAAAAAGGTTTCGGTCAATCTGATGGTATTTCATAACGAAATAAATTTAAGTATAGAACTTCAAATTTAGAGATTTTAGGTCGAAATGGTGTTAATGCGAATTTAAAATTTTGAAGAATTCATAATAATGGGTAATTTTCTGCCATGAAAAAAATACTATCACTCTTTATACCCCTGTTTTTTGTGACAATTTTGCAGGCGCAGGACAAAATGCCGTATCAGTTATTTGATAAAAAAGGAAAAAAAGCAAACTATGGAAAACTGCTAAAAGCGGCCGAAAAGGCGGAAGTGGTTTTGTTTGGCGAGCATCATGATAATTCGGTTGTTCATTGGTTGCAATTGGAGCTGACAAAAGATCTGGGTGAAAAAAGAGAAGTCGTATTAGGCGCCGAAATGATCGAAGCCGACAATCAGAAACAATTGGATCAATACCTGCGTGGCGAAATTGATCAAAAAGCATTTGATACGCTGGCAAGGCTTTGGAACAATCATAAAACCGATTATAAGCCTTTGGTAGACTATGCAAAAGAACATCGTAAACATTTTGTAGCTACCAATGTACCGCGCCGTTACGCCAGTATGGTTTTTAAAAAAGGACTTGAGGCTTTGGAGGCATTGACACCGGAAGAGAAAAACTGGATCGCGCCGTTACCGATAGCTTATGATGCGCAATTGCCGGGCTATGTTAAAATGATTGAAATGATGGGCGGTCATGGAGGGGATAACCTGCCAAAAGCACAGGCGATCAAAGATGCTACGATGGCCTATTTTATCCAAAAAAACCAAAAACCGGAATCGGTATTTATTCATTATAACGGAACGTATCACAGCGATAATTTCGAAGGAATCTATTGGTATTTAAAGAGAAATAACCCGGAAAGTAAGATAATTACTATTGCTACGGTTACGCAAAAAAATATTTCGCAATTAGAGGCCGAGCACTACAATAAAGCCGACTATATTCTCGTTGTAGATGAAGATGTAACCAAAACATACTGATTTAACAAAATCTTGGCAGGATTTTTGTTAGTAATGTTGTGTTAATCCAGGCTATGAAATTTAAAAGCATCATATTAATTGTATTACTTGCCATCGCATTCTTTTCGTGCGATGATAATGATGATGTAAAAAATGCCGAACCACACTTGGTAATGCGATTTAAGTTTGATGCGACACAGCCAAGATTGAACAATTTGGGCCAACCGGCGGCTATTACCGAAGGTAATGCGGCACAATCACCTTCGTTTAATGCAATCAGTTCGCATTATATGGAACTGGCACCCAATGCCAGTACGGCCTTAGGTATGGGGACGGTAGTGTACCATGCGCCCGAAACGATGGCAGGCGGCGAAAATGCCATTGATTTCAGTCAGTCGAAAATTGCTGAGGAAGGCGAAATCTTTTTGTCGATACCCTTGAGTCAAGTCGCAACAGGAAGTTACGAATGGATACGGACATCGCTTTCGTATCAAAACTACGATATTAACATATTGCATCAGGGAACCGATTATACCGGTACATTGGCTAGTTTTGTCGGTTTTAAAACCTATTTGACTACACATCATATCGGAAACAGTAGTTTTCCGGTAAACGGAAACCGCGAACAGGGATATTGGGCTTTGAGTGTAAACGGAATGCCGTTTTCAGGTCAGACCGCAACCGGAGCGACCACCGTTCCAAATCCGCTTTATGCAACGTCTCCGATTCCACCTAAATCGTGCGTCGTAACCGGTAAATTTGCCACACCTTTGGTGATCACCGGAAATGAAACCCGCGACGTCGAAGTGACGCTTTCGCTATCGGTAAACAACAGTTTCGAGTGGAAAGAAGTTCATGTGGATGGAAAATACGAGCCATCTGCCGGGGAAAATGTGGTCGATATGGGCTTAAGAGGCTTGGTGCCGACCTATCAGAAATAAAACTCCAAAAGTTATTCCGCTATAATTTAATAAGATAGGAAAATGAGAATATGCTTTTCTCAATACTATCGGACAAATACTTTAAATTCATTATAAATAAGCCTGAAAGGGTTGCGGTTAATTTGAAATAGCCTTATTTTTGTTTGATTTTTTTAAAAACTATTACAATCAAACACTATGGCGAAATCTGCACTTTTAAAGTCATCTATTGGAAAGAAATACTGGATGGCTCTTACGGGTTTATTTTTATGCTTGTTTTTGGTGGGACACTTAGCAGGTAATCTACAGTTATTGTTCGGTACACAATTGCAGTTCAACGAATATGCATTGTTTATGACAACCAATCCAGCGGTAAAAATTCTATCTTATGTTACCTACATTTCGATCCTTTTCCACGCGATCGACGGTATTCTTCTAACTATTCAAAACAAAAAAGCGAGGCCTATTGGTTATGCGAAGAACAATGCTGGAGCAAACAGTGCCTGGGCATCTAGGAATATGGCTGTTTTGGGAACATTGATTTTGATTTTCATTGCAACGCACATGGTAAATTTCTGGGCAAAAATGCACTTTACAACAATGCCGTTACAAAAAATCACAGTTGAAGCACAACCGGGAGCAACTCAGGATTTTTACCTGACTTCAGGATGGGGACAGGATAAATTTATTCCGGTACAAAGTGTTGATGGGGAAAATATCGTTATTGATGGACGTGATTTCTACTACACAAAACCACTTAAAGTGAAATTTGCAGAAGGATATAAAGATTTGCATACCATTACAATTGAATTCTTTAAAGACCCGAAATGGGGATTGGCATTCACAATTTTCTACGTGTTTTCTATGGCGGTATTAGCGTTCCACTTACTACACGGATTTAATAGTGCTTTCCAGTCGTTAGGAGCAAACAATCCTAAATACACCCCGGCGATCAAAGTTTTCGGAAAAGGATTTGCAATTATTGTACCGTTATTATTTGCTATTATTCCTTTATATATTCACTTCTTTAAATAATCCTATAATAGATAAAGATTATGGCATTAGATTCTAAAATACCTCAAGGTTCTATTTCGACGAAATGGACAGACTATAAAGATCATATAAACTTAGTGAACCCGGCCAACAAGCGTAACATCGATGTGATTATCGTTGGAACAGGATTGGCAGGAGGTTCGGCTGCTGCAACTTTAGCAGAATTAGGATATAACGTAAAAGCATTTTGTTTTCAGGATTCTCCACGTCGTGCGCACTCGATTGCAGCACAGGGAGGTATCAATGCGGCAAAAAATTACCAGGGAGATGGTGACTCAACTTTCCGTTTATTTTACGATACGGTAAAAGGTGGGGATTACCGCGCCCGTGAAGCAAACGTACACCGTTTGGCAGAAGTTTCGGCTAATATTATTGATCAATGTGTGGCTCAAGGGGTGCCTTTGGCTCGTGAATATGGCGGATTATTAGATAACCGTTCTTTCGGGGGTACTTTGGTATCGAGAACCTTCTACGCAAAAGGACAAACCGGACAACAGTTATTATTGGGAGCTTATTCTGCGATGAACCGTCAGATCGGACGTGGAAAAATCCAAATGTATAACCGTCACGAAATGTTGGATCTTGTAATTGTTGAAGGAAAAGCAAGAGGAATCATTGCCCGTAACCTGGTTACCGGAGAAATCGAAAGACATTCGGCTCACGCTGTAGTGATTGCTTCCGGAGGTTATGGAAACGTATTCTTCCTTTCTACAAATGCGATGGGAAGTAACGTAACGGCAGCCTGGAAAATCCACAAAAAAGGAGCGTATTTCGCTAACCCTTGTTATACGCAAATTCACCCAACCTGTATTCCGGTTTCGGGTGATCACCAGTCAAAATTAACATTGATGTCCGAATCATTGCGTAATGACGGTCGTATCTGGGTACCTAAAAAATTAGAAGATGCACAGGCAATCCGCGAAGGTCGTTTAAAACCGACGGATCTTGCTGAAGAAGATAGAGATTACTATTTGGAAAGACGTTATCCATCTTTTGGTAACCTTGTACCGCGTGACGTAGCTTCGCGTGCGGCAAAAGAAAGATGTGATGCCGGTTTCGGAGTAAACAAAACAGGAGAAGCGGTTTATCTTGATTTCGCCTCTGCGATCCAACGTTATGGAAAAGAGCAGGCAAAAATCAAACACTTAAACCCAGAGGATGCGGCTCTTGTTAAAAAATTAGGAACAGAAGTAGTAGCCAATAAATATGGTAACTTGTTCCAGATGTATGAGAAAATCGTTGACGATAATCCATACGAAACACCAATGATGATTTATCCTGCGGTTCACTATACTATGGGTGGAATCTGGGTAGATTATAACCTGATGACGACTATCGAAGGTTGTTATTCTATTGGTGAAGCAAACTTCTCCGATCACGGAGCGAACCGATTAGGAGCGTCTGCTTTGATGCAGGGTCTTGCCGACGGATATTTCGTATTACCGTATACTATCGGAGATTATTTGTCTAAAGATATCCGTACCGGAAAAATCTCAACCGATTTACCGGAGTTTATCGAGGCAGAGAAAAACGTTAGAGATCTGATTGAAAAATTAAGTAAAAATAACGGAACACATTCCGTAGACTACTTCCACAGAAAACTTGGAAAAGTAATGTGGGATAAAGTAGGGATGGCGCGTAACGCAAAAGGATTAGCAGAAGCGATGGAAGAAATCAAAGCCATCCGTGAAGAGTTCTACAGAGACGTTCGTGTACCGGGTGATGTTAACGGATTCAATCAGGAACTGGAAAAAGCATTACGTGTAGCCGATTTCCTTGAATTAGGAGAATTATTTGCGAAAGATGCTTTACACCGAAACGAATCATGTGGTGGACACTTCAGAGAAGAATATCAAACGGAAGAAGGAGAAGCACAACGTGATGACATCAACTTTGCGTACGTAGCTGCCTGGGAATACAAAGGAGATCCTAGAGAAGCCGTATTACACAAAGAAGAGCTGAAATTCGAAAATGTGAAACCGGTACAAAGAAGTTACAAATAATGTAATGTGTTAAGGGATCCTCTTAATACTTAATACTCAAAGTTATGAATTTAACGTTAAAAATATGGCGTCAGAAAAACGCTCAAGATAAAGGACAATTAGTTGATTATAAAATCAGCGATGTGTCACCGGATATGTCTTTCCTTGAAATGTTAGACGTATTAAACGACGGATTAGTAGAAAAAGGAGACGAACCGGTAGCTTTCGACCACGATTGTCGTGAAGGAATCTGCGGAATGTGTTCCCTTTATATTAACGGAGAAGCTCACGGACCGGACAAAGGTGTAACAACATGTCAGTTGCATATGCGTATGTTCAAAGATGGCGATACGATTTTTATCGAGCCATTCCGTGCTAAAGCATTCCCGGTAATTAAAGATTTAGTAGTAGACAGAAGTGCTTTTGACAGAATCCAACATGCTGGTGGATTTATTTCGGTAAACACTTCCGGAAATACACAGGATGCCAATGCTATTCCAATTCCAAAACACGATGCCGACAGAGCTTTTGACGCGGCAACCTGTATCGGATGTGGTGCTTGTGTAGCAACTTGTAAAAACTCATCTGCTATGTTATTCGTATCGGCAAAAGTTTCCCAGTTTGCCTTGTTACCACAAGGTAAAGTTGAGGCAGCGGAGCGTGTATTAAACATGGTAGAACAAATGGACAACGAAGGATTTGGAAACTGTACCAATACAGGAGCCTGTGAAGTCGAATGTCCAAAAGGTATTTCGCTTGAGAATATTGCTCGTATGAACAGAGAATACTTTAAGGCAAGTATCAAATAGGTTTAAAAAAATCACGATTTAAAACGCACCCTTCGTTCCGTTGGGTGCGTTTTTGTTTTTTACATCGAAATTATAGCCCGAAACCGTTTCTTTTGACAGAACTTTCATATTTTTATTAGATAAAACTCGCCAACATTAAAAATAATAACACAAGATGAAAGTCAGTATCATTCAGGCGCCGCTATTTTGGGAAAACCCGGAAGTGAACAGAAATTATTTCGCAGCAAAAATTCAGAATATACCCGAAGATTCCTTACTAATTGTTTTACCGGAAATGTTTAGTTCCGGATTTACAATGAATCCTGAAGAAGTCGCTGAGCCTATGAATGGTTCAACGGTGAATTGGATGAAACAAACCGCTACGGAAAAAAACTGCGCGATAACAGGTAGCCTGGTGATTAAGGAAGACGGGAATTTTTATAACCGCTTGCTTTTTGTCTTTCCAAACGGCGATGTCGAACACTACGACAAACGCCATTTGTTTTCTTTGGCGGGAGAACACAAAACCTATACGTCCGGCGGAACCGAACGTTTGGTGGTAAACTACCTGGGTTGGCGTATTTGCCCGTTAATCTGTTACGATTTGCGATTCCCGGTATATTCCCGAAATAACGACGATTACGATCTGTTGATTTATGTGGCCAATTGGCCGCAGGTGCGAATCCTGGCCTGGGATACACTTTTAAAAGCAAGAGCCATCGAAAATATGTCCTATGTAATTGGTGTCAACCGAATTGGCGACGATGTAAACCACAATTTTTATTCCGGTCATTCGCAGGTTTTGGATTACCTGGGGAATGCCTTAGTGGAACCGGTTGAAAAAGAAGTGGTCTTTTCGGTACAATTGGATAAAGAATTAATGCTGGCGAACAGAAATAAACTGGGCTTCCTGAGAGATAGGGATAGGTTTAATCTCCTTTAAAAACCTGATCTACGTCCCAATTGGCGCGTACATCAACTTCACCCTGGAAATAGAGTACTTCTTCCGGAAGCTCTTTTCTTAGGAAATTACCGGTATCCCATTTACGGTTTTTATTGTCGTCGTAGATAAGACGTAGGGTATAGGTGGCCGGATCGAGCAAATTGAAATCAATAACCGTTTCTTTTTCACTGTATTCCGACGCGATGGTTTTTCCGTTTTTATCGAGTATTTCCAGTATTACCGGAAAGCGTTTTACATGTTCAAGTCGGACGCGTAAATTTCCGAAATCGGTATTGCTACGCGTTCCCAGCGTATACTTTAAAGTGTCGTTCGGGGTTTCGTAAAAATCGGTCAAAGCGCCTGGAAATAGAGTTAACTTATACCGCTGATCGGCCTCTTTTTTAAAGTCGATTTCCAGTTTCTTTTCATACTCATGATACGTAAGTTGGAACGGTAGTACTGCCGTTGAATCTTTTACATTAATCAGTCTGATTTTTGTGTTGTCAATTTTTGAGATTGGAATCGACGGCGTAATGGTAAGAATATCTCTAAAACCAATTGTGCCGCTTGGTTTGGCTTCAAAAGACAAGGTATCGGCTTTGGCCTTCATTTCTTTTATTTTCGCGGTAAAATCTTTTGTATAATCGCCATTACGGACATTAATTTTTAAGGAGTCGGCCTTTATTTTTGGAAGCCAGATATACAAGGAGTCTTTCGAAGGATATTTTGTAATAACCGAACGAAGTTCCTCATTTCCTTTGGAAACCGTAATCTTGGTGTTTTTTGCTTTTTCCTTACCTTCAAAACCCATGATCAGTTTATTTGCGTTTTCCTGTGACGGTTTTTCGGCTTTAAAAGCGATCTCTTCTTTGAACAGATCCAATCGGAAAATCGTATCGTTAGGGATACGTATCGGTTTTTTAAAGAATGCAATTTTATCCGTTTTAGGGTTGAATTTGTAATCGTTGTTCTGGTCTTTAAGCGCTACAAGGTAATAATCGCCTTCTTTTACATTTTCAAGTGTAAAAACTTTTAAACTGTCCAGTGTATTGGTTACATAGCGAGGTTGTTGTTTAAAAACGGTTGAATCGGCAAATGTGCTTGCTTCATACAACATTACCGAAACAAAATTATCGGTTTTTATATCGTGTGCATCACGAATGATTCCGCCAATTTTTAAAGAATCAATATACGATCCGGTCGAGAAAACATATTTAAACTGCGAGTATGGATTTTGCTCGTTATTGTCGGAAATACTTTGCCCGAAATTAAAACTGTATGTCGTATTGGGTTGTAAAGTGTCCTTGATCTTAATCGTGATATATTTACTGGCGTAGCCCATTGGAATAATATCCGGAGCTTTTTTCATTGGAGGAGAAATGATCAACTGCTTGTTGATGTCTTTTACCTTAATATATTCACTAAAGTTGATTTTGATAAAATTACCGGTAAAATTAGTGCTGAAATTCTTAGGCGTACTAAAAGTAATCGTCGGCGGAATAGTATCTTTCGGTCCACCCGAAACCATACCTCTTTTGGCACAACTGGTTAGCAGTAGCGAAAAAACAACAATAAGAAAAGCGATGCGGTATTTCAACATGTTAGCAGTGATTTTAACAGCACAAAATAACGATTATATTCAGTGGAAAGAAAATCTTTTTGGAAAATCTTTGTAAAATTACGAGTCGGTATAGGCAATCGTGGCAATACTCAGCCTTGCTCCCGGAATTTTTAACAATTGTTTGCCACAGGCTTCCAATGTCGAACCCGTGGTTATCACATCGTCGATTAATAGGAAATGTTTTCCGCGACAGGAATTAATATCGCGAAGCGCAAACAGTTCCATATCGGTTTCGGTTCGTCCGAAAAGCGTCTTTTTGGTTTGGGTTTTCGAGTACCGCTTTCGGTATAATAGCTGATCGTTATAAAAAGTATGGAAACCGTCTGCCAAAGTACGACCAAATGTAGTCAGCTGGTTATAACCGCGTTCGTGCAACCGTTTTGGATGTAGCGGAACGGGAATGATATCGGTCACGGTTTGTAAATCAGGATTGGCTTCAAATCGGGCGAAGTACCATTCGGCGAGTAAAGTGCCAATTTCCTGTTGGCCTTTGTACTTTAAATGGTGGATAAGTTGTTGTGTAACACCATTTTTACGGTAATATAAAAGCGAAGATCCGTGGACTAACGGAAGCCGTCCGTAGAACTTTTTATAAGTCATATTGGCGTTGGTAATCGGATGATCGGTGTAAGGAAGCTCATGACGGCATTTAAGACATATAATCTTCTCATTTTGCAATAAAACGGAATTACAGCCAACGCAAATTGGCGGAAAAAGTAAGTTTATCAAGTTTTTTATCATTTCATCGATTATTTTTTTTGAATTACGGAAGGCGGAATACTTTTAGCGATTATTAAATAGAAATGGTACGTAAAAGCGCTACAAAATTAATTCAGGTAAGTGTTGGTGTACTGCTCATCGGAGTGTTCACCCTGTCTTTTAATTTATATCGGTTATCCGTTGAAAATAAGACGCTTAAAGATAAGCTTTCTCTGGAAAATTCCCTTCATAAGAATGAGCTTTTGGAGATTTTAAAGCGGTACGATTCGGTCAGTAATATGCTGGTCGGTCGAACAAAGGCCGCAATGACTCCTTTTAAGTCCACCGTGCCATCCAATACTCTTTTAAAAACTGTCGGAACCAGTCATTTTAAGACAGAAGTTGTAAAAAACAAACCGCTAAGTGCTAAAATTAAAGCGGAAAAACGAAAACCCGTTAAATCATTAGCCGAATCCGACACTCCTTCCGACAATACTGATGCGTCTTCAAAATACTTAAAAGCACTCAATGTTAGTGTAAGAGGCGTAAAAATCATCTACAGTGATTATCTGGAAACCAATCGTTCCAAAAAAATAGACCAGATCCGTATTTGTTATACCTTAGGTTATAATGAAACGGTTTCAAAAGGAAACCAGGAAATTTTTTATCAGATCGTTGATCCCGAACATATGGTACTGGCCAATTGTTCCCATCCGGATGAAAAATTCAACTGCGATTTAAGCTGTACGGCTAAAGGAATCGTATTCTACGAAAATAAATCCACCGATGTCTGCGCCTTTGTAGATGTGGATAAAAAAAAGCTGATCCGCGGCGATTATGAAGTGAACATAATCCATCAGGACCGTATAATCGGAACGGCGAATTTCCAATTTAGATAATTGGTGTAAAAAGTTAAAATTTCTCCTGTTTTTTACAATCTCTTTTTCCTATTTTTGCAACATGGCAAAACAAGATGACTTATTTAAAAATGTAGTTTCGCATGCTAAAGAATACGGATTTATATTCCCTTCGAGCGAAATCTATGATGGTTTGAGTGCAGTTTACGACTATGCTCAGAACGGTGTTGAATTAAAGAAAAATATACGGGAATACTGGTGGAAATCCATGGTTCAGATGCACGAAAATATCGTCGGTATCGACGCGGCTATTTTTATGCACCCAACAACCTGGAAAGCTTCGGGCCACGTAGATGCGTTTAACGATCCGTTAATTGATAATAAAGATTCCAAAAGAAGATATCGTGCCGATGTTTTAATTGAGGATTATGCCGAAAAATTAAATCAGAAAGCACAAAAAGAAATAGATAAAGCACGCGAACGTTTTGGCGATGCTTTTGATGAAGCACAGTTTGTAGCGACAAATGCCCGTGTGATCGAATACCGTTCCCGCCAGAGAGAAATCCTGGAGCGTATGGCGCGTTCGCTGGAAACCGAAAACCTGGCTGATGTAAAAGCACTAATCGAAGAGCTTGAAATCGCTTGTCCGGAATCGGGATCTAAAAACTGGACAGAAGTGCGTCAGTTTAACCTGATGTTCGGAACAAAATTAGGTGCTTCTGCCGATTCGGCGATGGATTTGTACCTGCGTCCGGAAACGGCTCAGGGAATTTTTGTAAACTTCCTGAACGTTCAGAAAACGGGACGTATGAAAATACCTTTTGGTATTGCACAAACCGGAAAAGCCTTCCGTAATGAAATTGTAGCCCGTCAGTTTATTTTCCGTATGCGTGAATTTGAACAAATGGAAATGCAGTTTTTCGTTCGCCCGGGAGAAGAAATGAAATATTACGAATACTGGAAAGAAACCCGATTGAAATGGCATCTTTCATTAGGACTTGGAAAAGAGAATTACCGTTTCCATGACCATGAAAAACTGGCACACTACGCCAATGCTGCTGCGGATATCGAATTTAATTTCCCATTCGGATTTAAAGAATTAGAAGGAATTCATTCCAGAACCGATTTCGATCTTAAAGCACACGAATCGCATTCCGGAAAAAAATTACAATATTTTGACAATGAAACCAATTCCAGCTATGTACCGTATGTCGTGGAAACATCTGTTGGATTGGATCGAATGTTTTTATCCGTATTCTCAAAATCCTTACAGGAAGAAACATTGGAAGACGGATCGACACGTACGGTATTAAAATTACCG
Source organism: Flavobacterium sp. (assembly GCF_030146175.1). Lineage (GTDB taxonomy): Bacteria > Bacteroidota > Bacteroidia > Flavobacteriales > Flavobacteriaceae > Flavobacterium. The sequence goes on along the minus strand of NZ_JASLCE010000053.1, from coordinate 13,169 downwards.
TCGGTGTTGGCGCCAACCAAAGCAGCCGTTTTACCATTGATAAAGAGAGATGGTTTACCGGAAATTGCCCGAAATATTATCGACGATCTGAAATGGGATTTCAATGTATCGTATGACGAAAAAGATGCTGTAGGGCGTCGTTACCGTCGTCAGGATGCTTTGGGAACACCATTCTGTATTACGGTTGATCACCAGACATTGGAAGACCAAACCGTAACGATCCGTCACAGAGATAGCATGAAGCAGGACCGCGTTAAAATTTCCGAATTAAGAGGAATTATTAGTGACGAAGTTTCGATGCGTAACTGGTTAATGAAAATGTAAGATACCTATAGTGAAAAAGCTTTCCGTAATTGGAGAGCTTTTTTGTTTACGGTTGGGAACTAACGTACGGTCTGAATTACGGTTTGGGTAGTCTTTTTAGGACAAAATGGGAGTTTCGAAAGTCATTAAAAGTGTTAAAATGGACAAAAAAGCTAAAAAAAAGTCAAACCGTAAAAAAAACTGAAAAAAACCGTAAAATGCTTGTGTGGGAAACAAGTACTTTTACAGTGTCATTAAATACTTAATTAAGTTAGTTTATACAGTATAAGGTAAATATAGTGGATTACCTTCTTTAGCCCAGCCTGTAAAAGGTCTTGCTACAGCCCAGCCAAATAGAGGATTTGGTTTAGCTCATTAAAAATCAAGCGTTAGTAATGTACTAACGCTTTTTTTATCGATTTATTTTAATTTTGTAAGAATTTTTATTCGTTTTCCAAAGCATTCCATCCTCTCGCTTTTAACGGAATCTTGGTGTTTGCTCTGGTAATCAGATGAATTCCTTCGCTTTCCGGTGCCATATGACCAATTACCGTAAAATTCGGATTGGCTTTGATCTTGTCGTAATCGTCCATTTTAATAGTAAACAATAATTCGTAGTCCTCACCGCCATTTATCGCGATTGTCGTACTGTCGACATTAAATTCTTCACAAGCGTTGATCAACTGTGGATCCAATGGCAATTTATCTTCATATAAATTACAGCCTTTTGAAGAATTCTTACAAAGGTGAATAATCTCAGACGATAATCCGTCGGAAACATCAATCATCGAAGTCGGTTTCAAATCCAAAGCCTCCAATAATTCTTTAATGTCCTTACGCGCTTCCGGTTTTAACTGGCGTTCGATTAAATAGGTATAGGCATCCAGATCGGGCTGGTTGTTCGGGTTAACCTGGAAAACCTGTTTTTCGCGTTCCAAAACCTGTAATCCCATATAAGCCGCACCGATATCACCGGTCACAACCAATAAATCGGTTTCGCTGGCTCCGTTACGGTAAACCAGTTCTTCTTCGTTGGCCTCACCAATAGCTGTAATGCTTATGATCAATCCTTTTTGAGACGAAGTGGTGTCACCACCAATCACATCTACATCATATATTTTGGAAGCCAGCGCAATTCCTTCGTACAATTCTTCCAATGCTTCCAGTGGAAAACGATTCGAAACAGCAATCGATACCGTAATTTGTGTCGGTTTGGCATTCATCGCACAGATGTCGGAAAGATTTACCACAACGGCTTTGTATCCTAAATGTTTTAAAGGCATATAGGCAAGGTCAAAATGAACACCTTCTACCAGTAAATCGGTAGAAACCACTACTTTTTTATCCTTAAAATCCAGTACGGCCGCATCGTCGCCAATCCCTGTTAGTGTGGATGGCTGATTGATTTTGAAATTTTGGGTCAGATGACTTATTAATCCAAATTCGCCCAGTTGCGACAAACTGGTTCTTTGAGGTGTTTTGTCTTCTATCATCGAAATAAAGTATAAGATGCAAAGTTGCGAAGGTTTTTTAAATAAAAAAAACGCATCCGGTTAAATACGGGGACTTTAAAAATGAAAGGCCTACCGTTTCATTGAAAAGTGGGATTTAAATTCTTTTTCTTCTCCGTTATCTTTAAAGATCACCTTAAACCAATAGTCGGTCGACGGAAGCGGATAGCCGTTATAGGTTCCGTCCCAACCCGGTCCGTCCGGTCGAAGTTGTTTTAGGAATTTACCATAGCGGTCAAAAATATAGATTCGGGCATCTTTCTGATTTCGCAGGTCGCGGATGTTCCAGGTGTCGTTATAACCGTCGCCATTCGGTGTGAAAAATTTCGGATATTTTAGAATAAAGGCTCTTAGTCGGATACTGCCACAATTGGCTTTGGTATCGGTAACGGTTACCCAGTGTTCACCACCGGAAACATTATCAAAGTAATTGGAAGATTGCGGATAGCCATCGTCCAGTTGATATTCGTAGTGACCATATCCGCCGGTTATGTTAACGGTAATTGAACTGTCATCAGAAAAAGGCTCTCCAACGGAAAGCGTAGCCACGGCTGTACTTGATTGATCAATCGTAACTGTAGTCGGGTTATAATTACAATCGCTGCCTGATTCCGGAGTGAGTTTTATGGTATTGATCGTATACTGTCCGGGTTGAGTAGCAGTATAGTTGGGCCCGGTATGAATCAGTTGGTTGTTCTGATACCATTCTACGGTAAATAAAGCGGGACTTAATCCGGAGGTAATGGTGTAGGATGTCAATGGATTCTGAGTAATCGGATCAACGCAAATAGTGCCATTGGCTATATTAAGATCTAATAAAGGGTATATGGTGACCAGAAACTGTTTTTCGCTAAAACAATCTACATTGTCGGACGCTGTAACATATACATAGACGGTTTGTGAATTGGTAATCGCATCGCCCGGTTGGTAGGCTGTGCCCGTTCCGCCACTACCGCTAAAGTAAGCACCCAAAACCAATGGTGGCAGAGTATAACTACCGCAGCGTTCCTCGTTGTTGAAATTCGGAAGTACCGGCGTCGTGGAAATAGTAACAAGAAAATCATCTTCGTCCGTACAATTGATACGGTTTCCGGAGATCGCATATACATATACCGTCTGACTGGTCGTTAAAACAGCTCCTGCCGGAATAACCGGACCCTGACCATTGGGTTGTGCGTAATAATTTCCTACGGTAAGGTTGGGAAGTGTATAACTATCGCAGGCTTTAACATCGTCAAATGTGCCAACTTCAACACCGATCGCATTTACGGTGAATACTGTTTGAGAATTACATTCCGGGAAATCAGTCCAATAATTGTAGATGTATATGGTTTGTGTAGTCGAAATTTCGGTTCCGGCGGCTAATTCGGTTCCGGTACCACCTGGTCCGGTATAGTATTTTCCATTGGTTAGCGTTGGTAAAATAAAAGAGGTACAGGTATAAATATCCGTAAAACTAGTGATAGGCGGACGCGGACGAATCGTTACCGTAAAGGAATGCTCGTTGGTACAGCCATTGGCTGCAATAGCATAAATATAGATCGTTCGGGTACTGATGATGGCTTGACCGGCACTCATTGGTGTTCCGGTTCCGCCAGTTCCGGTAAAATAATTTCCGTTTGTTAAAGGCGGTAGAATATATTGTCCGCATTCCCTACGATCGGTTGGTGTGTCGACCAAAGGTTTCGGGAGTATTGTGATCTGATAATTTAAAAAATCGGTACAATTGGGTGAGCTTGTGGTTGGAGCATAATAATATACAGTTTGTGAATTGTGAATCACCGTACCGGCCGGAATCACGGTTCCGCCACCCAAGGGCTGTGTATAATAGTTTCCGACTTCAATAGCGGGAAGTGTATATTCGCCACAGGCGGTTATCGGTTGAAAGGATGGACCATCGATGATGGTTACCCGAAAATGATGTTCATTCGAACATTCTCCGTCAAAAGCAAAAACATAGACATCCTGAGACGTAGTAATAATGGTTCCGGGCGGCAGTTGAGGACCAGTGCCATTAGGTTGTGAATAGTAGCTACCGTAGTTCAACGTTGGTAAAACATAAGAATTACAAGTAATCACATCGGCAGGTTTGTCGACAAGTGGACGTGGTAAAATCCGGATATGATATATTTTTTCCTGACAAACATTTCCGTTGACAACCGCATAAAAATAAATCGTCTGAGGGGTAGTTAATACTGTTCCTACAGGTAAAAGCGTTCCAGTTCCGCCTGGTCCGGTATAAAAATTACCTGCCGGAGAGTTGCGGATAATATATTGTTCGCAGCCAATATCCGGAAAGCTTATCTGATCAATTAATGTTACGACAAAGGTAGTTTGATCGGCACAACCTAAAGGTCCGGGCGCGGTGTTATAAATATAATAGGTTCCCTGTTGGGTAATGACGTCACCGGCAAAAAGTGGCGTTCCCGATCCGTGAGAACCGGTAAAATAATTTCCGTTAGTAATAGGAGGTAGTACATAACTACTACATTCGATAACATCTGGAAGGACATCTACTAATGGAAGTGGTAGTATCGTAATGGTAAAACTGGTAAGAGCATAGCAGTTTGCGTTAGTAACATCAGTCATCCGAACCCATATGGTAACTGGCGACTGTGAAGCATTTACGATAAAAGCCGTCGGATTGGCAATACTGTTTGTGTTGTTGTCTGCGTTGCTTTGTGAGGTAAAGTACAGAATGCTAAAATCGCTAAGGCTTTGCCCATTTAAAACGATAGGGGTTTCAACCGTCAGGTCAAAACTCAGGAGACCATTACGATTGCTACACTTTGTCATATTTAAAGCCTGTCCGGGTACAATGGTATTATTGATGATCAGATCAAACGAAGTAAGATTATCACAAGTTACGCTGCCATTTCGTTTACGGACTTTAATATATATGGTCTGACTGCCGGCACTCATATAGCTACTGATATCTGAAGCGGGAATTGGATTGTTGGCGTTGGCATCCGCTAGTGAAGCATAATATAAAACATCAAAATCAGCAGGATTCAAGCCTAAAACCGTAGCGTTATTCTGAGTAAGATCAAAAGGGTAACTGGCTAATCCGGTGTTGCAAACTCGTAAGTCATTTGGCGTACCGATAGTCAGCTCGGTAATCTCGATTTCGTCGGTCATCTGACAGGCACCGTTTGTGGTGGTAGCGATCACACTATAAAGTCCGGCTTGTGTTACACTTAGAGACGATGCTGTTGCGCCCGGGATAATATCATGATTAAATGTCCAGACATGATTAAATTGTGGCCCCAAACCGGATTGTAGTACTATGGTTTCACCCTGACAAATAGTGGTGTCGGAACCTAAGTCGGTATTGGTGGTAAAACTCTTTCCGGCGATAAAAACAGCGGAGTCAAAATTGGAATCGTTATAATCGCCAATCGCTAATTTAATCCGATAGGGATTGTTAGGAGTAACGGCCGATGAAGCGGTTAATAGAACCGTTTCTCCCCGCATATTGATGGCCGAAGTTCCCGGATTAGTAACATTATAGCGACCAAATAAACCCGGATTGTCTGATGTACATCCGGAATTGTACTGATTGTTGCGAATGGTTTTTACGGAAATCGGAGTGTTGGTATTGGGAATAACTGCCAGATTTGTGGTAACACCGGTAGTCAGATCGGTTAACAAAAAAGCAAAAATGTCGTTGAAACCGCATTGGTATTCTCCATATTCGTTGGAAGCAAACAGGAAATCAAAACTAAAACTACTGGATAAAGGCGTGAAATCAAACTGGATATAAGCGACATCGCTTATGGGAAGCGTCTGTCCGCTGGCATTACTGATATTTTGTAAATCGGGATCACCGGCATTGGTTAAAGAAGTACTCTCGTTTAATCCGGTATATTGACCTTCGGTATATTTGGCAATACCGTTTCGGATAATAATTCCTTCCTGAATCGGGAAATTGGGGTTTGTATTGGTAAACCGACCGATACCGCGATGTGAGGAAAACTGAAAATTGGTTTCGTTAAAACAGGAATTCTGTAAAAGGGTGTTGCTTACCAATTGCGGAACAGTTTGGGAAGTGGTATCAATAGTGATTCCCTGCGCATAAAAAGTAAGGCAGCTGAAAAACACTAACAAAACGAGTACCCTTTTCATGAATTAGGAGTTAAGCCTATAAAGTTACTAAAAAAAGCGTTTTTTATTGTGTTAATATAGTGGATTGGATGGTTTGTGTTTTTAAAACCGTATTTTTTTTGTTAAAAAAGCAAAATGTCCACAAGTTGTCTGAAATTTAGAATTGTTTACGATCGTAAAAAGCGAAAAAAAAGACCGGATTTTAAAATCCGGTCTTATATGATTAGTCGTTTAATTTTAATACGGCCATAAATGCTTCCTGTGGAATTTCAACATTTCCTACCTGACGCATACGTTTTTTACCTTTTTTCTGTTTTTCAAGTAATTTACGTTTACGGGAGATATCACCTCCATAACATTTGGCGGTTACGTCTTTACGCAACGCTTTAATCGTTTCACGTGCGATAATTTTCGCACCGATAGCAGCCTGAATCGGAATATCAAATTGTTGACGCGGGATCAGTTCTTTTAACTTTTCACACATTTTTTTACCGATGTTATAGGCATTGTCAGCGTGAATCAAGGCTGATAAAGCATCTACAGAGTTCGCGTTTAACAGTACATCCACTTTAACCAGATTCGACGTACGCATTCCGATAGGTGAGTAGTCAAACGAAGCGTATCCTTTGGAAACCGTTTTTAAACGATCGTAGAAATCAAATACGATTTCAGCCAATGGCATGTCAAATGTCAACTCCACACGTTCCGGTGTTAAATACGTCTGGTTGGTGATGACACCTCGTTTTTCAATACAAAGACTCATTACTTGTCCGACAAAATCCGATTTAGTGATGATCGTTGCTTTGATATACGGTTCTTCCACGCGGTCCAGCCTGGATGGTTCCGGTAAATCGGAAGGATTGTTTACAATTAATTGTGTGTCCGGTTCCTTTTTGGTATAGGCGAAATACGAAACGTTGGGTACGGTAGTGATCACGGTCATGTTAAACTCACGCTCCAGACGTTCCTGAATGATTTCCATGTGAAGCATTCCCAGGAAACCACAACGGAAACCAAAACCTAAAGCAGCCGAACTTTCCGGGCTAAATACCAGCGAAGCGTCATTTAACTGTAGTTTTTCCATTGAATTACGAAGCTCTTCATAATCCTCAGTGTCAACAGGGTAAATACCGGCGAAAACCATTGGTTTTACATCTTCAAATCCCTGAATCATATTCTGAGTTGGTGTTTTGGCATCGGTAATCGTATCTCCCACTTTTACTTCGCGGGCTTCTTTAATACCGGAAATCAGATAACCTACGTCACCGGTAGATACTACCTGTTTGGGTACCTGATTTAATTTTAAGGTTCCGATTTCATCGGCGAAATATTCATTACCGGTCGCCATAAACTTAATTTTCTGACCTTTTCGGATTTCTCCGTTGATCACACGGAAAATAACTTCAATTCCGCGGAACGGGTTGTAAACCGAGTCAAAAATCAAAGCCTGAAGCGGTTCCTCTTTATCACCTTTTGGTGCCGGAATACGTTCGATAATGGCTTCCAGAATTTTATCCACACCAAGACCGGTTTTTCCGGATGCCGGGATAATATCTTCCAACTTACAGCCTAACAGATCCACGATATCATCGCTCACTTCTTCCGGATTGGCACTTGGTAAGTCAATTTTATTTAGAACTGGGATGATTTCCAGGTCGTTTTCCAGAGCCAGATACAGGTTGGAAATAGTTTGCGCCTGAATACTCTGAGCTGCATCCACAATTAAAAGTGCGCCTTCACAAGCGGCGATCGAACGGGATACCTCATACGAGAAATCCACGTGACCCGGAGTATCGATCAGGTTCAGGATGTACTGTTCTCCTTTATAGGTGTACTCCATCTGAATCGCATGACTTTTAATAGTAATACCACGTTCGCGTTCCAAATCCATATTGTCCAGCAACTGAGCTTGCTGCTCGCGTGCGGTAACGGTTTGGGTAGCGTCCAGTAATCGATCGGCAAGGGTACTTTTCCCGTGATCGATATGTGCAATAATGCAGAAATTTCTAATATGCTTCATCTTCGTTTTGTATCAATTTTAAGAGCAAATCCGAATCCGGATCGGCCATACCTTTGTTAAAAAACAAAAGGACTTTATAAGCCTTTATGCAGATAATCAGCCGGATATGGGGATTTCCTATATAAAGGTAGTGAAATAATCCGCAAATATAATTGAAAGTTGGTCAGTTACAAGCGGATAGTGTTGAAATCACTGTCTTTTTTATGCCGATTCGATGATTTTCAGAAAAGACAAGTATGGCTTCGGTTAAAGCGCTACTCAAAAGCACGCAAAGCTTTACAGTAACGTTAAGAAAAAGAATTGATTAAAATTTGTAATTTTGCGGCAAAATGTAGATGATGGTCAAGATTGGCAATATAGAATTACCGGATTATCCGCTATTACTCGCACCTATGGAAGATGTGAGTGATCCGCCATTCCGCAGGTTGTGCAAATTGCATGGTGCGGATTTGATGTATTCCGAATTTATCTCTTCGGAAGGATTGATCCGTGATGCAATGAAGAGTCGTAAAAAACTGGACATTTTCGATTACGAACGACCGGTAGGAATTCAGATTTTCGGCGGTGATGAAGAAGCGATGGCATTATCGGCCAAGATCGTGGAAACCGTAGAGCCGGATCTGGTAGATATCAATTTCGGATGCCCGGTAAAAAAGGTAGTTTGTAAAGGTGCCGGAGCAGGTGTTTTAAAAGATATTGATCTGATGGTTCGTCTAACCAAAGCCGTGGTTAAAAGTACACACTTGCCGGTAACGGTAAAAACCCGTTTGGGATGGGATGACGATTCGATTAATATCGATGAGGTGGCCGAACGCTTACAGGACGTCGGAGTTCAGGCGCTTACGATCCATGCGCGAACCCGTGCACAGATGTACAAAGGACATTCCGACTGGACGCATATCGAACGGGTAAAAAATAACCCGAGAATCACGATGCCGATTTTTGGTAATGGCGATATTGATAGTCCGCAAAAAGCATTGGAATATAAAAACCGTTTTGGCCTTGATGGCATTATGATCGGGCGTGCCGCGATTGGTTATCCTTGGATTTTTAACGAGATCAAACATTATTTTGAGACCGGCGAATTATTAGCTGCGCCTACGATCAAAGACAGAGTGGAAGCAGCACGTAATCACCTTACCTGGTCAATGGATTGGAAAGGCGAACGCGTTGGGATTGTAGAAATGCGCCGTCATTATACCAATTATTTTAAAGGCATCCACGGATTTAAAGAATACCGTCAGAAACTGGTTACTCAGGATGATGGAGCGATACTGTTTAAAGTATTCGAAGAAATTGAAGAGGCGTATGCCGATTATCAGATGACATAAAAAAAGAGCTGTTCGAACAGCCCTTTTATATAGGAAACCTGCCAGAATGAATCTGGCAGGTTTTTTTATACTTCAACACGTTTCCATCGACCTCTTCGGTATAGGAAGATACTGGCGATCGTAATTGCTGTTTCGGCAATCGGAACTGAAAGGAATACCCCGGTTGGTCCCATTTTATAATATTTAGCCAACAGATATGCTAATGGAATCTGGAACAACCAAAACCCGAAAAAGTTTACCCAGGTTGGTGTCCAGGTATCTCCGGCTCCGTTAAAAGTATTAATCAATACCATTCCGATACCATAAAAAACATAGCCTAAGCACATAATATGCAATGCCTCAACCGCGATGTTTTTTACCAGTACATCATTGGTGAAAAAACCGATGATATAATGCGCAAACAAAAATGTAACGACTGTAATTACAGCCATAAAAGCCACATTATATTTAGCGGTTGTCAATACCGATTTTTCAGCGCGTTCCACCTGTTTGGCACCGAGATTTTGCCCTACAAGGGTAGAAGCGGCATTACTTAATCCCCAGGCTGGAAGGATAAAAAACATAATGATCCGCAAAGCTGTTTGGTATCCGGCCGATCCATGATCACCTCCGGTTGTAGCCACCAGTTGCGCTAAAAAGATCCAGCTACACGAAGCGATTACAAATTGTAAAACGCCCGGAGCTGCAATTTTGATCAGTGCTTTTATCTGTTCGGAATCCGGGACAAAATAGGAAGGGATAATTTTTAAAATGCCCCGTCCGTTAAACAAATGATACAATTGATAGAGCACACCAATACTTCTGCCGGTTGTTGTGGCAATCGCGGCACCGGTAAGCCCGAAAGCCGGAATCGGTCCGAAGCCATTGATCAATATCGGACATAAAATGATGTTACAGATATTGGCCAACCATAAACTTTTCATCGCGATAGCCGCATTTCCGGCACCGCGAAAAATTCCGTTGATCAGGAAAAGCAACATAATACACAAGCTACCACCCATCATAATACGGGTAAAATTCACCCCATAATCGGCGGCTTCCTGCGAAGCACCCATTAGTAATAAAATATCTTTAGCGAAAATAAACCCGCCAATGCTGATAATACTATTAATAAAAACCGCGATAATAATGGCCTGCATACCGGCTTTGGCTGCGGCAACCGGGTCTTTTTCTCCGATACGACGCGCCACCACGGCGGTTGCCGCCATACTGATTCCAATGGCAAGTGAATAGATAATGGTGATCACCGATTCGGTTAGGCCTACGGTTTGAATGGCATAGCTGCTATGTTCCAAATGACCTACAAAATACAGGTCGACCAAAGCAAAAACGGATTCCATCAGCATTTCCAAAACCATAGGAATGGCCAGCAGGATTACCGCTTTTTTGATACTACCACTGGTATAATCGAAGTTTTCGTCCCCTTTAAGGGCTTGTTTGATAGTGCTGAAAATTTTAAAAAGAGTGCCTTGCGGCCTATTTGTTTCTGTCATAATAATTAGGATTAATGATTGATAAGATCCCGGTAAACGGGAAGGGAAGTGAAATCGAAATGTCCTAAATTATCTCCGGATAGGTTAGGACGATGCAGAAACTTTCATCGGCGTTCAGTTATAATGAGCGACAAATATAGAATTTATTTTTCAGGAGAAAATCTATTGCAATAATTTTTTACTCACGCGGCTGGAGGCGATAAGCGATGCCAGAAAGCCTAAAATAACGATCGTCAGTAATACGGTAAGGATGTTCATAATATCGAAAACCACCGGATAGGCCATTGTTGGTGTGACCATGATCAATGAAAACTGCTTTTGCAGGATAACCACAATAATACCAAGCACTAAACCGATTAGTCCGCCGGTTACGGTGATCAAACTTCCCTGAAGTAAGAAAATGCTTCTCAGATGTTTGATTTCGGCACCGAGATTAAAAAGTGTTTTCAGATTGGCTTTTTTATCCAGAATCATCATGATCAAGGCACCAATCAGATTGAATAATGCAACGATGATCACTAATGTAAAGATCAGGTATACGGCAATATTTTCGGTATTCAGCATTTTGTAAAGACTGTCGTTGAGCTGCGCCCGGGTTTTGATCGAAACGGTGTCTTTAAAAATCGATTTGATTTCGGATAACGCCTGATTTTCATCGGCTCCGGCTTTAAGCTGAAATTCGATGGCAGTCACCTGATTGGGTTTGTACTGTAATAATTCCTGCGCCAATCCTAAATCGGAAAAAACGTACTTGTTGTCCAGATCTTCGTTGATGGCATAAATCCCAATCGGAACCAGAACCGCTTTGTTAAAAGCATCGTTCGGATTGTCGATCGTGCCTTTGCCGGGTTTGGGTACAAAAACTTCAAAGGTGTTGTTGTAATCGAAAAGGCCCATCGACAATTTATTGGTAATGCCATATCCCACGACTACCTGACTGGTATTTGGATTTAACCATTGACCGCCGTAAATTTTCTTTTCAAACGGATTGATTTTTCGATAGATGCTATCCACACCTTTTAAATAAGCCACCTGTTCCTTACCGTTAAAGTAGAACAGGACGCGTTCCTCGACCACTTTACTAAAAAGGGCGATGCTTTTGGTGTTTTTGAGCTGTTTTTCCTGTTCCGGACTTATGGTTAGAAATTTGCCGGTTTTTCCGAACATTTTTAAATCGGGATCGGTATCGTTGGCAAACGAAAGACTAAACTCCCGTAGGCCACTAAACACCGAAAGCACGACAAATAAAGACATAGCACTAACAATAATACCCAGCGATGCAATACCGGTAATGATATTGATCGCGGTGCTTTTGCTAAAACTAACGGTATATCGTTTGGCTATGTAAAACGGGAAATTCAATTACGATTTTTTTCGTTTGATTAGAAGTTCCGGGTTTTCGATCGGATTTTCGTCGCCGCTTAATGCTTTGTCGATTTTCTCGATATAATCAAGACTATCGTCGATATAGAAAGCCAGATTGGGTACTTTGCGCAATTGTAGTTTTACACGTTGTGACAAATCGTGTTTGATCAATGGAGTATTGCTACGGATGGCATTTAGAATTTCCGGACCTTTGTCGGCCGGGAAAATACTCAGGTATACTTTGGCGATAGATAAATCGGTGGTTACACTTACTTTCGATACGGAAATAATTAGATTGCTAATTCCGTTTTTACGCACTTCGCCCTGCAGAATATCAACAAGATCTTTCTGCAAAACGGTTCCTATCTTTTTTTGTCTATTTGTTTCCATGATGCAAAAGTACAATTTTTTGGATTGTAAAGTTTTAAAGTTGGTGGCGGATAAAGTTTTTTATCTTTGTTTTCGGAAGATAACGACCAAAAAAACAAAACAGCAAGTAGTACAATGAGAAAAATAGAGCATATCGGGATAGCGGTAAAAGACCTTGAAGTGTCCAATGTTATTTTTGAAAAATTATTCGGTGCGCCGGCCTACAAACAGGAGGAAGTGGCTAGTGAAGGAGTGAAGACATCCTTTTTTATGAATGGACCGAATAAAATAGAGTTATTGGAGGCTACTACTCCGGACAGTCCGATTGCCAAGTTTATCGAGAAAAAAGGCGAAGGGATTCACCATATTGCTTTTGATGTAGAAGACATTGTTTCGGAAATCGCCCGTTTGAAATCGGAAGGATTTACGGTATTAAACGAAACACCAAAACGCGGCGCTGATAACAAACTAGTGGCCTTTTTGCACCCTAAAGGGACCAATGGTGTACTGGTAGAACTGTGTCAAGAAATTTCGGAATAAGTTTGCACTAAACGAAAAATAGTAGTAATATTGCAGCCTCTAAACCGGTCCTATAGCTCAGTTGGTTAGAGCACCTGACTCATAATCAGGTGGTCCTTGGTTCGAGCCCAAGTGGGACCACTGGTTAAAAAAA
>NZ_JASLCE010000087.1 GCF_030146175.1 Flavobacterium sp. | reverse complement strand
TTGAAACACGTTTCTAAAATTAACCGATAGTCCTCAGTCCCGTAAACGTATAATCACCTGTTTTCACGTTTGATTCGGAACCTGTGAATACCGGATTTTCTATCTAAACAAACAATACGACTTGCTAAAATTGAACTGTTTTGGCGGCTGTTAAACCGAAATACCCTAATTTCGCAGCACTAAAATCAACAACTGTGGGCAACGACACCCAAAATAGAATCACCTACTTTAACGATCGTATTCTGGACGCTATTTCGCTACCGGAACGCTTTACCTTTCCGTTTTATTATGAACCACATCCGCTCACGCAAATTGCCGCTTCGGAACTACAGGACTACCTGGAAAGTCAGACGGATATGGAACATAATTTCGGACTTATCGAAAATCAGGAAGGAATCGTTATCGGGAAAATGTTTGGTGTACTCGTTGTTCGGGATGCTAACGGCAAAATAGGTTATTTGGCTGCTTTTTCCGGAAAACTGGCCGGTACGAATCAGCATCCGCGCTTTGTGCCACCCGTTTTTGACATGTTGCTTGAAAACAGCTTTTTTCTAAAAGAAGAAACCATTTTAAACAGCATTAACAGTGCCATTGAAACGATAAATGCCGATCCGCAATACCATCGTTTTACAACCGAACTGGAACAATTTACAAATCAATCGCAGGAAGAAATTGCCGCTTTTAAAAAACAGCTAAAAGCGAATAAAGAAGAACGTAAAAAAAGCCGTGAAGCGCAAAAAAACAACCTGACAGAATCGGAGTATGCCGTTTTTGAAGCCGATTTGATCAAACAGAGTTTACGGGACAAATGGGAATTACAGGTGCTCATCAACAAATGGAAAGAACGCTTGGATGAAACCCGATTACAGTTAGCCCGATTTGAAGACCAGATAGAAGCGTTAAAAAAAGAACGCAAAGAAAAATCGGCTGCTTTACAGCAACAACTTTTCGAACACTATTCCTTTTTAAATAAAGACGGAAAAACCCGAAGTCTGCAATCCATCTTTAGTGAAACCGTTTTTGGTAAACCACCCGCAGCGGCTGGAGAATGCGCCACGCCGAAATTATTACAATATGCTTTTGCGAATGGTTATGAACCTTTGGCCATGGCCGAATTCTGGTGGGGGACCTCTCCTAAATCGGAAATCCGGAAACACCGGCAGTTTTATCCGGCCTGTACCGGTAAATGTCAGCCCATATTAAAACATATGCTGGAAGGTATTCCTCTGGATCCTAATCCGCTATTACAAAACCACGGGGAAAATACCATTCTTAAAATTATATACGAAGACGACAGCTTGGTTGTTGTAGACAAACCGGCTGAATTACTTTCGGTTCCGGGCATACAAATTCAGGATTCGGTTTATACCCGACTCAAAACAACCTGGGGCAACATCGAACCGTTGATCATTCATCGTTTGGATATGGCCACCTCAGGGCTTTTGGTTGTTGCCAAAACAAAAGAAGCCCACAAACACATTCAGCGTCAGTTTTTAAAACGTACGGTTATAAAACGCTATACCGCCCTTTTATCGGGATTGATCCAACAAGAAGAAGGTGAAATCCGACTTCCGTTACGAGGTGATCTGGACAACAGACCGCGACAGTTGGTTTGTTATACCCACGGTAAAAAAGCCGTTACCCTTTGGAAAGTCGTAGCGCGACAAACAGCGACAACCCGAATTCATTTCTGGCCACTTACCGGTCGGACGCATCAATTGCGAATGCACGCCGCCCATGAACTAGGTTTGAATGCACCGATTGTAGGAGACGATTTATACGGAACCGGTGCCGACCGTTTGCATCTTCATGCGGCTTATCTGGAATTTGTACATCCGATAACCCGGGAAACACTCCGCTTTGAAGTAGGCGAATCGTTTTAAAATTATTCTTTTCGGACTACCGGAATACACAACGTAAGCATACATTTTTGCTGTGGATGTTCCTTGTAATTGTTCCGAATGATTTCGAATGGCAATTGTTCCGCCGGGCGATAGCCGTTTTCATTCATCCAGATGTATAACGACGACCAGGCTTTTTCAAGATCGGCAAGGTCAATTTCAAAATTGGCGGTAATACATTTTCCGGGTGACAGGTTTTTGAAGAAAATACCCGGTTCGGTTTGGATGTCCCGATCGACCACTACTCCAATTTCCATACGGACTTTTTCCGGAGCCGTAATTTTAAAACTATCGTGATAGATTCGGATCGCTGTTATCTTTTCGGGATCTGTCAGTTTATTTTCCAACGCAAATTCAATCACTTTTGTAAAAGTCGCATCCAGATTTTCCACACCGATATGATTTTGGTAAATCATTGGAAACGCAACCATTTCCTGAACCGTTATTACTGCATTCATTTTTATCCAGTTTTTAAGATTTTCAATACGCCAAATATAGGCTTCAAATCCCTGAAAAATTTGTCCATTCCTGCTATTTTTAATTTTGTCGTAGCGACTACTACGCTGTTTTCGGAATGCTGTCGGACTAACCGAATACCGTTTTTTAAATGCCTTCGTCAGGGCCGCATTATCCGAAAAGCCATATTGAAAAGCCAATGCTCCAATGGATTCTTTTGCATCCCTAATCAATAATGCAGCTATCTTTTCGATCCGTTTTCTATTGTAAAACTCCAACAGGTTTTCGCCGGTATACGCTTTAAACAACCGCTGAAAATGAAAGGGCGAATAATTTGCTACAGCAGCGATTTTTTCTACCGATAAGGGTTCTTCCAAATGTTGCTCGATAAAATCCAGGGCTTTTTCCAGCTGTTTTAAAGGTAAATCAGACATATGATAGTGCTACAATTCGGTCGAAGGTAATCAAATTGAATTAAAAAACGCTACCGGTTTGGCGGTAGCGTATAGCAGTTACAAAATTTTAAAAGTATTAGTGCAGTTTATACGCTACACCTACTCCAATAGCAGACACTGTAAAGTTGTCGGATATTCCACGGTAAAAGGCGAACAGATCGAAATTATCTTTGTTCCATCCTACTTTACCCTGATAATACAAACCACCGTCGGCGTTATTCAAACCAATTCCGTACCCGATATCTGCAGTGTAGAAAATATTGTGATCAAATTTTCCACGACCCGAAGCCGCCACTGGAATATAGCCGAAATCGTCGTAGGTAAAATCCATACCCGCCACCGTTACCGTTTTACCAAAAAAACGGGAATACCCGGTTGCGATACCCAAATCCAGAAAGTCTTTTACTTTATAAAAGTAAACGGCACCATCTATTCCTAAATTAAATGACGAAACATCAGCAGCATCGCCAATCGGAAAACCGGCGTGTACGCCAACTCTGATATCCTGTGCACTCAAACTTTGAGAGAACCCGGCCACAACAGCAACCAGGAACAAGCTTTTCAATTTTGAAATCATATTTAATGCGTTTAGTGTTATCTATTAAAAATAACCATTTAAAACCGCTGTATTCTGCTTAAAATCACTATTTTATTGACAAAATAAAGTGCTGATTTTTCGGCTTTAAAAAACGTAAAATGCCCTATTTCACAAGGGTTTCTTTTATTTCGTCCAAAAAGTTATAAACCGGAAAAGCATCCCCTTGATTGGTAAGGACCATGATTGTTGTATTATTTTTTAAATCCCGCCAGAATAAACTTCTAAAACCAGCCAATCCACCGGTATGCATGGCAATTTTACCGTTTTCCTTATTTTCTACAAACCAGCCCAATCCATAAGGCCCTAATTTTCCATCCGGGAAAACCGGTAAACGGTACATTTCTTCCGTATTTTGCTTATCAAGCAATTGGCCGGTACGCAATGCCTTATCCAATTTATATAAATCACCGGTTGTCGCATAAATACCGCCATCTCCGGTTGTAGATTGTGTATAATCATCTTTTTCTTTGTCCTTGTTATACCCAATTGCTTTAGCCGGAATATCCGGTTTTGTTTCGTCGTATACCACCGTATGTTGCATTTTTAAAGGATGGATTATCTTTTCCTCTAAAAACTGTTTTACCGATGTTCCAGACACCTTTTCGATGATCAATGCTAAAAGGATATAACCGGTATTACTATATTGATACTTTGTACCGGGTACAAATTGTAGTTTTTGATTTTGTAACCAATGCATAACGTCTTTATTCGTTAGCCTTTTGTTTTCGGTTAACACATTTTCATAATCGCATACCCCTGAAGTATGCGTCAGTAATTGTCGGATCGTAATTTCTTTTAGATAATCCGGTAGGTCGTTTATATAACGATTTACACGATCCTCGTACGACAATAGCTTCTTTTGTTCCAACAACATGATACCAATGGCCGTGATGGGTTTGGCCAGTGACGCGATATAAAACGGCGTTTCCTTTTCTAACGGCCGCTGACTTTTAAAATCGGCATAGCCCAAAACCGTATCACAAACAATACTGTCGTTTTTTACAATCAAAACAGCACCATTCAGTTTCCCTTCTTTATGGTAATGCTGTACCACTTCTCTTGTCGTTTTTCGATCAATTTTACTGCAACTACAGAAAAAAATGCTACTCAAAAGAAATAAAACGGCTATTTTTTTTATCATTGGATGAATTTATTATTTACTTCAGACAATGGAATCGTTTTGTAACATCGTGATCCTGATTCCTGTTTATTTTAAAAAACTAAAATACAAAAAAGGGCTCTATGTTTCCATAAAGCCCTGTTTACCCTAAAAATATTTAATTCCTTTTTATAATTCCAAAATCGGCTTTTCCAGATCATGGTAGAGCAGTATTTTCCACTTTTCCGTACGGGCCTGTTGCTCCCATTTTTGACGTAATTCCATTGCTTTTCTTCCTTCATAATCGGTTTTATAGGCGATATGGTATTTCAGATAGGATTCCTGCGGCAGATTGT
>NZ_JASLCE010000066.1 GCF_030146175.1 Flavobacterium sp. | reverse complement strand
ATGCCCTTATCGGAGAATATGATAGTGAAGATTAATCTATAACTACCTGGTTATTAATGGTACTCCGGAATTCTTTGGAACTCCGGGGTCCTTTGGTTTTGTAGAACACATGAAAAAACGGCACGAACAAAAATTAGTTATCTTATCTATAGTCTTATTACTGGCTTTTAATTTGCCATTGGTGCTTCTTTTTGATCACGCCGATGCCATTTTTGGAATCCCGGTAATTTACGGCTACTTTTTTTCCATATGGATTGTTTCAATAGTAGTTTCATTTTTAGTTGTTAAACGGTATTATGAGTAGTTATAGTTTACTGATCATATTGTTGTTTTATCTGGGAATCTTATTTTTTGTAGCCCATTGGGCCGAAAAAAAAGCCAACAGCAAATGGACAAACAATCCGTATGTGTATACTTTTTCGCTTGCCGTGTATTGCTCGGCCTGGACGTATTATGGAAGTATCGGAGTAGCGGCACAGTCGGGACTGAGTTACCTTACGGTATATCTGGGACCGATTATCATTATTCCGGCGTGGATTGTAATTTTGCGAAAGATCATCCGGATATCGCGTGTCAATAAAATTTCCAGTTTGGCCGATTTTATTTCTTTACGCTACGGAAACAGCCGTTTTCTAGGCGCGTTGGTTACTTTTATTAGTGTTGTCGGGATCATCCCGTATATCGCCTTACAATTAAAAGCAATTGCCGAAACCTTTACAATAGTAACCCAAACCTCGTTAAGTTCCAATGTGTTTAACGATACCACAACCTATGTAGCTATTGCGCTTGCCCTTTTTGCCTCCTATTATGGAACCCGTTATGTGGATGCTTCCGAAAAAAGAAAAGGAATTGTGACCGCCGTGGCAATGGAATCGGTTTTAAAACTCTTTTTCTTTATTCTGGTAGGCATATACGTAACCTATTTTGTATTTGACGGTTTCGAAGATATTTATGCCAAAGCCAGTCTGATAGAAGGTTTCCGCGAAAAGAATACCATAGGAGGGCTACCGCAGGCACTCAATTGGTTCTTTTTATGCTTACTGTCGTTATTTGCGATGTTTCTGTTACCGCGTCAATTTCAGATGGCGGTGGTCGAAAACAATCGGGAGAGTCATATTAAAACCGCGATCTGGTTGTTTCCGTTATACCTGTTACTGTTTAATATTTTTGTGTATCCGATCGCCTGGGGCGGAAATATCCTGTTTTCGGAAGGTACGGGAAATGCAGATACGTATTCGCTGTTGATTCCGCAATACTTTAATAATACAACGATAACGGTATTGGTATTTCTTGGTGGCTTTTCGGCTTCGATATCGATGATCGTGGTGGCTTCGATCGGATTATCGATTATGTTGAGTAACAACCTGTTGATTCCCTACGGATTTCTTGGGACGCTTCAAAGTGATGTTCAGGATAAAAACAGCAAACGGATTGTAAACATCCGTAAAGTGTGTATTTTTCTATTGATCATTGTTGCATATCTGATCTATCGTTTTTATGTATTGGATTACAACCTGTTTTCGATTGGATTGGTTTCTTTTGTGATTATGGCGCAACTGGCTCCGGCCTTTTTTGGAGCGTTATTATGGCGTCGCGGATCCCGTTTGGGCGCTATTTCCGGAATGTTAATCGGATTTTTAGTTTGCGTTTATACCTTGTTGATTCCATATGGTATCGGGATTACCAACAGCAGCAGTACCTTTATATCCGAAGGTTTAGCCGGAATCGAACTCTTAAAACCGTTTCAGTTATTCGGATTGGATTATCTGGCACCGATTCCACAGGCACTTTTCTGGAGTTTACTGTTTAATACGATCATTTATCTGGCGGTTTCCGTGAGTTTTAAAGGGAACTACCGCGAACGCAATTATGCCGAAATGTTTATCGACATCGACAAATACAGTACGATGCACGAAAACGCTTTTGTCTGGAAAGGAACGGCTTATACCCGTGATATCGAAAAAGTGCTCAAACGATTTTTGGGTGAAGAACGCACCAAACGGGCACTGACGATTTTTAATCTGAAATACAATGTCGATAAAAATCAGGAACAGGCCGATGCCCGATTGATCAAGTTTGCCGAAAACCTGCTTACGGGTCATATTGGAACCGCTTCGGCGCGAATATTGATTTCAAGTGTGGTAAAAGAAGAAAAAGTATCGCTACAGGAAGTATTGCATATTTTGGAAGAATCCCGCGAAAACATCATCATCAATAAAAAACTGACGGAAACGTCCAACGAATTAAAACAGATTACCGCCCAGTTGCAAAAAGCCAACGAACAGCTTTTGGAAAAAGACGCGCAGAAAGATGAATTTTTGGATACGGTAACCCACGAATTACGAACACCGATTACCGCGATAAAAGCTTCCAGTGAGATTTTGTACGACGATGACGACATTCCGGAAGAATTGCGCAAACAGTTTTTAAAGAACATTATATCGGAATCCGATCGTTTAAATAGGTTGATCAACAAAATTTTAGACCTCGAAAAATTCGAAACCGGAAAACAACAGATTCAGGCCACAAAAAACAGCCTGGATGATACAATAGTTACGGCTTTGGAACCGTTACAACAACTGATCCGCAACAAAAAGATAGCCGTAAATTTTGTTACCGAAACGGTAGCCGAAGCCTGGTATGACGAAGAACGGATTATACAGGTAATTACGAATCTGGTTTCAAATGCGGTAAAATTTTGCCCGGAAACGGAGGGTCAGATTTCAATAACGGTAACGGAAAGCGGAGCGTATTTGCTAACGAGCATCCGTGACAATGGAAAAGGAATTAATCCGGAAGACCTGGATGCGATTTTTGACAAATTTTACCAGTCGACTAATCAGAATATCAAAAAGCCGGTTGGCAGCGGACTCGGATTGGCCATCTGTAAGCAGATCGTCGAACATCATAAAGGACAAATATGGGCTGAAAATAAAGAAAACGGAGCGGTTTTCCATTTTACATTGCCCAAATACAATAGCACAGAAAATGAATAAGATGCGGAAAATTTTAATTGTAGACGACGAACCGAATATCGTCATGTCGTTGGAGTACACCTTTAAAAAGAACAATTACGAGGTATTTATTGCCCGTGACGGACAGGAAGCGCTGGAAATTTTAAAAGTCCAGCAGCCCGATATTATTATACTCGATGTCATGATGCCGATGGTCGACGGTTTTGCGACACTCGAGCAGATTAAAAAAGACGAGCGTTTACAGCATTGTAAAGTCATATTTCTGTCGGCTAAAAACAAGGAAAAAGATATTGAAAGAGGCCTTTCATTAGGTGCCGATTTATATATGACCAAGCCCTTTTCGGTCAAAAAACTGGTAGAGCAAACCAACGAATTGCTAACGGACTAAAACAACCACTTACCATGAATTATAATGAATTTTACCAACGAAGTCTGGATGATCCCGAAGGCTTCTGGAAAGAACAGGCCGATGTACTGGAATGGTATACGCGGCCACAAACGATACTGTCGCAGGACAAAAACGGTTATCCGTTATGGTTTGCCGATGGCGAACTGAATATTTGCTATTTAACGATCGACAAGCACATTCAGGATGGTCATGGCGATCAGGTGGCTTTTATCTACGATTCACCCGTAACCCAAACGATACGAAAATATACGTTTCACGAAGTAAAATCCGAAGTGGCAAAATTGGCTGGCGGATTAACGGCTTTAGGATTGACCAAAGGTGATACGGCGGTAATTTATATGCCCATGATTCCGCAGGTGGCTTTTGCCATGTTGGCCTGTGCCCGTATAGGCGTGACACATTCGATGGTTTTTGGCGGATTTGCCCCGCACGAATTGGCCATCCGAATTGACGATTCCAAACCCAAAGCCATTATTACAGCCTCTTCGGGAATTGAAATCGACCGATTGATCGCTTATAAACCTTTGGTTGACGAAGCGATTGAAATGGCAGCGCATAAACCGGAAAAAGTGATCATCTTTAATCGGAAATTAGGAGCGAAAATTCCGTTTCAGGACTATGATGTCGATTATGAAAAATTAGTTGCACAATCAGAAGAAGTCCCTTGTGTTCCGGTAGCGGCTACCCATCCGCTTTATATTTTGTACACTTCCGGGACTACGGGAAAACCAAAAGGAATTGTAAGAGATACAGGAGGTTATGCGACAGCACTTAAATTTACGATGCAATATGTATACGACATTCCGGAAGGCGAAACATTTTGGGCGGCATCCGATATGGGATGGGCGGTAGGACATAGTTATATTTTATACGGCCCGTTGTTAAACCGTAATACAACTGTCATCTTCGAAGGGAAACCGATTAAAACTCCGGATGCGAGTACCTATTGGCGGATCATTGCCGAACACAAAGTACGCATTATGTTTACCGCGCCAACAGCCATTCGCGCCATTAAAAAAGAAGATCCCGACGGGAACTTTATCAAAAAATACGATTTAAGTTATCTGAAAATACAGTTTTTAGCCGGTGAGCGTTGTGATGTGGCTACGCTGGAATGGTACCGACAACACGTACCGGTTCCAGTTATTGATCATTGGTGGCAGACGGAATCCGGATGGCCGATGATTGCCAACATGATGGGAGTGGAATACCTACCGGTAAAACCCGGATCGGCCGGGAAAGCCGTTACCGGTTATGAAATCGTTATTTTTGACGAAAACGGAAAAGAATTAGCGCCAAATGAAGAAGGATATGTGGTAATAAAACTACCTTTGCCGCCGGGAACCATGTTGGGTCTTTGGGAAGACGAAAACCGCTTTAAAGCCGGGTATTTAACCCGTTTCCCGGGCTATTATTTTTCGGGCGACGGTGGTTACAAAGACAACGAAGGTTATATTTACATAACCGGTCGTGTAGATGATGTGATCAATGTTGCGGGACACCGTCTTTCGACTGCCGAAATGGAAGAAATTGTAGCGTCACACAATGCAGTGGCCGAATGTGCCGTTATAGGAATTAACGATGCCTTAAAAGGTCAGATTCCATTGGCATTGGCCGTTATTAAATCGGGGGATGCAACCGAACATTTTCAACTGGAATATGAAGTTGTTCAGCTTGTCCGCGAAAAAATAGGCGCTGTCGCTTCGTTGCGAAATGTGATCGTTGTGCAGCGTTTACCGAAAACCCGTTCCGGGAAAATCCTTCGCAAATTACTGCGAAGTATAGTAGATGGTGAAAAATACCAAATCCCGTCCACCATCGATGACGAAACCATCATCGGTGAAGTAACCGAAGCCTTTACAACCTATGGCATCGGTGCATTTAAATAGAATATGAAAAAAATAAACACACTATGAGTTATTATAAAATAAACAACTTAGAAGAATACTTCAAACACTATAAAAAATCGATCCGGGAGCCACGTAAATTCTGGGGAAAAATTGCCGAAGAAAATTTTACATGGTACCAAACCTGGGATAAAGTAATGGAGTTTGATATGGCCGAAGCCGATATTAAATGGTTTACCAATGCGAAAGTCAACATTACTAAAAACTGTATTGACCGTCATTTGGCCAAAAGAGGGAATAAAAACGCGATTATTTTTGAGCCGAACGATCCGAAAGAACCGGCTCAATATATAACCTATAACGAATTGTATGACCGTGTGGCTAAAATGGCCAATGTATTGCGCGAACAGGGCATTAAAAAAGGCGATCGTATCTGTATTTATTTACCGATGATTCCGGAATTGGCCGTGGCTGTGTTGGCCTGTGCGCGGATTGGAGCGATTCATTCGGTTGTTTTCGCCGGATTTTCAGCTTCGGCAATCGCCTCCCGTGTAATCGACTGCGGTTGTAAAATGGTAATCACTTCCGATGGAGCTTATAGAGGTAACAAAACCATCGACCTAAAATCGATTGTGGATGAAGCCCTTGAAAAATGTCCAACGGTTACCAGTGTGTTGGTTGCTAAAAGAACAAACACGGAAGTAAAAATGAAAGAAGGTCGCGATTTATGGTTGCAACCCTTACTGGATGAAGCGATTCCGAATAATGTAGCCGAAATTATGGATGCGGAAGATCCGTTATTTATCCTGTATACGTCCGGTTCGACCGGAAAACCGAAAGGAATGTTGCATACTACGGCAGGTTATATGGTGTATACCGCCTATACGTTTAAAAACATATTCAATTACGAAGAAAACGATATTTACTGGTGTACGGCCGATATTGGCTGGATAACCGGACATTCCTATATTTTATACGGACCACTTTTAAACGGCGCTACGACCGTAATCTTTGAAGGTGTACCGTCGTATCCGGATTTCGGACGTTTTTGGGATGTGATCGACAAACATAAAGTGAGTCAGTTTTATACCGCACCAACAGCAATCCGTTCGTTAGCCAAAGAAAGTACCGAATGGGTGGATAAACACGATTTATCCTCTTTAAAAGTAATCGGATCCGTAGGAGAACCGATCAACGAAGAGGCGTGGCACTGGTATAATGATCATGTCGGAAAGAAAAAATGTCCGATTGTCGATACCTGGTGGCAAACCGAAACGGGTGGTATTATGATTTCTCCGGTTCCATTTGTAACACCAACCAAACCGACCTATGCGACCTTACCATTACCGGGAATTCAGCCGGTATTGATGGACGAAAAACGCAACGAAATCGAAGGGAACCAGGTTGTAGGTAGCTTGTGTGTCAAATTCCCATGGCCGTCGATTGCCCGTACAATTTGGGGTGATCATCAGCGTTATAAAGAAACGTATTTCTCGGCTTTCCCGGGTAAATATTTTACCGGTGACGGTGCTTTGCGTGATGAAGTCGGATATTATCGAATCACCGGTCGGGTAGACGATGTGGTGATTGTTTCCGGTCATAACTTAGGAACCGCGCCAATTGAAGATGCGATTAACGAACATCCGGCAGTGGCAGAATCGGCTATCGTAGGTTTCCCGCATGATATCAAAGGAAATGCTTTGTATGGTTTTATTATCTTAAAAGAAATCGGAGAGTACCGTGATCGTGATAACCTGCGAAAAGAGATCAACGAACACGTAGCGAGTCATATCGGACCCATTGCCAAACTGGACAAGATCCAATTCGTATCGGGATTACCAAAAACGCGTTCCGGAAAAATCATGCGCCGTATTTTGCGTAAGATCGCGGAAGGCGATTTCTCGAACTTTGGAGATATCACAACCTTATTAAATCCTGAAATCGTAGAAGAAATTAAAAACGAACGTTTGTAATTCCTTTTTGGTTTGATATTTAAAAAAGCATCCTACTTAGTAGGATGCTTTTTTGTTAACGGATAGACAAATAGATCAAAATAAGGATATTTATAGTCGTTATGTTGTCAATTAGTGTTTTATGAATTCTATTTATTGTTTTAATTAAACTCAAAAACATGCGAAATCCGGATCAATATAAAATAAAGTATAAGCACCGCATTTTTATAGTTTTTATGATTTATGCATTACTACTAATTTTTACGATAAATTTTGTTATTGATGTTAATCTGCATGGATGTTTTGTCTATTCGATAAGCATGGAGAGCAGATTATGTGATATTCTTATGAGTCTATTGGGATTTATCCCGTTAATCGTATTTTCGAGACAGCTTTATAAAAACTATATACGGCTAAAAATAGAAGGGGATACCTTGAAAATTAAACGGGTTTTTACCAAACCTGATTCGATCCATAAAAACAACATTATTGTAGAAAGGGAAAAAGAAGAGCAAGGCGGTAATTTAAAAAAGCATGAAAACCGTTTTTTTATTCTAAGAGACAGAAGTAATCCCAATGTCAAGATAAAAATATCAGAGTATTATGTCCGGAATTATAAAGAAATCCTGGAATATTGTCAATTAGAAATGTGTTCCGATACCTTATAATTTCAGTTTCCGTTTTAGTTTTAAAAATAACAAAGCAATAATATAGGCATCACCGGAAGCCGTATGGCGGTCGCTTTTTTTGATTTTAAAGATGTCGCATAGTTCATCCAGATTGTGATGTTTGTCTTCCGGAAGATTTTTAAATTTCTGATACATCACATCTACATCCAACATGACATTTTTAAGTTTACCAAGATTCAAACGTTTCAGCGCCTGATTGATCATTTCGACATCAAAATTGATGTTATGTCCCACCAGAGTAGCATCTTTTATAAAATCAAGGAAACGGATAATCGCTTCTGCTTCGATAATCTTTTCTTCTTTACCTTCTTTTAAAATTCCGGTCAGAATAGCATTTTCCGGATTAAAAACATCCTGTTTTAGGAAGGCTTCAAAAAAATCACCCACTTTAATTTCGTCATTAACCACCGAAATAGCGCCTATGGAAAGGATGACATCATCTTTCCAATCCAAGCCGGTCGTTTCGGTGTCAAAAACAATATAGCGCTTCGGTCCGTTTTGTTCTTCTTTGTCAAAATGGGCCAAATATTGTTTCCAAAATTGCGGGATGTCTTTTCCTGTAAGCCAGTCTAATACCATAATATTATGTGAAATAGGTCAATTGAAAGCGGTTTTTAATCAAATCCTGTATGTCGTTTATCGGTTGAAAGCAGTTTTTAAGTTTTACCTTATCCACTTTCGAAAGTTCCTGCATGTTGATATAACCTCCGTTGGAATTGTTTTGCAAGCCTTCGTCGGTTCGGAACCAAGTTAACGTATTAAATGCCTCGGCACACTCCAGATACAAATCGGAATTTTGTTCTTCCATATCCGCCAGCTTTTTAAAACGCTGATACGTATTGGTAATTCCTTTAATACCACGACTAATGGTTAACACACGTGCGGCGTCGACCAATGGCATGATGGCTCTGTTTTTAATATCAAAAGCATCTTTGTGTTCTTCGTCCTGTTCCAGTAAAAACTGTCGGAAGAAACCTAGTGGAGCCGGTTTTTTGATGGCATTGGTTCCTAAAAATGCATAGAACAACTGGTTGTTATCGGTGCTGTTAAAAATGCTTTCCGTTAGGGAATTTTCAAAGGAAACATCACCATGAATCAGATCGTAATCAAAGAAAATCGTACTGAGATTAATTCCTTTTTCACCTGGAGTATTAATCCATGTATTGTATTGTTTAATCCAGTCTGTCAGTGATTTACACCAAAGCTCATTGTTTGCCATAAGTCCTTGTGGACACGGTTCGTAACCGATTTTTTCCAAAGTTTCGATAACCTTTTCTGCCAATTGTAAAAAGTATTGTTTTACATCGTCATAACGTTCGGCTTCCACATCTTCGAAGATCAGAATATTGTCGACATCGGTCAATAACAACTGTTCTTTTCGCCCCTGACTTCCCAGGTTAAACCAGGCAAAACGGGTAGGAGGTGGTGTTTCCATTTTTTCAATTGCCAGATCGATTGCTCTTTTTGTCAGGGCAATATTGATTTCGGCAGCAACACTGGTAATATGCGTGATCGGGATATTTTTATCGATTGAATTCTGTATCAGATCGGTCAGTTTATCCCGAACGGCTTTTAATTCTTTCGAACGTGTGGCCCGACGGGTTAATTTTAATAGAATTCCCGGATTATTGGCTTGTGCCGCCACAATATCGTGTTCGGTAATAATACCGGTGGCCGGGCTTTTTTCCGTTCCGTCGCGAGTCACACATAAATGACCAACATTGTGTTTTAACAGCATCATCTGCGCTTCGGCAATCGAAATATTTTCCGGTACGGTAATGACCGGCGACGACATGATTTTATCAGCCGTTGTATCGATTGAAAACAATCCGGTGGCAATTTTGGAACGCAAATCCTTATCGGTTATAATCCCGATCGGCAACTGATTATCATGAATGATCACACTGCCAATACGACTATTGGACATCGTTTGCGCAATATGTTTGATGATATCGCTGGAACTGGCTGTAATCGGGTTTTTAGTATATTTAATAGGCTGAAAATACTGGATATCCGTAGCGCTTTGTTCGTCGAAAATAATATTTTCCGAAATTAATTTTCCGCGGTGATCCTTGTCATACGGATTACGCGTATTGGAGGCAAAACTTTCCAGCAGGAAATTCTGCACATTTGTATTATTAGCCACATAGGGCTGAAAAACCGCTATTGGAATCGCATATACGATACTTTCCTCACGGGCTTTTGCCGTCATCAGGTAATTGTTTTTAGCAAAAAAAGGACGCAATCCCAGAATATCGCCCTCATCGCATTTATCGATCAGGAATTCTTCCGCATCGGAAATAACCGATAGCCCGATTGCACCGTTTGCAACCACATAAAAATCACTATGGGTAGCATCGCCCACTTTAAAAAGGATCTGGTGTTTTTCCAGATATTTAACACTGATATGTTCGGAAATAGCCACTAATTCCTGGTAAGTTAAACTGGTAAAAGGGGGATAGTGTTTTAAAAAATCCGCTATTCTTTCTGCAATGGGGTTTTTCATGATCGGGAATTAATTCTTAAAAATACTAAATTTTATAGAACTTCAAAATATAAAATAGCGTTAAAGTGTATACAATTGTGAAGCCGTGATCACGATAATGGCCAGAAAAGCCAGGAAAATCCCGATAGCATTAAGTCGGCTGATTTTTTCTTTAAAGACTAATGTTCCGGCCAATGTTCCCAACAGGATTACTCCGAAATTCATAGAAGCAAAAACCGTTGAAGGGTTGTCGTGTAAGGCTTTGTGCGCTTTTAGGTAAAACAAAATATTCCCAAAGTTAAGTACTCCCAGAGCCAAACCAAATAGTACACTTTTCCCGTTTACTTTTTCTTTTTTGACCAAAAGGGTATACAATGTAATTGCCGTTGAAACCACCAATGCGCCACAGAAAACCATAAACAGCGAAGTTGTATACGGAATTTCGGTATAAGCAGCGATTAGTTTAAAACAAACATCAATAATTCCGAATCCCAACAACACGATTATCGGATACCACCAATTATTTTTTTCGCTTGTCGTGGTTTCATTTCGGTATAAAACCAAAAAAATAGCCGTAAAACCAATCGCCAGACCGATCCATTTTATCGGACTAATTGTTTCGTTAAAAACCAGAAAAGCCGCTAGGATTGAAATGATTAGCGAAAATCGCTGTGCGATGTCGGTTTTTACAATTCCGATATGGCGAACCGATGCTGCCAAAACCAGAAAAACCGTAGGCAATAATAGCGCTAGTATACCGTATAACGACCACGGTGCGTTGGATGTAATTGTAGTGGTATCGGGCTGATACGCCACATAACATAAAATGATGGCTACGATATAATTATAATTGATCATTTGCTGAAACGAAACCGTATAGCGCTTGGCTATTTTAAAAAGGATTCCGACGGATACGCTGCAAAGTATACTAAAAATTAAAAAGTGCATTTTAAAAGGATGTATTTTGAAAAGTGATGTAAAGGTAAAGCGCAATATTTAGATTTTATGGTATATGGTAAAAAAAAAATCATTGCGAATTCAATTTAATATCGTAATATTGCGATAATATAATATACCACCATGGGAATAACAAAAACAGAAATATTTACCGATAATCAAAACCGATTGGCTACCATCTTTAAAGTTTTGGGACATCCGGCCCGAATTGCGATACTAAACCATATTATTAATCAGAAAGCCTGTATCTGTAATGATCTGGTATCCGAATTAGGTTTGGCACAGGCAACGATTTCCCAGCATTTAAAGGAGTTGAAAAATATTGGTATTATCAAAGGCACTATCGAAGGAAAATCGGTTTGCTATTGTATCGATGAAAATGTATGGGAACTAATCAAAGGGGAACTAGCGCTTTTTTTCAATCAAGATGTAACGGTAGACAAATGCTGTTAGGCATTTTTTTACTTTTTATAATCGTTATATTGCAATATTACATTTTAAATATATTATTATAAATTCCATATTATGAAACTATCAGAAATCAAAAACATTTTGCCAAGCCTGGATACAGTGGTATTCCAGCTCGAAAACGGAACTTTTGTACCGGAACATTTCCATGTTACTGAAGTAGGAAAGATAACCCGTCACTTTATAGATTGTGGTGGAACAATTCGAAATGAAAACGTGATCAATTTTCAGTTATGGGACGCCGATGATTATGAACACCGCTTGAAGCCTGCAAAATTGTTGCATATCATTCAGCTATCGGAAGAGAAACTGGGTATTACGGATACTACTATCGAAGTGGAATACCAATCGGAAACCATCGGAAAATATGATTTGGATTTTGACGGCAGGCATTTTATCTTAAAAAATAAACAAACCGCTTGTCTGGCAGATGATGCTTGCGGTTTGCAGGATGATCAAAATGCACAGAAAAAATCCTGCTGTTCGTCGGATTCCGGATGCAATTAGAAAATTATGAATCGCTATCCAATACTAACCGATACCATCCGACTTTTGGAACAGGAACAAACCATTAGTCGGGAACGCAAAACCGTTTTACAACCTTTAATCGACTATATACAGCAAAAAGTAACCGATAAACAGGCCGTCAACCTCATCTTTATCTGCACGCATAATTCCCGTAGAAGTATTTTTTCGCAGGTATGGGCTCAAGTTGCAGCTTCCCGGTATGGGATTTCCAATGTATACTGTTATTCGGGTGGAACAGAAGTAACAGCCGTATTTCCAAAAGTAATCGAAACGTTGTCGAACCAGGGATTTAACACTATCATGATTTCGGAAGAAAACAATTCCGTATACGCAATAAAATATAGTGATACGGCATTTCCGGTAATTGGTTTTTCAAAAAAATACGATCATTTCTATAATCCGGTATCGGAATTTGGAGCCGTTATGACCTGTTCGGAAGCCGATGGCGGTTGCCCGTTTATAGCTGGTGCCGAAAAGAGAATTGCGATTACTTATGAAGATCCCGGATTTTCGGATTCCACACCGGAACAATCGGTCGTATATGCCAGCCGTAGTTTACAGATTGCGACCGAAATGCTATATGTTTTTTCAATGATAAAATTAACCTGATATGCGATCCGAATTAAAATTTACAGATCGTAATCTTACGGTATTAATCTTTTTTGCAATGGCCATTGGGATAGGTCTAGGACATTTTATTCCGGCTATCCCGAATGCTATCAGTACATTATCCGTAGGAGCCACCAATATTCCGCTTGCTATCGGTTTATTGTTGATGTTGTATCCGCCATTAGCAAAAGTGGATTATTCGCTATTACCGATGGCTCTTAAAAACAGAAAAGTGATTGGTATATCATTATTGCTCAACTGGGTTGTAGGACCGCTTTTAATGTTTGTAATTGCCATTTTGTTTCTGGCTGACGAACCCGAATATAGGAGCGGTTTGATATTAATCGGACTGGCCCGATGTATCGCTATGGTTCTGGTATGGAACGATCTGGCCAAAGGGAACAATGAATATGCGGCTTTATTGGTTGCTTTAAACAGTATTTTTCAGATACTGATGTATGGTTTCTTTGTTTGGTTGTTTATTACAGTATTACCCGAAAAACTAGGATTGGCCAACTTTAGTATGACCGTTGCGATGGACGATGTGATGCAGAGTGTTTTGTTGTACCTCGGAGTGCCGTTTTTAGCGGGCTTTTTAAGTCGATATTGGTTGATCAAATTTAAAGGGATCCATTGGTATAACCGAAAATTTATTCCCCGTATCGCACCGGTAACCTTATATGCATTATTGTTTACTATTGTTGTGATGTTTAGTCTGAATGGAGCAAAAATACTGGAATTACCGGCTGATGTTATTACAATAGCAATACCGCTAACCGTATATTTTGTATTGATGTTTATGTTAAGTTTTAGCATCAGTAAAAAACTAAAGATACCGTATAGCCAAAATGCAGCAATAGCTTTTACGGCTTCGGGAAATAACTTCGAACTGGCCATTGCGATTAGCATAGCTGTCTTTGGAGTTCATTCGCCACAGGCCTTTGTAGGGGTTATCGGTCCTTTGGTTGAAGTTCCGGTGTTGATTGCCTTAGTAAAGGTTAGTTTATGGTTAAAAAAGAATTATTATCCCTAATGATTGGGTCACTCTATAACAACAGCTTTAATCGGTTATCATAAAAAAATCCTGTAACGAATTACAGGATTTTTACATTAGCGTAGGTTATATATAGTAGGTTTTACTATGGATTTGTTGACCAAAGGCTTACGTCTTTTACAAAAGCCCTACGGTTTAATTTTAATTGTGAAACCAATACTTCTGCGAAATCTTCCGGCTGTAGTACACTTTCCAGATTACCGTCCGTCAGGTTTAGGTTTACCGATAAATCGGTTGCAATTGTACTCGGATTCATTGTAAACACCCGGATATTCGATTTACGAACCTCCTGCATCAACGCTTCCGACAAACCGTTTAGTCCGAATTTCGACGCACTATACGCACTTGTCAACGCAGAACCACGCTGTCCAGCACTAGAAGCCACGTTAATAATATCACCAGTTTGACGTTCCAACATTTCCGGCAATACGGCACGGATTACATAATAAGCACCTAAAAGGTTTACTTTAATAATGTTTTCCCATTCGCTTACTTCATAATCCATAAACTTGGCGAATTTTCCGATACCTGCATTATTGATCAAAATGTCAATAGCACCAATTTTAGCTTTTAGATTTGTAATAGCCGTGGTAACCGAATTAAAATCGGCCACATCTGCCGTTTCAAACTCGATAGTAACGTTAGGATATTCCTTTTGAATAGCCGTTTTTAGATCGGCTAAATCCGATTCAGTTCGCGATACTAACGCCAAATTAACCCCTTCGGCAGCCAATGCGAATGCCACCGCTTTTCCTAATCCTTTTCCCGCTCCGGTAATCAGAGCCGTTTTTCCTTTTAATTGTTCCATATTGTTATGCTTTACATGTAATTAAAGTAGTTTCTTTTTGTTTTCGGTGGAAAAATAAAGCCAACGCGATTAAAATCCCGACAAAAGCCAGCGCAAAGCCGACCCAATCCGGTGACGTATAGCCATAACCCATCGTTAGTGGAATACCAGCCAGATAAGCCCCTAAGGCATTTCCGGCATTCATCGCCGCCGGACTGATGGACGATCCCAAGATTTCGGCTCCTTTTGCCGATTGCATCATCATAATCTGAACTGGTGCTACGATCGCAAAAGCCACCGCACCAATCACAAATGTCATAATCGTTACCGTAATCTGATTATCGGCTACAAAAGTAAGCAACATCAAAACGATACACATTCCGATTAGTAAACCGATGGTAGCCATAAGAGGCGAATAGGTATCCGATAATTTTCCACCCAGAAAATTCCCGAATGTCATTCCCAATCCGGCTACGACCATCAAATACGTAACCGCACCGGCATCGAATTTGGACACTTCGGTAAACAAGGGCGCAATATAACTATACCAGCTAAAAAAGCCACCGGTACCGATAATCGCAATGGCCAATACAAGCCATAAATCGACACGTTTAAAAATAGCCAGATCCTTTTTAAAGCTCGAATTCTCATTGGCCTGAAATTTTGGAAGCCAATAGATGATACTCACAATCGTTAGCAACCCGATCACACCGACGATACAAAATGTAATCCGCCAGTCGATATAGTGGCCAATATAGGTTCCCAACGGAACACCGATTACATTGGCTATTGTCAGCCCCGAAAACATCACCGCGATAGCCTGAGCTGTTTTTCCTTCTTTAGCCAGTTTTCCGGCAACAACGGCACCGATTCCAAAAAACGTTCCGTGCGGTAAACCGGATAAAAATCGCAAAATCAATAAGGACCAATAATCGTTGGCTACGGCCGATAAGCTATTAAAAACCATAATCCATGCGGCAAGTATGATCAAAGCCGTTTTAGGCGGTTTATTTTGAAGAAAAATCGTTAAAAACGGAGCGCCAACCACCACACCCAACGCGTAGGCTGAGATAAAATGACCGGCTTCCGGAATTGAAATTTTAAGCGAAGCCGCCAGATCGGGCAGGATTCCCATCATTACAAATTCCGTCATTCCAATGGTAAAAGCTCCGATAGCCAGAGCAATAAGTCCTTTTTGCATATAAAAAATTAGTTGTTTTGGGCGCAAAAATCCGCTAATTTTGAAACTTTAAGGTTAATTAAAATTTAAAAAGCCTTTTTATTCATTATTATTGAATTTTATGATACAGTCGGTAAAAAGAGCCTTCGATATATTGGAATATATCACGCAAAACGGAAACCTGGTAC
This sequence comes from Flavobacterium sp., assembly GCF_030146175.1. Taxonomy (GTDB): domain Bacteria; phylum Bacteroidota; class Bacteroidia; order Flavobacteriales; family Flavobacteriaceae; genus Flavobacterium. The sequence continues at coordinate 1,603 of NZ_JASLCE010000066.1, read as the reverse complement.
GCCTCAACGATATCGCCAACGCACTGGAATTACAGAACACGACGGTGCATAATTTATTACATACGCTAAAAGACCTGGGTTATGTGGAACAGGACGAATTGAGTCCGCGGTACCGGGTAACGACCAAAATGCAATGTATTTATCCGCCGCCGGTATCGGTATCGGTTTTAAAAAACACCTTGCGTCCCACGCTGGAAAAAATCACCGAACTGACCAATGAAACCTCATATTTATCGGTACAAATGGGAACCTATTTCCGTCACGAACTGATTTCGGAACCCGACCGGTCGGTTAAAATCTCCTTGGAACTCAACAAAGACTATGAAATGACCCGAACAGCGATCGGAAAAGTATTTATGGCGCATTCGGAACACTTGCAAAATACGCTGCTTAAAAATTTGGACGAACCAGTACAAAAGAAGTTACAAGCGGAATTAAGCGAAATTTTAAAAAATGGCTATGCTTTGGATCTGGAAGAATATGAACCGGATTTAAACTGTGCCGCGATTCCGTATTACCAAAACAATAGAGTAGTGGCGGTGCTATGCGTATCCGGACCGGCTTTTCGTTATAAACTTCCGGAAATGATGAAAGCAATAGAAATTATGAATGGGGTGAAGTGAATTTTTTGTAAATTAATAGTTTTTTGTTTTAAAAAAGTTATATTTAATATTAAATATTAGTGTTAACTTTATTGGTAATGCTTTACAAGGTATTTATGAATAATAACCAACAAACAGAATAAATATGGAAATAGAATTTACAGAAGAAAATATTAATAAATTATTTGGTTCTGAAGCGGCTGAAGATGAAACTTTTGAAAGATTACAATCATATTATTTTAAGAGTAATACTCATGATAAGGTAGTTGCTGATTTACCTCTTCGTATTTTGGTTGGTCATAAGGGTATAGGAAAATCTGCTTTATTTAAAATAGCAATGAATGAAGATTTAACAAAAGGTAGATTACCTATTCTTGTAAAACCAGATGATATTGCTGATTTAGCATATAACTCGCAAGATTTCCATCAAATAATTAGAGATTGGAAAAGAGGCCTTCAAATTATTATTGCTCAAAAAGTTATGAATTCTTACGGTATCAGTGCAGATCCAGGTTTTTTGGATAAATTAAAGGGCTATTCGGGTAAATTTATGTCATTCATTACTGAAACATCTAAAAAATTTTTGGATGAATATGTAGATTTAGAATCCTCAAAAAAAGCTTTAGTTAGCAATTTTCTAAAGAATAAAAAAATTATAATTTATATTGATGATTTAGACAGAGGATGGCAAAGTAAAAAAGAAGATATTACACGTATTTCTGCATTGTTAAATGCGGTTCGGGATATGAGTAATGATAATGAAGGTCTTCATTTTAGAATTTCACTAAGATCAGATGTTTATTATTTGGTTAGGACCTCTGATGAATCGACAGATAAAATTGAATCTTCGGTTGTTTGGCATAGTTGGAATAATCATGAAATTTTACTTTTACTTATAAAAAGGATTCAAACTTTTTTAAATAAAGATTTCAATGTTGATAATTTGAGGAAGCTAGAGCAATTTCGATTGTCATATTATTTGAACAATGTTTTTGAAGAAA
>NZ_JASLCE010000054.1 GCF_030146175.1 Flavobacterium sp. | reverse complement strand
TTGTGTTTTGTCGTTTTCATAAGATTGTTTTTTATACTTGAGGTTTCATCATATCTTTAATCTTATCACCAATATAATTGATGATGGCATCCATCGATCCGCCGTTTACGCTTTGTAACTGGTTGTCGTTCAATTCTACGATTGCATTTTTTGCAAAGTCAAGACGATTGTTGTGTTTTGTCGTTTTCATAAGATTATGTTTTTAGTGTTTTTTAATGTTTTTTTGAAGGAAAAACCGCTGTCAGGGCAGTATTACAACCGGTTAGCGCGGTTTTTCCTCTTTAAAAGTGCTAATTAGAACTGTGCTTTAATTATTGTTCTGATAGGTCCCGGAACCGGAATACAGTCACCACAAATGATGGTTGTTTGCTCTTCAACGATTGTTGTTCCGCCACCTACTACGTTACGCATTGCTGATGGATCTAATTCTGCTACTGAACTTTTCTTAAAAGTAAGTACGCTTTTGTTTTCTTTTTTCATGATTTAAAATGTGTAAGAGTTATTAAAATTGGTTAAAATTTGCTTTTTTGGCATCCAAAATCCACTATAGTGGTCCTACCATCGGGTTGAATTCGGTGGTATAGTGTCCTTTACTTGAGTTCACACAAAACGTGCAGCTCAATGGATTGTTTGTTAGCAGTACGTCTGTACCACCGCCACCGTTGATTTTCTTTAATTCTCCTCCATTGAGTTCAACCAGGGAACTTTTGTAGAAGAACAGCAAGTCAGTTCTTTGATTTTTCATAATTCTCGTTTTATTTAGTTAATAGATATCCTGTTCAAAATATTTTTTGAATACAATCATAACCACGAGGAATCTGATCAGCCGGCTATTGCTTTTTTTGAGGCTTTGCTGTAAAAAATCGGATTACAGCCCTAAAAAATCGCTTCACCGAAGCATAAAATCGGGATTCTTGTACCGCTTCGTCGTTCAATTCGACGATGGTGTGCTTTTTAAATCGCGACGGGTTGATCATTTTTTTCGTTTTCATGGTTCATTTTAAATTTTCTGCTTTTACATCCATTGAAATGAAATCATTTTCATTCCTGGAACGCCATTAATTTTCAGTTTGTAATGGGCATACGTAGGTTTTGTTGCAACCATTCGAACAGCACCATAAGGCCTGAATAAATTCGGTTTATACGGAACCGATACAAGTCGGATCCTGACCATTTTACCCAATAAGGGCTTAAAATTTACCAACGAAAGAAGGGAGTGAGTGAGTCTCTAAAAAGGTGGGAACTTTTTGTATCAAAGCTTGGCTTTAATAAATAAAAAGTTATCTTTGTAAAGATACTCCAACCTATAATTTGTTGGATTTCGTTTTGTAATTCATTCTATAAAACAGGGCCTTCCACGCTCTGTTTTATTTTTTTATGCTTTTTGTGTTTTTTGAGTAGCTACTCATATTAAAAATACTTTCGCTACCTAAAAACCCATCCGTTAATGTTTTTAAAATGTTTTGATTAAATCATTTCATTTCTCATTCATCAACAGGACAAAGTAAAGTCGTTTTTTTTTCTCCCACAAACGAACAATGCCTATTTTTATAAAAAAACAGGCATCATTTAAAGGTTTAAAACACTAATTGTCAGCTTATTATAAATAATATTATTTTATAATACACTTTCTTCTTTATGTTTCATTTCTTCTATTTTTTTGATGTAAATCGACGGTGTAATACCCGTTGCGGCCTTAAAATATTTGGTAAAAGAGTCGGAACTTTTATATCCAATCTCATCCGCAATCGAATTTACCGAGTAAGCCCGCAGCTTCGAATTGTTTTTTAATTCCAATATCACATAGTTAATTCGTAGCTCATTAATATAGGTACTAAAGCTTTTTCCAAGCTCATTATTCACAATTTTGGACAGATAGGCCGTATTGGTTTTTAATTTTTTAGCCACATTATGCAGCGTACAGTCCTGTCGGAGGAAATATTTCTTTTCCTGGAGTTTTTCCAGCTTCTCCAGAATATCATTAACCCGTTCATCCTTAATGATAAAGGTAGCATCGGTAGGAACTACATCCTGATGAATGACCGTTTCGGTTTCTGTATCAAAAGTTTCATGCGTTTGAAGCGGTTCTTCCTGAAGTTCTTCTGTTTCTATAGGCTCATCCGCTTCTATTATGTCTTCTTCTTTGCTAATGGTGATGTTCGGGATCAGCTGACTTTCAAGGATATCTTCTTTTGCCGTACTCTTTGTTGTCTTTTCCTGCTCTTCTAATAGTTTTTTAGCTTCAAAATCGTTGATCTTCCCAATCAGGATCTCAAATTTCTCCTGATTAACCCTTGCGTTTCTCTTACTTCGGAAGTAGAAAAAGCCTAAAAATCCAATTAACAATAAAACCGCAACGATCAGGATGTTTTTTTGTTTTACCTCATCCGTCTTTTCCTGATCGATCTTTTCGATGTCGATTTTATGCAAATCTTCCAGTGTTCCGATTTTTTTTGTTGATTTTTTGGAATTTTCATCGATAAACTTCTGATAATAAAAGTTGGATTGCCCAATGCTATCCACCGCTTTGTAGTTCTCGGCCAGCAATTTGTAATAATCCGTAAGTTCCTCCGGAGCAAATTCCGATTTATCCTGCTTGGTTAATCCTGCCTTTAATACCTGATTCGATTTATTATACTGCTGCTGTTCGCTCATTAAACCCGCCTGACTCAGCATTACCGTAGCTTCAATCCGTTTGTTTTTGATTTTAATCGCTTTTTGTAAGGCCTCATTCAATATCGCTTCGGTATCCTTATAGTCTTTTTTCTTTAAAAAACTTAATCCTTTTACATTCAGAAAATACACTTCCAGTTCTTTATCATTCGCCTCTTTACAATAACTCAACCCCTTTTTTATATAGATCAGCGACGAATCCGGTTGGTTCATTTTCAGATAAGTCTTGGCTATCTTCAGTTCGAGAGACGCACGCTCCGAATTGGAAACATCACTGTTATTCAGATATTTTTTAAAAACCGCCAGGGCTTCACTGTGTTTTCCGATTTCGTATTTGATATTCGCAATACTAATACTGATGCTCCGAACACTATAGGAATCTTTTAATTTATTAGCCAGTTGAAGTGCTTCGTTATACAACAATAAAGCCTGCTCAAAATTATACGTCTGGTAGAGTAAACTTGCCTTGTTGATTTTGGCGCGTAAAACCAGATTCTGATTATTCGCCCCGTAGGCCTTGATAATCGCTTTGTCACAAAAATAAAAAGCGCTATCGGTTTCCGATAACGTCATACATACATATCCTAAATAATTATAGGCGATGATCACATCGTTGTCTTCTTTTTGCTTTTCGCTAATCGACAGGTAGCGATGAATGTATTTTTTGGCCAGCGCCGGATTGCTGTAAATATGTTTTTGAATAGAATCTTTTAACTGATTCTTTGTATCTGTTGCTGAAATCAATTGAAAACTCAATAGAAATGCACAAAGAAAAACTCTTTTTAGTAGGGAAAGCAACATATTTTAACAGGTTTTTGTATAACAAAAATAACATTTTTTTATTAAGAAAAATTTATTTATAACAAACTGATTCACAAATGTTTACAAAATTAAAAAACGGTATTTTTTTTATAAATTTAGGCACACTTCACTTTGATTATCAGGTATTTAGGTCTAGTTTTGAATCAACCAATAAAAACCCACACATCATGAAAACTACAAAAAACAATTTACTTGCGTTCAAAAAAACATCAATTGTTGAACTATCAAAAAACGACTGTTCTAAAATAAGAGGCGGAAACGGAAACGATATTACCGATCCGGACCGAAGCGGAATTTACTCCTTACTGTGTCCGACCACTCACCCCACAAGACCGAATTAAAACACTAAGAGCCTCGATTGAGGCTCTTTTTTTTGCGCCTGTGTTAAACTTATTCTAATGCAATGACCGAAATCGCAAATGCCGTTTTAAATACCTAAATTTGCGACACACTAAAAACACGTTATTATGTTTCCATTACACCGAAATAGACGCCTCAGAACCAATGACGCTATCCGTTCGTTAGTTCGCGAAACCTCATTAAGCCCTACTGATTTTATGTTCCCGATGTTTGTGGCAGAAGGAAAAGACGTTAGTATCGAAATTCCTTCAATGCCGGGTATCTACCGTCGTTCGCTGGATCTAACCGTTAAAGAAGTAAAAGAATTATGGGATCTGGGTATTAAAGCGGTCAATATCTATGTAAAAGTGAGCGATAACTTAAAAGACAATACCGGTAAGGAAGCCTGGAATAAAGACGGACTGATGCAACAAACGATCCGCGCTATTAAAGATGCCGTTCCGGGAATGATTGTAATGCCCGATGTAGCACTGGATCCCTATTCCATCTACGGACATGACGGAATTGTCGAAAACGGACAAATCCTAAACGATGCCACTGTGGATGCGCTTACCCGTATGAGCGTGAGCCATGCCGAAGCCGGTGCCGATTTTGTTGCGCCAAGCGATATGATGGACGGTCGCGTACTGGCAATTCGTAAAGCACTGGAAGAAAGCGGTTTCCACGATGTGGGAATTATGAGTTACAGCGCCAAATATGCCTCTTCTTTCTACGGACCTTTCCGCGATGCCTTGGATAGCGCACCTGGATTTGGGGATAAAAAAACCTACCAGATGGACTATGCCAACCGTATCGAGGCCATTAAAGAAGCTTTACACGATGTGGAAGAAGGTGCCGATATCGTAATGGTAAAACCCGGAATTGCCTATCTTGACATTGTTCGGGAAATAAAAGACACCGTAAACGTACCGGTTGCCGTATACCAGGTATCCGGAGAATATGCCATGGTCAAAGCCGCTGCCGAAAAAGGGTGGTTGGATCACGATAAAATCATGATGGAGCAGTTACATTGCATCAAAAGAGCCGGAGCCAATATTATTTCGACCTATTTTGCCAAAGAAGCCGCAAAATTAATGCAGTAATCCCATGAAAAAAAGTATACTTATCCTGGGTTGCATGGCACTTTTAGCTTCTTGCAACAAAAAAGAAGAAAAAAAAGAAAGCCTTTATCCCGAAGTTAAAAAAACACAAGCCCAGTTAACACTGGAATTAGGACAAGAGGTTTTCGATGGTAAAGGAATGTGTTATTCCTGTCATAAACCCGATCAGAAAGTGATTGGCCCCAGTATTGCCGAAATCGCCAAAATCTATAAAGAAAAAGGTGCCAGTATCGTCGATTTCCTAAAAGAAAAAGGAGATCCCATTGTCGATCCGTCGCAATATTCGGTGATGAAAACCAATTTTGCCATTACCAAAAACCTTCCCGAAGAAGAATTGGTGGCTTTGGAAGCCTATATTTTAAGTCACGCGAAATAATATTAGAAAATGCCGGTTGTAAAACCGGTTTTTTTGTGCAAACTTTTGATTTGCAAGCCAAAAACGAAACCGGTACCTTTACGCTATGGACACTATTTTTATAAATACACCCCTTGGAATCGCAAAAATAGAAGGCGATGCAAACGGTATTTCCGTTATATCCGTGCATCAGGACGGATTGATTTCCGAAAGTATTCCGGAGCATTTTCAGGAAGTCGTTTCCCAGCTAAACGAATATTTCGACGGACAACGAAAAGCGTTCACCTTTACACTCAATCCAAAGGGAACCGATTTCCAGCAAAAAGTATGGCAGGCACTTTTGGAAATCCCCTACGGAAAAACCATGTCCTATCTCGAATTATCTAAAAAACTGGGCGATGTAAAAGCCATTCGGGCGGTGGCCGCTGCCAATGGTAAAAATCCGATTTGGATTGTCGTTCCCTGTCACAGGGTAATTGGTTCCGATGGTTCGCTAACCGGTTATGCCGGCGGATTATGGCGGAAACAATGGCTATTGGAACACGAAAATCCCGTAAAACAGGAAAGCCTTTTTTAAATCCTTCCGAAACCGAAAAAAATCCGATAATTTCCTTAAATTCGTAAGATACGTTACAAATTCCGTGCTTATGAAGTTTCTGAAAAAATTCCTGCTGTGGTTTTTAATCCTCCTTACCGGTATCATTATCCTGATGTATATTTTCGATGTCGATTATTTACTTCGCGCGGTCAGGACTATTTATTTTAAAGGGTATACCACTGCTTTTCTGGACGATTATAAGGAATTTCCAAACCGCGAAATCAAAAAAGGAACCGCACAACCGTGGGCAATCGCCAAAGATTATAACAGCGTTCCCGCTACGGAAACACTCAACAAAACCCATAAGGAACTTCAAACCGTTGCCTATCTGATCATCAAAAATGACAGTATCTGGCACGAAAGTTATTTCGACGGTTACGGAAAAGATTCCAAATCCAATTCTTTTTCGATGGCTAAGAGTATCGTTTCGGCCTGTTTGGGGAAAGCCATCATGGACGGAAAAATTAAAAGTCTTGATCAGAAAGTATCCGACTTCTTCCCGGAATTAAAAGGAAAATATGCCAAAGACGTAACGGTAGGCGATTTGTCGTCTATGGCTTCCGGCTTAAGCTGGGACGAACATTATTACAGTCCGTTTTCCATTGTAACCCGCGCTTATTTTGACAACGATCTGAAAAAGGTCATCTTAGGACTGGAAGTAAACGAAGCGCCCGGAAAAAGCTTTAAATACCTGAGTGGTGCGACCGAGTTACTCGCAATGGTTATCGAAAAAGCCACCGGAGAATACCTATCGGATTATATGTCTAAAAATTTCTGGCAACCCATGGGGGCCGAAAATGAAGCCTTATGGCAATTGGATCATGCACCCGACGGAATTGAAAAAGCCTATTGTTGTATTGCCAGCAATGCCCGAGATTTTGCCCGTTTCGGAAAATTGTACCAACAAAACGGAAAGTGGAACGGCAAACAATTGCTGGATAGTACTTTTGTAGCCAAATCGATTACACCGCGTTTTCCGGAATCACCGGAATATGGCTATGGATGGTGGTTGCATAATTATCTTGGTAAAAAAATGTACTATATGAGAGGCCATTTGGGACAATTCGTTATCGTTGTTCCGGAAGACAATGTTATTATTGTCCGTCTGGGGCATCTAAAAGGCCTGCAAACCGAAACCGATCCGCATAGCAACGATTTTTATGTCTATGTGGGCGAAGCCTATAAAATGCTTGAAAAAAGAAAATAACAGAATACACTATAAGCCATGTTAGAAAAAATCAGATTGGAAAACATTCTTTTTCTGGATATTGAAACCGTTCCTGAAGAAGAAAACTTTAACGCCTTGGATGAAACCAAACAGGAACTGTACAGTCTGAAAACACAATACCAGCGTAAGGACGATTTTACTCCGGAAGAATTTTACGAACGTGCCGGAATCTGGGCCGAGTTCGGAAAAATAATCTGTATATCGGTGGGTTATTTTACCTTTCGCAACGACATCCGCCATTTTAGGGTAACGTCCTTTTTTGGCGAGGAAATCAAAATCTTAAAAGATTTTAGCAATTTGCTGGCAAATCATTTTAACCAGCCGCAACATATACTCTGCGGTCATAATGCCAAGGAATTCGATTTTCCGTTTATCGCCCGCCGAATGGTTATCAATGGGATATCGATTCCTCCCAAACTGAATCTTTTCGGAAAAAAACCGTGGGAAGTACCACATCTGGACACGATGGAATTATGGAAATTTGGCGATTTTAAACATTTTACATCTTTAAAACTACTCACGAACATTCTGGGTATTCCGTCACCAAAAGATGACATCGACGGTAGTCAGGTAGGCCATGTGTATCATGTCGAAAAAGATATCGACCGGATTATTCGCTATTGCGAAAAAGACGTCATTGCCGTAGCGCAGATCCTGTTGCGTTTTCGCCGGGAAGATTTACTGGTGGAAGACGAAATCGTCTTTGTTTAACTACATTTGCACTAATGAAAGCGCCTCTTTTACAACTACAAAATGTAACGGTTTCGTTCCGCAAAGAAGGAAACTGGACACCTATTGTCAAAAACAGCCGGTTTGACCTGTATGAAAATGAAATTCTGGGCATTGTTGGCGAATCCGGATCCGGAAAATCGGTAACCTCACTGGCCATTATGGGACTTTTACCCAAGGCGATTTCAAAGGTTAGCGAAGGTGAAATTATACTGGACGGTAAAAATATCGCTGCTTTATCCGAAAAAGAATGGCAAAAATTAAAAGGAAACGATATTGCCATGATTTTCCAGGAGCCGATGAGTTCGTTGAATCCATCGCTGAAATGTGGTCCGCAAGTGGCCGAAATCCTGGCACAACATACCCATTTATCTCAAAAAGAAATCCGACAGGAAGTCCTTTCACTATTTGAAAAGGTGAAATTACCCAATCCTGAGGTTATCTATACGAAATACCCGCACCAGATTTCGGGCGGACAAAAACAGCGTGTGATGATCGCCATGGCGATTGCCTGCAAACCGAAAATTTTAATTGCCGACGAGCCTACTACGGCACTGGATGTGACGGTACAAAAAGAAATCATCCAGCTTTTAAAAGAACTGCAGCAACAAACCCGAATGAGTATTATTTTTATCTCACACGATTTGTCGCTGGTTTCCGATATTGCCAATCGCGTATTGGTAATGTATAAAGGCGAAATTGTAGAACAGGGCGAAGCACAGCAGATTTTTAAAAACCCACAGCACAATTATACCAAAGCGTTGATTGCGTCGCGTCCTTCTTTGGAATACCGCGCCAAACGATTGCCTACGATTCAGGATTTTTTAAACGATACGATCGACACAACTGTTATTACTGCTGAAGACCGAGCCGAAAATCATAAAAAAATGTATGCCCAAACACCGATTTTGGAAGTGCAGAACGTAGAAAAAGAATATTTCTCGACAGCCGGTTTATTTGGTAAAAAAACAACCTTTAAAGCCGTCGACGATGTTAGTTTTAAAATTTATGAAGGCGAAACCTTAGGTCTTGTAGGCGAAAGCGGTTGCGGAAAATCCACGTTGGGAAATGCTATTTTGCAGTTGGACAAAGCCACAGCCGGTCATATTTTATATAAAGGAAAAGATATTACAAAACTTTCGGCTACCGAAATCCGTACGCTTCGAAAAGAAATTCAGATTATTTTTCAGGATCCGTATTCTTCGTTAAATCCCCGGATTCCGGTTGGAAAGGCGATAATGGAACCTATGAAAGTACACGACTTATATAAAAACGATGCCGAACGCAAACAAAAAACAATCGAATTACTGGAAAGAGTTGGTTTAGGAGAAGATTATTTTAACCGTTATCCGCATGAATTTTCCGGTGGTCAACGGCAACGGATCGGAATTGCGCGTACGATCGCTTTACAACCTAAAATTATTGTTTGTGACGAATCGGTTTCGGCACTCGACATTTCCGTTCAGGCGCAGGTTTTAAATCTGCTCAATGAATTAAAAGAAAATTTCGGCTTTACCTATATTTTTATTTCCCACGATCTGGCCGTCGTTAAATATATGTCGGATCAGGTGTTGGTAATGAATAAAGGAAAAATCGAAGAAATCGGCGATGCTGACGCGCTTTATGCCCATCCGCAAAAAGAATATACCAAAAAACTGATTGCCGCTATTCCAAAAGGTAATTAACGTTATAAAATAATTTTACACCTGACAGGTTTTTGAAACCTGTCAGGTGTTTTTATCAGTATCAAAATAAAAAGCCTGTTCAATAAATCGAACAGGCTTTTTTATAAAATACGGCTTCGTATTAATCGATTTTCATTTCCGGAATATCCCCGTCAATAATAAGATTTGCTTCCGTAGCCTTGATAATTTCCTCAACCGTTACGCCCGGTGCTCTTTCCAATAGCTTAAATCCGTTTGGTGTGATTTCCATAACAGCCAACTCGGTTACTACTTTTTTCACGCATTTTACGCCCGTTAGCGGTAGCGTACATTCTTTTAAGATTTTAGATTCTCCGGCTTTGTTTACGTGCATCATGGCAACGATAATATTTTCGGCCGACGCTACCAAATCCATAGCACCACCCATACCTTTTACCATTTTCCCCGGAATTTTCCAGTTGGCGATATTACCGTTTTCCGATACTTCCATCGCACCCAGAATCGTTAAATCTACGTGTTGTCCACGGATCATTCCGAAACTTGTAGCCGAATCAAAAAAAGAAGCTCCCGGCAATGTAGTGATGGTTTGTTTTCCAGCGTTGATCACATCGGCATCTTCATCTCCTTCAAACGGAAAGGGTCCCATACCCAAAACTCCGTTTTCACTTTGGAATTCCACACTAATTCCCTGTGGGATATAGTTGGCTACCAATGTCGGGATTCCAATTCCAAGGTTAACAAAATAACCGTCTTTTAACTCCTGTGCAATTCTCTTTGCAATTCCAATTTTATCTAATGCCATGATTACTGTCTTTGTCTTACTGTGCGTTGTTCGATTCTCTTTTCATATTTTTCTCCCTGGAAAATTCGTTTTACGAATATCCCCGGAATATGAATCTGGTTCGGATCCAATGTTCCGGCCGGTACCAATTCTTCAACCTCAGCAATTGTGATTTTTGCAGCACCCGCCATACAGGAGTTAAAGTTTCGTGCCGTTCCTTTAAAGATAAGGTTTCCGGCTTCGTCTCCTTTCCAGGCTTTAACGATCGCAAAATCGGCTTTATAAGCCTCTTCCATCACGTGCATTTTTCCATTAAACTCACGTACTTCTTTCCCTTCGGCTACTTCGGTACCATAACCTGCCGGTGTAAAAAAGGCCGGGATTCCCGCTTGTGCCGCACGACATTTTTCAGCCAGGGTTCCCTGTGGCGTTAATTCCACTTCCAATTCACCACTTAACATCTGACGTTCGAATTCTGCATTTTCACCTACATACGAAGAAATCATTTTTTTAATCTGACGTTTTTGCAATAATAATCCCAATCCGAAATCGTCAACTCCGGCATTGTTGGAAATACAAGTCAGATCCGTAACATCCATTTTTACCAACTCGGCAATACTGTTTTCCGGAATTCCGCAAAGTCCGAAACCGCCCAACATAATGGTCTGCCCGTCTTTTATATCGTGTAGCGCTTCCTGCACACTACTTACTTTTTTATTAATCATATCGTGGTTGTTTAATTTTGGTTAAAAATATAAAAAAAACGCCTTTTTAAAAAGGCGTTTTGTATTTAGAAATCAAATTCTTCTGTTGTCGGCTCTTCGACTGCCGTACTGTCGACCACTTTTTTCGGTGCCCAACAATCTACTTTTATCGAAAGGTTGGCCGGTCGTTCGAATGGTTTCTGCGAAACATTCAATTTGTCGTCGGCATAACATTTTTTCATGAATAATCCCCAGATTGGAAGTGCCATCGTTGCTCCCTGACCCATTTGCGTACTCTTGAAGTGCGCCGATCGGTCTTCGTTTCCAACCCAGACACCCATTGCGAGGTTCGGTACCATTCCGATAAACCATCCGTCACTGTTGTTCTGACTGGTTCCCGTTTTACCGGCAATCGGGTTTAAGAACGCATACGGTAATCCGGTTACCCTTTTATAGGTTGGTCCGCCCGATCCATAACGCAAACGCGCTCCCGAACCGGATTCGGTTACCCCTTCCAATAATTTGATAATCGCATAGGATACGTCTTTACTCAATACGTCTTTTGATTCCGGAATGGATTCGTATAAAACCACTCCGTTTTTATCTTCAATTTTAGTAATTACCTGTGGTTTCATATAAACACCCTGGTTGGCAAATGTACTATAGGCCGCTACCATGTCACTTACCGTGATTTCAACCGCTCCTAATGCAATTGCCGGACGCTCCGGAATGTTCGAACTTACTCCTAATTTTTTAGTCAGGTCTACTACCGCATGTGGTCCTACTTTGTCCATCAATTTCGCCGAAACGGTATTGATTGAGTTGGCCAGTGCCGATTTTAACGTTACCAGTCCTCTATAGTTTCCACTGGAGTTTTTAGGCGTCCAGTCGGCATCAATTCCATAACGCCCTTTTGGCATCGTAAACGGTGAATCGTAAATCGAATCACATGGCGACATTTTTAATTGTTCGATCGCTGTGGCGTAAACAAACGGTTTAAATGTCGATCCCACCTGACGCGCTCCCTGTCCTACGTGATCGTACTGGAAGTGTTTGTAGTTGATTCCTCCTACCCAAACTTTTACATATCCGGTTTGTGGTTCCATGGCCATTACTCCGGTTTGTAAAAAGTGTTTGTAATAGATAATAGAATCTTTCGGAGTCATAATAGTGTCTTTTTCGCCTTTCCAGGTAAATACAGACATTTTTGTTTTGACATCGAATGATTTTTTGATCTGATCTTCTGCAATTCCTTTTTCAGACATAATACGCCAACGCTCGGAATTTTTCATCGATCGCTCGATGATTTTTCGGGTTTCCTCTGATGTAATATTGATAAACGGTGCGTTTTCGTTTTTCTTCTGCTGAATAAAAAATTCTTCCTGAAGATTCGCCAAATGCTCGTCTACCGCTTCTTCAGCATATTCCTGCATACGGGAATCGATCGTGGTATAAATTTTTAATCCGTCGCGATAAATATCGTATTCGCCACCACCGTCTTTTTTAGGGTTTTCTTTTACCCATTTCTTCATAAATTCACGCAGGTATTCTCTGAAATACGTTGCTTTTCCTTCGATATGACTTTCCGGTGTGAATTTTAATACGATCGGCTGGCTCTGATAATATTCTTTTTTCTCTTTGGTTAGGAAATCGTTTTTCTCCATCTGACGCAATACGACATTACGACGGTCTCTTACTTTTTCCAATCGACGGATCGGGTTAAATAAGGATGGATTTTTAAGCATTCCCACAAACATCGCAGCTTCGTCTACCGTTAAGTCTTTCGGTTCTTTTCCGAAATATACTTTGGCAGCCGAACGGATTCCTACTGCGGTATTTACGAAATCGGCTTTGTTCAGGTACATCGCGATAATTTCCTGTTTGGTATACTGACGCTCCAGTTTGGTGGCAATGATCCACTCTTTCGCTTTCTGAACAATACGGAACGGCAGGAATTTCGAGCCTTCCCCGTGGAATAATAATTTGGCCAGCTGTTGTGTAAGCGTACTCGCTCCACCGCTTCCTCCAAAACTTAAAACAGCACGAAGTGTTCCTCTGGAATCGATACCGGAATGTTCGTAAAAACGTTCGTCTTCGGTAGCGATCAATGCTTTTACCAAATGATCCGGTAAATCGGCATATTTAATAGGGGTTCTGTTTTCCAAATAAAATTTACCGATCGTTTCACCATCTGATGAAATGATTTCGGTCGCCACATTGGAATTCGGGTTTTCCAGCTCGTCGAACGACGGCATCGCTCCGAATAATCCCCATGAAGCAAAAAGGAAGAATAGTATGATTCCTCCAAATGCGTAAAGAAAAAATTTCCAGAATTTCTTTACGTAAGGTGAAAAATCTTCTTTCTGATTTTTATTGTTTTGTGCCATTTTATTGAGTTATTCTGCTTTTTCAATTCTAAATCCAACTTCCGAAATACCTTGTAATTGATCCAAACCGGATACTTTACCGGTTTCGCGAACCGCCTGCTGAATGTTTACGGTATATTTACCCACTTTTGGAAAACGGGAGTTTTCTTTATACCATAACTTGCTTTCCTTAATATCGGAAAAACCATCACCCAGAAGCGTTCCGTCTTCTTTGGCCATCTGATATTCCAATGTATCCACTTTGGTCACACCATCCGGCTGTAACATCGATACAATCAGGAATAAATTATTAAACGGATAACTATTGTTATTTCTTATGTTTACAAACATATTATAGTTGGTTATCGTATCGTTCTGATCGAAAGCGAACGTTACTTTCTGGCCTTTATGCCAGGATCCGTCTATTTCCTGATATTCATCAAAAACTCTACTCTTGTCGCACGACAAGAATAATACCGATAGTAATCCTACAACTAAAAAATTATTTTTTCGGAGCATTTTTTTCTTTTGAAGAATTGTTTGAAGAATTGTTTGGTTTACGTTTTTTATTAGGTCTTTTCTTTTTCTTAGGTTGATCAAAACGTGTTAAACTGTCTTGTCCAACTACGTTTTGGAAGTTATTCTCTGCCGCTTCTTCGGTGATTTCAATAGCAAAATCTTCGATTGCAGCAACTTTCTTTTTCTGTTTGTTGATCGCGATGATTTCCTTTACCTGTTCGATTTGTAATACATGCCAGTGTGCAAAATCATTTGTATACGCAAACCACATTAAACCTTTAAAGATGTCCAGTTTCTGACAAACCGCATCACCTTTTTCGGTATATAATTTGGTTTCCATTTCCGGAAAATCTTTTAAAGCATCCAGATACGTATCCAATTCGTAGTTTAAACAGCATTTCAGTTTCCCGCATTGTCCGGCCAGTTTTTGTGGATTTAATGACAATTGCTGGTAACGTGCCGCCGCAGTATTTACGCTTCTAAAATCGGTTAACCAGGTCGAACAACACAATTCGCGTCCGCACGAACCTACACCGCCTAAACGCGCTGCTTCCTGACGGAATCCCACCTGTTTCATTTCGATACGGGTGTTAAATTCTTTTGCGAAATCTTTAATCAGTTGTCGGAAATCGACTCTGTCGTTTGCGGTATAATAAAAGGTCGCTTTGGAAGCGTCTCCCTGGAATTCGATATCGGAAATTTTCATTTCCAGATTTAATTTGATGGCAATCTCACGAGCGCGTACTTTCATTGGCTCTTCCTTATCGCGGGCTTCAATCCAGATATCGATATCTTTTTGTGTTGCCTTACGGTAAATTTTAGCTACTTCTCCTTCGGGATCTACATTTTTTTTCTTCATCTGGATCTTAACCAGTTCTCCCGTAAGCGTTACAATTCCCACATCATGTCCCGGCGAAGCATCAGTTGCAACAATATCACCAATACTTAAGGTTAGTTTTTCCGCATTTCTAAAAAATTCTTTTCGCCCGTTTTTAAAACGAACCTCAACACAGTTGAATGGTTCCTGGCCTCCGGGCAGGCTCATGTTGGATAACCAGTCGAAAACCGTTAGTTTATTACAACTGTCGGTACCACAGGTTCCATTATTTTTACATCCCCTAGGAGTTCCGTCTTTGGCGCTCCCAGTGGAACAGTTTGTACATGCCATATGCTTTGAATATATATAGATCGTGACCGTGTCACTACTTGTTCGTAAAATGTTTTTGTGTGTAAAGATACTATTTTTTAGCATCATTCATATACCGTTCCCGGTGGCGACCTCCAAATTATGAAAAAATTAAAAGCCTGTTACATTTTTTATAACGTAACAGGCTTTTTATAAAGTAATTCGGTCTTTAGATTTCTTTTACCGTGATGATGTTTACCGGACAGGCTTTGGCGGCCAGTTCGCAGTTTTCGGCTATCGTATGATCCGGTGATTTTAAGGTGTGGAATCCTTTGGTATCAACGGCTTTTAACAACACCGTTTTTCCGTCTTTTTTCGACATCTGAAACTGACCCGGCGCCATTTCGACACAATAATTACAACCGATGCATTTGTTCCGCTGTAAGGTTACGATTACCATCAGGCTTCTACAATTTTATACAGTTTATCGGACAAACGGATACGGAACGGTAGTTTAATCGTACAGCTGTCGCCACGAGTAGCTTTATCGGTTGCCGTATCATTGACGAACATTTCTTCAATGATCATTTCCTGCGCTCCGGTACTTGGTCCGGTAATTAATACCGTATCTCCTTTTTTAATATCGTAGGCTTCGATTTTAAATTCGCCGATACCTGATTTTTGATAAAAATGCATGCCTTTTCCAACATATACTTTTTTCTGTGTCGCATTCGATCCCGGATTATCACTCCACTCTCCCAGTTTCTGACCCAAATAGTAACCCGACCAGAAACCGCGGTTGTAAACCGTATTCAACGCTTCCATCCATTCGGCAACTTTTTCTTTGGAATAGGTTTTGTCGTAATACGCATCAATCGCTTCCCGATATGTCTTGATCACGGTTGCCACATATTCCGGCGCACGACCGCGTCCTTCAATTTTTAGTACCTGAATTCCGGAGTCAATTACCTGATCCAGGAAATCAATCGTACATAAATCTTTGGGCGACATCATATATTCGTTATCGATTTCGATCTCAAATCCGGATTCCTGATCGATAACCGTGTATTTTTTTCGGCAGTTTTGTTTGCACGCACCGCGATTGGCCGAGGAGTTATGCGAATGCAGGCTCAGATAACATTTACCCGATACCGCCATACATAACGCTCCGTGACCGAATATTTCAATTTCTACCAAATTTCCGGATGGTCCTTTGATTTGTTCTTTTTCGATTTGCTCGGTGATTTTTTTAACCTGACGTAAACTCAATTCACGGGATAATACCATGGTATCGGCAAAAAGGCTGTAGAATTTTACCGTTTCGATATTGGTCACATTCAATTGTGTTGAAATATGTACTTCGATTCCCAGAGTTCGGGCCGAGGCAATTACCGCCTGATCGGAGGCAATCACGGCTGTTATATTTGCCTCTTTCGCTTTGGTCAGTAATGTTTTCACAACCGACAAATCGTGATCGTATATAATCGTGTTAAGCGTCAGATAGGTTCTAACATTTTTGGCTTCGCAACGTCGGGCGATTTCCGGCAGATCATCGATGGTAAAATTCACCGTAGACCGGGCACGCATATTTAATTGTTCGACTCCAAAATACACCGAATCGGCACCATTATCCAACGCAGCCTGAAGCGACTCAAAGTTCCCTGCGGGAGCCATGAGTTCAATTTTTCCAGAGATTGTCATCGCTATTTATTCGGTGATTTTAAACAATTTATCCGACAAACGAATACGGAACGGTAAGGCAAAAGTCACTTTATCTCCTTTAACTGCTTTTTCGGAAGCAGCTCCGTTAACCTGCATTTTTTCTACGGTTACTCTTTGTTCTCCGGTAGTCGGACCAACAATAAGGATGGCATCTCCAAGGTTCAATTCTCCGTTTTCGATTGTAAATTGTCCCACCTGTGCTTTCGGGTAGTAGTGTTCGCCTTTTCCGATTAACACTTTTTTTACCGCGATACGCTGACGGATTGATTTTGGTTTTTCCGCAACGGCAACAGCCAAGGGTTGTTCGGCAGAGGTTTCCGATTTTTTAAATTTCAAGGCATCCGATTTTCCTTTTTTGAAAATCATATTCCCATTTTTGATACCACGACGTAACTGCACCTGTTCTACCAACGTCATATGTGTAATCTCCTGACATTCGGATGAACAACAGTTTTCCATAGCCGCTTTACAGTCGTCACACTGAATAAATAACAGGTGACAACCTTCGTTCGCACAATTGGTATGATTGTCGCATGGTTTTCCGCACTGATGACACTGAGAAATAATATCATCCGTAATACGTTCGCCTAAACGATGGTCAAATACGAAATTTTTACCGATAAATTTACTTTCCAGTCCTTCCGCTTTTACCTGGCGTGTATATTCAATAATTCCACCTTCCAGCTGGTATACGTTTTTAAACCCTTTGTGTCTGAAAAAGGCACTCGCCTTTTCACAACGGATACCACCGGTACAGTACATCAAAAGATTTTTATCTTCTTTATGATTGGAAAGTTGTTCTTCTATAATTGGTAAGGATTCTCTAAACGTATCTACGTCGGGCGTAATGGCGCCAACAAAATGTCCGATTTCACTTTCGTAGTGATTTCTAAAATCCACTACAATGGTGTTCGGATCTTCCAGCATCGCATTAAAATCAGCTGCTTTTAAATGTATACCTTTATTCGTCACATCGAAAGTACTGTCGTCCAAACCGTCGGCAACGATTTTATGACGCACTTTGATCGTCAACTTCAAAAACGAGTGGTCATCATGCTCTACTGCTACATTCAAACGAATGCCTTTCATAAAATCGTAGGCTTCGATGGTATCTTTAAGTTCGTAAAAATGATCGGCAGGAACCGACAACTGGGCATTAATCCCTTCTGTTGCTACATAAATACGTCCTAAAACACCTAACGGGTTCCAGGCTAAAAATAAATCGTCTCTGAATTTTTTCGGATCTTCGATGTGTGCATACGCATAGAAAGACAAAGTAAGTCTTTGTTGGCCCGCTTCGTCGATAAGCTGAGCTCTTTCTTCTGCGCTTAAAGTGTTATACAGTTGCATGCTATAAACGTTTAAGTGAGATACTATGTTTGGGACTCTAATTGGAAGAATCCGCGGCAAAGATACAAAAATCATTTGGGAAACAAAACGCTCTTTTTATTTTCCATTCCATTCGTTTTCAGCAGGATTAAAACTGTTTTGTACTTTTTCCGCCCTATTCCGGAACAGATTTTCCGATGTTGATAACATCCTGTTTGAAACTTAAAAAAAAGCACTATTTTTACAAAAAATAAAAGCCAATTTTTAAGACAAAGAAAGATGAGTGCAGATAAAGAAGCGAAGTTAAAAGCGTTACAATTAACGCTGGACAAACTAGATAAAACCTACGGAAAAGGTACCGTAATGAAACTTGGAGACAGTGCTGTAGAAGAAGTGGAGGCTATTCCTTCCGGTTCTCTTGGAGTTGACTTGGCTTTGGGTGTAAACGGATATCCGCGTGGTAGAATAATTGAAATTTACGGACCGGAATCTTCGGGTAAAACAACCTTAACCCTTCACGCTATTGCCGAAGCGCAAAAAGCCGGAGGTATCGCTGCTTTTATCGATGCGGAACACGCTTTCGACCGTTTTTATGCGCAAAAACTGGGTATCGATATCGACAACCTGATCATTTCACAACCGGATAACGGGGAACAGGCTTTGGAAATTGCCGAAAACCTGATTCGTTCCGGAGCGATCGACATTGTAGTTATTGACTCGGTGGCGGCTTTAACACCAAAAAGTGAGATCGAAGGCGAAATGGGTGATTCCAAAATGGGATTACACGCACGTTTAATGTCACAGGCATTGCGAAAACTAACCGCTACGATCAGCAAAACAAACTGTACTGTTTTCTTTATTAACCAGTTGCGTGAGAAAATCGGAGTTATGTTCGGAAATCCGGAAACCACTACCGGTGGTAACGCCCTTAAATTCTACGCATCGGTTCGTTTGGACATCCGTAAATCATCACAGATTAAAGATGGTGAACACGTTATCGGTAACCGTACAAAAGTGAAAGTCGTTAAAAATAAAGTAGCACCACCATTCCGTACTGCCGAATTCGACATTATGTATGGTGAAGGTGTTTCGAAAGTGGGTGAAATTTTAGATTTGGCCGTTGATTTCGAAATCATCAAAAAAAGCGGATCCTGGTTTAGCTATGGCGATACCAAATTAGGTCAGGGACGTGATGCTGTAAAATCCCTTATTAAAGATAATCCGGAATTAATGGATGAATTAGAACTTAAAATCAAAGATCTAATCAAACAACAGGAAGCTTAAATAAAAAAACCCGAATTTTTTTTCGGGTTTTTTTTATTTTATGACGCAACCTTTTTTATTTTCGTTTATCTACCTATAAAGCAACAAAAGTAAAATACAAATGAAAAAGATATTGGTCCTGCTTTTTTGTATTATTTTTCTTAGTGCATGCACTTCGGATTCTGAATTGAAAGACATTTCTTTTGAGTTGTTACCCGTTCAGGATGTTGAATTACCAAGCACTTTTAAAGCAGGCCAACAAACGGTAATTTATCTAAAATATAAACGACCTACTAACTGCTATTCATTTAATGGCATTTATTACGAGAAAAACGGCAACACAATTACAATGGCAGTTGATGCCCTAAGACAAAACCTGAGTAACTGTGAAACCGTAAACGAGAATTCTTTTGAAGTGGACTATCCATTGTTCATTAAAACTTCAGGGATTCACGTGCTACGATTTTGGCAAGGAAAAAATGCCCAGGGCATAGATCAGTTCTTAGTCCGGGAGATTGATGTACAAGAATAAAATGTAATTCGTTTGAGTTTCGAGCAACTAATATACGAGTGTAGAAATAATGACCGCAAAGCCCAGGAACAGCTTTACAAGCTCCTGTCCCAAAAGCTTTATGCCGTCTGTATGAAGTATTCCCGTAATTATGCCGAAGCAGAAGACAATTTACAGGATGGTTTTATTTTACTGTTCAAAAAGATTGATCAGTATCAGTTTAAAGGTTCTTTTGAAGGTTGGGCAAAACGATTGATGATTAATAACATTCTACAGAAATACCGCAATCAGGGTGTTTATGAATTAGTGAATGACAATATTATTGATCAGAATCCGACGGTCGATTTTGACGATGAAGATGTCTCTTTGGATTATCTGATTTCCATCATTCAGGAATTACCGGATCGCTACCGATTGGTATTTAACCTTTATGTAATGGACGATTATTCCCATAAGGAGATTGCAGAAATGCTAAACATTACGATAGGAACCTCAAAATCAAATCTGGCAAGGGCCCGGATGATTTTAAAAGAAAAAATTGAAACACAACAACACAACAGAAAAGTAGTCATCTCGGTACAATGAGTGAAAGAAAAAATATAGATCGTCTTTTTCAGGAAAAATTCAAAGATTTTGAAGCGATTCCTCCAAAAAACGCATGGGATAACATTTTATCCGAATTGGATGGCGAAAAGAAAAAACGCAGGTTTATCGCCCCATTCTGGCTAAAACTTTCGGGAATAGCCGCTGTTTTTTTATTGGGTTTTTTAACCGCTACCTATTTTATTTCCAATCCGGGAACGGGTACTGTTACCAATGCTCCTATGGTAAATTCGGGTAACGGACAAGACAATACAGGTGTTACTAATAAGAACAGCAATGGTAACATCAACGATAAAAACGGCATCGTGACCGAACCGGCAAATGCTATTGTAACAAATGAAAATACTGTAAAAGGCAACCGTAACGCTTCCGACTTTAATCCGGGATCTGAAACAACCGCCAGAAAACAACAGCAACAAAACGCTTATAAAAATTATAAAAAACACCGCAATACATCTATCGCAGCTGTTAATGGCCGTAAAAAAACCAATACAGAATCAACCGATAAGTTATTTGCCGAACGCAATACAAACGAAGGCAATTCTAAAAATAACGGGCGTTTTAAACCCTTTAATTTTAAGAAAAACAATACGATTGCCAATTATATCGTAATGCCTAAAAAAGACAGTTCCGAAATCGCTAAGATCGAAGAACAGGAAAATGCACTGGAAAAAGTTCAGAAAGAAAAATTCCTGGTTGCCGAAAAGAAAAAAATAAAAGACAAAGAAACCAAAGTTTCCCGTTGGTCGGTTACCGCTTTAACCACGCCTGTATTCTTTAGTTCTACTTCGAAAGGATCGCCAATTGACAATCAGTTTGCGTCTAATACGAAAGACTATGAAAATACGATGAGTTACGGATTAGGCGTACGCTATGAGTTAAACGACAAGCTTACGCTGAGAGCCGGTATCAACCGACTTGCTTTCGAATACAACACCGATAATATTGTGTATTACGAAAGTTCGAATGCGCGTTCTTTACAAAATGTAAACCAAACCAAAAACAATATTCAGATTCAGAATAAAGATTATAACAATTTAGCCACAGGACCTAACGGAGAAGTGATCGAAAAAATGAATTCCGGTTCCTTAACACAGCGAATGGGTTATATCGAAGTTCCAATGGAGTTATCTTATAAATTAATCGACAAGAAATTTGGAGTCGCTTTAATTGGAGGTTTCAGTACTTTATTCCTGAATCAGAACAAGATTGATCTGGTATCGCCGGAGTTGAATACAACTATAGGAGAAGCCAACAATCTAAATAATGTACACGTAAGTAGCAATATCGGTGTAGGTGTTAAATACCGCTTCGCAAAAGCATTCGAAGCCAATTTTGAACCTACCTTTAAATATCAACTGAACATGTTCAGTAATGATGCCGGAAATTTCAAACCGTATCTGTTTGGTTTGTACACCGGTGTCAGTTATAGATTTTAAGCTTTTAGTTAGTTAGCTTGAATTTTAGTTAAGTTGAAAAAGCACTCTTTTGGGTTAGAGTGCTTTTTTGTTTTTATACATTTCGAGTAATTCGCTCAGTATCGTTTCTCTTACTTTTTCTTTTACCTCTTTTCTATCGTCCATTGTTTTTCCTGCCGTTACGACCGGTTGGTGTATTTTGATTCGCATACGTCCCGGACTTCCGCTAAAAAAAGTAAAGGAAAAGCGTTCTTTTACGTCGCCAAATGTCATCGGTACAATTGGAATCTGATGTTCGATCGCCAGTCGGAAAGCACCGTCTTTAAATTCATCCAACAGTACATCTTCGTTATCCGGTACGCCGCCTTCCGGAAAAATACAAATACTCAATCCTTGTTCCAGACGTTTTTGTGCTCTTTTAAAGACTTCAAAACGACTTTTGGAACTGCTCCGATCTACCAAAATACAGGTACGTTTATAGAAAAATCCGAAAATCGGAATTTTAACCAGCTCTTTTTTTCCTACAAAAACAAACGGGTTATCTTTAACCAACATCAACATCAGCATGATATCAATCATTGACGTATGATTGGCAACCAGCATATAACTCTTTCCTTTTTCCAGTTCCGCTTCCTTTTCCAACGTATACCGGAATCCCATTCCATAGAATATAATTTTAGCCCAGATCCGGGCCAGAATAAAAAACTGCGGATATGTTTTTTCCGACAGTATCGAAAGGAATAAAAAAGGGAATAATAGAATAATCGGTACCGTTACCAACACATAGAACCAGATCCGCCAAAGAGTCCAAAAAAGGATTTTTACTATTTTCATTCGTCTTTTTAATTGTTTTTGATTATCAGGACCTTTTTGCCCTTTGTTTACAGTAATCAAAAGTAAGAATTCTCCAAAACTTTTTACTAAAACCGTTACCTTTGCGAAAAATAATTTAACAATGGCAAAAATCTTAACCGGTGTTCAAAGTACAGGAACACCACACTTAGGAAATTTACTCGGCGCTATTTTACCGGCTATTGAAATGGCCAACAAGCCCGAGAACGAATCTTTTCTTTTTATTGCCGACTTACATTCGGCTACACAGATAAAAGACGGGAAAACATTACGTGAAAACACCTATAGTGTTGCTGCAACCTGGCTTGCATGCGGTTTGGATATCAATAAAATTACGTTTTACCGCCAGTCGGATGTACCACAAACAGCAGAACTAGCCTGGTATCTGAGCTGTTTTTTCCCCTTTCAGCGTCTGACTTTAGCCCATTCGTTTAAAGACAAAGCCGATCACCTGAGCGATGTTAACGCCGGATTGTTTTCGTATCCGATGTTAATGGCCGCCGATATTTTATTATACGATGCCGAATTTGTTCCGGTTGGAAAAGATCAGTTACAACACCTTGAAATCACGCGGGATGTTGCTTCACGATTTAATCACCAGATGGGAGAGACTTTTGTTTTACCGGAAGCTAAAATCGAAGAGCATATTATGATCATTCCCGGAACGGACGGTCATAAAATGAGTAAATCCCGAAATAATTTTATCAATATTTTCCTGGATGATAAAGCATTGCGCAAACAGGTTATGAGTATCGAAACGGATAGTACGCCGCTGGAAGCTCCTAAAAACCCGGATACGTGTAATACTTTTGCGATCTATAAATTACTGGCAACTCCGGAAGCGATCGAGACAATGCGCGCCAACTATCTTGGTGGTAATTATGGATACGGTCATGCCAAACAGGCGCTGTTTGAACTGATCGTGGAAAAATTCAGAAAAGAACGGGAACAGTATCATTACTATATGAACCATCTGGACGAAGTAGACGCACTGTTGCAAAAAGGAGCCGAAAAAGCCGGCGCAATTGCCACTGGCGTTCTGAAACGCGTTCGTGAAAAATTAGGATATTTATAAAAAACAGAGAGGAGCATTCCTCTCTGTTTTGTTTTACAGTATTTCGAATAATTTTCCCGGTAGCGGACGGATTACCCCTTTTAGTTCCATCCG
>NZ_JASLCE010000146.1 GCF_030146175.1 Flavobacterium sp. | reverse complement strand
GGGCTGTATGGAGCGGATCAAAATGGATTACTCATCTTTATTACGGATGTA
This sequence comes from Flavobacterium sp., assembly GCF_030146175.1. Taxonomy (GTDB): domain Bacteria; phylum Bacteroidota; class Bacteroidia; order Flavobacteriales; family Flavobacteriaceae; genus Flavobacterium. Next base: position 6,378 of record NZ_JASLCE010000146.1, on the reverse strand, counting down.
ACCGGAGGAAATATTTTATCGCAACGAATAAATGTCGACACGAATGGGTATTATTATTTTGATGGCCCATCGAATATCTGGAAAAAAGTATGTGCAACCTCCTGGAAAATAATAGGAACGATCCAACAGGCGTCCTTAAATACTCAGAGTATTTATCAAAATGCCGATGTCGGTATAGGCAATTTTAGTGCAACAGCTCCTACGGAAAAACTGGATGTTAATGGAAACATGAGATTACGCAACATGCCGGATGGTAAATTACGTGCCGATTATCCGTATACTATTGTAGCAAAAGAAGATGGTACTTTAGGAACTTCAAGAGGGCACTATAGAGGGTGGCGAGTAGCTACATCGAATGTTCAGGCTGTAATGTCTGATGACGATGATGTATTAACGATATATACCGCTAGATTTTCCACTAGTGCTTGGGAGATCAGTTTACCATCCAACCCTAAGCCCGGTAGGGTTGTTACGATTCGTAATGATGGTTCTTATAGTGGTACGTATAGTATAGCGACTCCTGGTGTAATACCGCCTGGTTATTTGCCAACAAACTTTAGAAATGATGTCGCCGAAGCATCTGATGGATTTGGTTTAATATACGTATCAGATTATAAAACTACCATTAAGGCTCAAACGGTTCTCAAGTTAGTATGGACAGGTCGATCTGGAGACCATGCATTAGGTTGGGTTCAAATTGGAGGCGACAACCAGATGCCATAAAAATCATAAGGGATTAATGATGTCGCTATAAAACGGTTACGCTGTTTCCGTATGTTGAAAGGTATTTTCAAACAAGGGGTAAAAGCCAAAGCCAACTAACCGGAAATAGTTTTTCGTACTAAAATGATAAACGCTTTACCGTTTTTTGGTAATTCAAAAAAAGGAGCCTGGTTTTTGTCTTGTTTTAGCATACGTTATTTAGGCAAAACTATAAATTCAGTTCCCTTTAAATGATGATTTTCTAATAAAAAGAATGACATGAAAAAATATGGTACAATTGTAAGTTTCCTCTTTTTTACCGGGCTTCTTTACGCTCAGGTTGGAATTTATACAGCAAGTCCCAAGGCTACTTTGGACATAAAAGAAAAAAATGACGTTTCGATGATTACTGGTGTTTTACCGCCACGACTTACCCGAGCGGAACTAACGGCAAAAGGAGACGGGCTGTATGGAGCAGATCAAAATGGATTGATTGTTTATATTACCGATGTAACCGGAGGAAATACTTCGTCACAGCGAATGAATATTGACGCGAGTGGGTATTATTATTTTGATGGTTCATCGAATGTATGGGAAAAAGTGCATAGACCCCCTTGGAAGATAATAGGAGGGACCGAACATGCTACCTTAAATACTCAGAATATTTACCAAAATGCAAAAATCGGTATAGGAGATTATAGTACGATGTTTATTATTGAGGAAGTAGATGTTATTGGAAATGCGAGAATACGCAATTTGTCGGATGGTAAACTACGTACCATTTACCCTAATGATATTGTGGCACAAGCAGATGGTACTTGGGGAGCTTCAAAGGGGAACTACACGGTTTGGCGATTAGCTTGGACGAATACCCAGGCAGTAATGTCTGATGACGATGAGATATTAAATATAATTTCCTCCGATGTCTCGACTATTACGTTACCAGCCAACCCTAAGCCCGGCAGGGTTGTTACGATCCGTATTGATGGCGCTTCCAGTCACACGTATACTATAGCGACTCCAGGTGTAACACCGGTTGGTTATTTACCCACAAACTATTTTCTTATTAGTGATAGTGTACAAGCAGCGGATTATAAAACGACAATTAAGCCTCAAACGGCTGTTGAGTTAGTATGGACGGGATTGCTTAGTGATGGAGGAATAGGTTGGGTTCAAATTGGAGGCGACAAGCAGACGGATTAAAATGCTATCAATTACTATTTCCGTATGTTAAAAGTGTATCTACACTACAGAGGAATAGCCTAGCAACCGGGATGACTCCATGTCAAGCCAACGGGCTTTGTTAAGGATCATAAAACCCTGAAAAAGTACTATTTACTACTTAAATAAAAAAGAACTCATGTTTTGTCTTAAACATGGGTTTTTTTGTCCATATATCTCAAAAAGATTGTTCGAAAATGCTAATTAATTTAGCCGTATTGTAATTTATTGATCAAAATTTATTGTGATCATATAAAATAAAAAAGGTTTCATAAGAAGTTATACGAGCAGTTTTGTAGTTGATTTTGTTTTGTATTTCGATGGCTTCAATGAGGTTCTGTAGCTATTACCAGATGATAGGATCGATGCTTGTTCCCCTTTAGCATTGTAAAAACAGAGATAGCATTTTGACTTGTAAAAATTGGATGCTACTGTTAGTTAACAAGTTTTAATTAATCTAAACAATAAGTGATATGAATAAGTATTATGTAACTGTATTCCTCCTGCTTCTTTTTACAGGGGCGATTTCCGCTCAGATTGGAATTAATACAGAAAATCCCATGGCTACGTTGGACATAACCGGGAAAAATGGCGCTACCGATATTGATGGCCTTCTTATTCCACGACTTACCCGAGCAGAATTAACCGCAAAAGGGGACGGGCTGTACGGAGCAGACCAAAATGGAGTACTCATCTTTATTACGGATGTAACCGGAGGAGACATTTTGTCGCAACGAACGAATATGGAAGAGATTGGATATTATTTTTTTGATGGTCCATCGAATACCTGGAAAAAAGTGAATGTAAACCCTTGGAAGGTAGTAGGAGCAACCGCACAGGCTACCTTAAATACTCAGGATATTTATCAAAATGCCAATGTTGCGATAGGGGATTATAGAGCAGCAGCGGCTACGGAAAAATTAGATGTTAATGGAAACATGCGGATACGCAATATGACAGATGGTAAAGTACGTATCGATTATCCTTATACTGTTGTGGCAAACGCAGAGGGTACTCTGGCTTCTTCAAGAGGTAGTTATACCGTTTGGCGAGGAGCATCAACAAATGCTGAGGCGGTAATGACGGATGATGATGAGATATTAAATATATTTTCCCGTAATGCCACGATTATTACGTTACCAGCCAATCCTAAGCCCGGCAGGATTATTACGATCCGAATTGATGGCTCTCATATTACTTCTAGCGGTGCTGCTGTTACTTATAACGTAGTGACTCCTGGTGTAATACCGGTTGGTTATTTGCCAACAAACTACAATGTAGCTAATGGAAATGAAGTAACGGCACCGGATTATATAACAACTATTAAACCTAAAACAGCTGTTAAATTACTATGGTCAGGGCCGTTTGGCGGTGGTGGACTAGGTTGGGTTCAAATTGGCGGTGACAAACAAATTACGCCATAAGGAACTAATTATATTGTTATAAAAAGGTTACTCTATTTCTAAAGCAAGGGATAAAAGCCAAATTCTACTAACCGGAAATAGTTTTTCTAAATAATAAAAAAACAGCCTGTGTTTTTCTGGAAATTAGCGTTTTGTCTTGTTTTAACGTAAGTTTTTTAGGCAAAAATATTAATTCAGATTTTTCAAATTAATGATCATTTAATAAAAATAATAACATGAAAAAATATGGTACAATTGTATGTTCCCTTTTTTTTACCGGGCTAATTTACGCTCAGGTTGGAATTAATACAGAAAGTCCTATGGCTACTTTGGACATAACAGGAAAAAAGGGAGTTACCGATATTGATGGCGTTCTTGCTCCACGACTTACCCGAGCAGAATTAACCGCAAAAGGTAATGGGCTGTATGGGGCGGATCAAAATGGATTAATCATCTTTATTACCGATGTAACCGGAGGGGACATTTTATCGCAACGAACGAATATTGACGAGAGTGGGTATTATTATTTCGATGGCCTATCGAATGTCTGGAAAAAAGTGAATGCAACCCCCTGGAAGGCAATAGGAACGACCATACAGGCGGACTTAAATACTCAGGATGTTTATCAAAATGGCAATGTTGCTATAGGAGACTATAGAGCAACAGTCCCTACCGAAAAACTGGATGTTAATGGAAACGTGAGATTACGCAATATGGCAGATGGTAAATTACGGACCAATTATCCGTATACTATTGTGGCAAAAGCAGATGGTACCTGGGCTTCTTCAAGAGGGAACTATGGAGTATGGCGAGGAGTTTCAACGAATGCGCAGGCAGTAATGTCTGATGACGATGAGATATTAAATATATTTTCCTTTAATGCCTCGACTATTACGTTACCATCGAACCCTAAACTCGGTAGGGTTGTTACGATCCGTATTGATGGTGCTGTCAGCCCTGGTCCTGGCTATTCTGATTATATCTATACTGTAGCGACTCCTACAGTAATACCGGTTGGTTATTTGCCAACAAACTATACTGCTGTTGGTGCAATAACAGCAGTGGATTATAAAACGACTATTAAAGTTAAAACGGCTGTCAAGTTAGTATGGACAGGACCGCTTGGTGGTGGCGGACTAGGTTGGGTTCAAATTGGAGGCGACAACCAGATGATACCATAAAAAGCATAAGGGATTAATTACGTTGCTATAAAACGGTTATGCTGTTTCCGTATGTTAAAAGGTATTTTTAAACAAGGAGTAAAAGCCAAAGTTTGCTAACCGGAAATCGTTTTTTATAATAAAATCGTGAACGCTTTATCGTTTTCTGGTAATTCAAAAAATAGCCTGAGTTTTGTTTGAAAATTGGAGTTTTGTCCTGTTTCAGTGTAAGTTATTCAGGCAAAAGTAGTAATGCAGCTTCCTTTAAATGATAATCACTCAATAAAAATAATAATGTATGAAAAAATATGGTACAATTGTATGTTTCCTTTTTTTTACCGGGCTTCTTTACGCTCAGGTTGGAAATACAATAAGTCCTAAGGCTACTTTGGACATAACAGGGAAAAACGGAACTTCAGAGATTGAGGGTGTTCTTCCGCCACGACTTACCCGAGCAGAACTAACCGCAAAAGGTGAAGGACTGTATGGAGCGGATCAAAATGGAGTACTCATCTTTATTACGGATGTAACCGGAGGAAATGCTTTCTCGCAACGAACGAATATTGATACAAATGGGTATTATTTTTTTGATGGTCCATCGAATGTCTGGAAAAAAGTGAATACAAGCCCCTGGAAGGTAATAGGAGGGACAGCGCAGGCTAGCTTAAATACTCAGAATATTTATCAAAACGCCAATATGGCTATAGGAGATTATAGTACAACAGCGGTTACGGAAAAATTAGATGTTAATGGAAACGGAAGAATACGCAATATGGCAGATGGTAATTTGCGTACCAATTATCCTTATGCTATTGTAGCAAAAGCAGATGGTACTATTGCTTCTTCAAGGGGTAGTTATGTAGTTTGGCGGGGTGCTTCAACGAATGCTCAGGCAGTAATGACAGATGACGATGAGATATTAAATATATTTTCCTTTACTGCTTCGACTATTTCGTTACCGCCCAACCCTAAGCTCGGTAGAGTAATTACGATCCGTATTGATGGTTCTTCCAGTGGCACGTATAATGTAGTAACTCCTACTGTAACACCGGTTGGTTATTTGCCAACAAACTATACCTATGCTGATTTTAATGTTGGTTCAGTAACAGCAGCGGATTATAAAACCACTATTAGACCTAAAACGGCTGTCGAGTTAGTTTGGACAGGACCATATGGCGGCGGCGGACTAGGTTGGGTTCAAATTGGAGGCGACAATCAGACGGATTAAAATGTTATCAAAAGAGTACTATTCCGTATGTTGAAATATAGCTACACTACATAAGAATAGTCTAACAACCGGGATAACTTCATGTTATGTCCGCTATGCTTACTAAAACTTTAGAAAATTCTACTATTTCCTGCTTAATTCAAAAAAGCCCTGTATTTTGACTGAAACATAGGGCTTTTTGTCTATGTATCTCTAAGAAGTTGTTCGAAAATGCTAATTAATTTAGTCGTATTATAGTTTATTGATCAAAATTTATTGTGATCATATAAAATAAAAAAGGCCTCAAAAAAAGTTATACGAGCAGTTTTGTAGTTGATTTTATACTGTATTCGGACGGTCTCAATGAGGTTCTGTTGCTATTACCAGATGATCGTATCGATGCTGGTTCCCCCTTTAACATTGTAAAAACAGAGATAACATTTTAGTTTGTAAAAATTTGATTCTACTGTTAATTAACAGATTTTAATTAAACAATAAGTGATATGAATAAGTATTATGTAACTGTATTCCTCTTGCTCCTTTTTACAGGGGCGATTTACGCTCAGATTGGAATTAATACAAGAAATCCAACAGCTACGTTAGACGTAACCGGGAAAAAGGGTGTTACCGATATTGATGGCCTTCTTATTCCACGACTTACCCGAGCAGAATTAACCGCAAAAGG
>NZ_JASLCE010000036.1 GCF_030146175.1 Flavobacterium sp. | reverse complement strand
CCATTTTCGAAATGTATAACCTGCAGGTGGCCAGTAATCAGTTTCAGATTGTTAAAAGTATTATCCTAACGGCCTGTATGACGGTTTTTTGCTATTTGCTAACACCCGTTTTTACGCCGATATTGCCATCCAATCGTTTGCAGATTATTTACTTCTTTTTCGCAATATTACTGAGTCTGTTTGCGTGGCGTCTTTTCTACCTGCATTTTCTGGCCTCCCATCGTTTTGTAAAAAGAGTGGTTTTTGTGTGTAGTCCCGATACCATTGCACAATTGGCATTGGAATTAGGAAAGGCCGATCCGCATTATGAGATTGCCGGATTTGTTTCTTCCGAAAGCCGGGTTGCTGGAAATGAAAATACCGATGGTTTTCGGGAAATCGATTTTGCCGAGCTGGAGCATTTTGTAAAAAGACATTCGGTTGCCGAAGTGGTTATCGCTTTAAAAGATACCAAACCGATCGCTCCCGATGTATACCAACAGTTACTGAATCTGCTTGAAAAAGGGGTGATTATCCGGGAATATATGCAGGTTTATGAATATGCGACACAACGATTACCGATTCTATATGCCGAAAAGGAATTTTATCGATTGTTCCCGTTTAGTCGTAGTAATCAGAATCGTTTGTATCTGATCGTAATGCGCGGTTTCGAAATCCTGTTTTCTATTTTGGGATTACTATTCGGTTGCCTGTTATTGCCAATTGTTTGTGTCGGAAATCTGATCAGTAATAAAGGGCCACTTTTTTATACTCAGGAACGAGTTGGGAAAAATGGGATCCCGTTTCGGATTTATAAATTCCGTTCTATGGTAACCAATGCCGAACAGAATGGTGCCGTTTTTGCAAAAGCGAATGACAATCGGATAACGCCTTTCGGGAAGTTTCTACGCCGTTCCCGTATCGATGAGTTTCCACAGTTTATTAATGTCTTAAAAGGCGATATGGCCGTGATTGGGCCACGTCCGGAGCGTCCGGTTTTTGTGGATGCGATTTCGCAAAAAATGCCGTTTTACCAGATCCGACATATTATAAAACCAGGGCTTACGGGTTGGGCACAGGTGAATTATTCCTATGGGGAAAGTATCGAAGATAGTATGGTAAAACTGCAATACGACTTATACTACATCAAACATCGAAGTGTTTTTCTCGATGTGAATATTATCATTAAAACGCTGAGTACCGTTTTATTCTACAGAGGACAATAATTACAGCTTTTCTTTCCGAAGCAAGCGGACTAATATCGTAGTATTGGCTATAATAATCGGAAGCATCAACAGGAAATGGTCTTTGTTAAAAGCGTAACCGATAAACGCCAGCATGGAAACAAAACAAGCATACGCACTGATTCGGAATCCTTTTTTGTTTTTAGCGATTAAAAAGAATAAGGATATCAGGAATATCGGGCTAATCACCAAAGTGTTGTAGTTGGCCGATACTTCTTCGTGGAAGGAATAAAAGCCAACCAATGCGAAAAACAATCCCATCAATCCCATAATCGCCAAGTAACCAATCGCAACCGGTTTTTTATGAGCAAACGCGACAAACAACGCCAGAGCTGCTATAAAAGTGTAAATGTTATTCCAAAGAGAACCGGATGTTTCCGAAGGTTGTTGTTCGTATATCGTAACGGTTTCGGAAGCCAATGGTGTCGCACCTGATTTGGTCTTGGAAACGCCTTCCATTAATTCCAAAGGAAGGAAAAGTTTATCCGACTGTTTGTCGACTTTAGCTCCGAAAATAAGATTGATTCCCAGTTTTTCATAAAAACTATTCGCCAGATAGGAATTTAATATCGTACGGTAGTCCTTTTTAGTGTCCGGAATATCGGTGTTGATGGCAGTTTTTAATAAGCTGTTGATACGTTCGGCAACCATAGTGGTACAGTTGCGGTCAATAAATTTATAGGTGTAGTATTTCTGATCGGATGAAAGTACGGCTACCAAATCGTTGATCAATTGTTGTGTCTGTTCCGGTGTCAGATTTAATTTTTGTTCGTAAACCGTACGATTTTCATATTGGTAGTTCTGAATAAATTCGTCATACGAACCGGTGGCGACAAAGTATTGCATATCGCCTTTTACAAACTTCATATAAAAATTAGGCGTACTAAAATCGAAGGCACCATAGTTGAAAACTACATCTACACCATTTTGGATGTTGTGAATTCGTAGTGCGGTATGTCCAAAAAGGGAATGCAACTGATTTCCGGAACCACAGGTTAACAAGCTGACTTCAGTTTGTTCGGACACTAATAAATTGGTTTGTGCGGAGCTAGTAGTCGTGAACAGTAAAAATAAAGTCAGAATCGAAAGAGTAAAGGAACGCATGGTTTACGGTGTTAGGGTTATCTGCTGAAAATGCCTAAATCAACTTTTAAAGAAAAGATATTGGAATACAAAGCCACACTCTGATCGCCAATGTCGGTTAATGCATAATCCACCTGAATGCCTTTGTATTTAAAACCAAGGCCAAGATTCGGCTGGAAATTCAGCTTTTCGGAATTGTCTATTTGTTTTACATTTTGGAAATTACCCACACCGGCACGTAAAAAAACCAGATCGGTATAACCAAATTCAAAACCGGCTGCCGGATCGATACTCACAGCATTGGTCGAAATAATATCGTTGGTTCGGGCAAAACGCATGTTGAGTTGCGTCGCGGCCAGAATACTGTAATCGTAGCGAATGATAAATTTCTTGGAAAGGCCAAGTTGTAATTTCGGAAGGGTAATCTCGGTGGTTTCCGGTGCTTCCTGATTTTCGCCCGGTACGGCATCCTTTATTTTATTATAAGCATCTTCATCGATGGTCCATACGTTATACGTCGTGGTGATATCGCGAACCATCAAGCCCACTTTCCAATCGTTTTTTTCGTATTGGATTCCCAGATCAAACCCAAATCCCCAGGAACTGGCAAAATCCCCGATAATACGACGGATAATCTTGGCATTAACACCATAATTAAAACCGTCTAACGGTAAGGCGCGGGCATAGGAAAAAGTTAAACCGTAATCGGCCGCCGAAAACAAACTGATTCGGTTATAGTCAATATTTCCCTGGCTATCGATTAATTGCGTGGTATTTAGAATGTCATCAACCCCAAAACGGATCAGCGATATACCCAAAGCACTGCGTTCGTCAATCTTCATGGCAAAACCGGCATAATCATACTGGGCTATGTTGGCAAAGTAACTGGCGTGCATCAAACCAATCTGTTTTCCTTCCACTTTTAACAGTCCGGCAGGGTTCCAATATCCGGAATTGACATCGGCACTATGGGCTACAACAGCATTGGCCATTCCCAAAGCAGCAGCATCCACACCAATATTCATAAACTCGTTGGAATACTTTCTAATGGACTGACTATAAGAAAGAAACTGAAATAAAAGAAATAATAGTAATAAGGTTTTTTTCAAAGCCATTTATTTTATACAAATATGAAATAAAAATCTCAAATACTAAACTCTATTTTGTATTAACTTATTGTATTACCTTTGTCATAAAATTTGTAATTTGGTCTCTTGTGACAAGAGTTTCCAATACCTCCTAAAAAACGAAATATATATGTCTGTAAAGAAACACATTCCCAATGTTATTACGCTTTTAAATCTTTCTGCCGGAATCTTTGCTTTGATTCATGCTTTTAACGGAAACTATAACGAAGCTTTTTCCTGTGTTTGTGTGGGTATATTTTTTGATTTTTGGGATGGCTTTTTTGCCCGATTGCTAAAAGTGCAAAGTCCACTTGGCGTACAATTGGATTCCCTGGCCGATATGGTAACCAGTGGTGTGGTTCCGGGTGTGGTGATGTATAAAATGCTGGCCGATATTCAGGAAAACCAACCGGATTATAACCTGACACCGGAAACCTTCTATATGGGGATTGTACCGTACCTTGGATTTTTGATCACTTTAGGATCGTGCTACCGATTGGCGAAGTTTAATATCGACACGCGTCAGACGGATTCATTTATCGGATTGCCAACACCGGCCAATGCCTTATTGATCATGAGTTTACCGATGATTTTATTTGACAATCAGTTTGAAACACTTTCCAACCTGTTGAGTAATCCGTATGTTTTAGTAGGAATCAGCTTGTTTAGTGCCTATATTCTAAACGCCGAAATTCCTTTGTTTTCATTAAAAGTGAAATACTTTAGTTGGGCGAATAATAAAACACAAATACTGTTTATGGTGGTTTCGGCCTTATTCCTGATCTTCTTCCAGTATTTGGGAATTCCGATGATCATTTTGTTTTATGTGTTGCTTTCGGTAATCACAAATAACCTAAACAAAGGAGTAAAAGCGGTTTAAGTGTCATGAAGAGGCGCACTGCTCCGCGAAAAAAGACACCTGTTTCCCGGAATTACAAAGTTAAATCCAAATCTAAAAAAGGCTTTTCGACCGGGAAAATCATTTTATATGCAGCTGCCATTGCTTTGGCGATTACTTTGGTTGCGACGGTCTACCAGTATCGCAACGGTTTTCTGTATTATCTGGGATTTAAAACCGATAAGGTAGCCGGAAAGCTAAGTGCCGAGGAACGTAAAATAGCCGATGTCCGTATTTTTGAAATCCTAAGCCGCCATGATACAAAACTGGTCGGTTTTGATGTATCCGAATATCAGGATAAAATCGATTGGAAAGCGATCGATAAAATGGAAGGGGAGTTTCCGCTTAGTTTTGTTTTTATTCGTTCCACGGCTGGAAATAACTATGTCGACGGTCGGTTTGAGGAAAACTGGAAAGAAGCTAAAAAGAATCATTTTGTCCGCGGTGCGTATCACTATTACCGACCAAATGAAAATTCACTGGAACAGGCAGAATTGTTTATCAAAACAGTAAAACTGCAAAAAGGCGATTTTCCTCCGGTTTTGGATATTGAAAAACTTCCGGAAGGCCAGTCGATGGATAGCTTAAAAGTTGGCTTAAAACGTTGGCTAAAACGAGTGGAACGCCATTATAAAGTAAAACCGATTATCTATTCCGGCGAAAGCTATTATAAAGATTTTTTAAAAGACGAGTTTAAGGGCTATCAATTCTGGATTGCCAATTATAACTTTTTTGTCGAAAATATAAAAGACGAATGGCTGTTGTGGCAGTTTACCGAACAAGCCGAAGTTGACGGTATAAAAGGCTTGGTGGATATCAATGTTTTTAATGGAAACGGCGAAGATCTCCGGGCGATTACGATCAAAAAATAAAGGGTTATCATTTGATAACCCTTTATTTTTATTTAAAATTCTAATTTCTTACGACGTAATTCGAAGTTTTGTCCGAGGTATACTTTTCGTACCATTTCGTCTTCGGCCAATTCTTCCGGTACACCGGCTTTTAGAATTCCGCCTTCAAACATCAGGTAGGTTTTGTCGGTAATCGCAAGGGTTTCCTGTACGTTGTGATCGGTAATCAGGATTCCGATGTTTTTATTTTTTAGCTGCGCTACAATACGCTGAATATCTTCTACCGCTACCGGGTCAACGCCGGCAAAGGGTTCGTCCAGCAGGATAAATTTCGGATCGGTGGCCAAAGCACGTGCGATTTCAGTTCGACGTCGTTCTCCTCCGGAAAGTAAATCCCCGCGGTTGGTACGAATGTGTTGTAAGCTGAATTCATCGATCAACGATTCCATTTTAGCTTCCTGTTCCATTTTGGATAACTTGGTTAGTTGCAGTACGCTCATAATGTTGTCTTCGATACTTAACTTTCTGAAAACGGAAGCTTCCTGCGCCAGATAACCAATACCGTTTTGTGCCCGTTTGTACATCGGGAAGTCGGTAATGTTCATGTCGTCCAGGTAAATGTTACCGCTATTCGGTTTTACCAATCCTACGATCATGTAGAAAGAAGTGGTTTTTCCGGCACCGTTCGGACCTAATAATCCTACGATTTCCCCTTGGTTCACTTCTACGGAAATGCCCTTTACAACGCTTCTTTTCTTGTAGGTTTTGATTAGGTTTTCAGCTCTTAATTTCATTCTTATAGTCGTATAAAATTGCGTAAGGTCGTGTGTTATGCCTTATAATCGCCTTGCAAATAAACAAATAAAGGCGTAAATGCGGAATAAATTAACAATTAATTATTTTCTAAAGCTTCCCAGAATTCGTATGCACGTCGCAAATGCGGAATAACAATGGTTCCGCCAACCAGTGTGGCGATTCCCATGGCTTCCATCATTTCTTCGCGGGTGATTCCGTTTTTATAGGCCGTCTCCAGATGGTATTTGATACAGTCGTCACAACGCAGTACGGCCGATGCGACCAATCCCAATAATTCTTTTGTTTTAACATCCAAAGCACCTTCCATATAGGCATTGGTGTCCAGGTTGAAGATGCGTTTGATGATCTTGTTATTATCGTTTAACAACTTTTCGTTCATTTTAGAACGGTAATCGTTGAATTCCTGTACTAAATTGGCCATGGTTATGAGTTTTTCAGTTCTTCTTTCTTAGTTACAAATTTGGAGATAAAGATGCTCAGTTCGTATAAAATAACCAACGGAATGGTTACGATAATCTGACTGATTACGTCCGGCGGTGTGACAATAGCCGCGATGATCAAAATGACAACGTAGGCATATTTCCGGTAGGTTCTTAAAAAGTTTGGTGTCACAATGCCCAATCGGGATAGGAAATAAATTACGATAGGTAATTCGAAAACCAATCCGGTCGATAGCGATGTGGATTTTACCAATCCGATATACGACTGGATGTCGATGGAGTTGACTACGAATTTACTAATGGTCAGATTGGCCAGGAAGTTAATCGACAGTGGAGTGATCACAAAATAACCGAACATTACCCCGAGGAAGAAAAGCAGTGACGATACGAAAATAAAGTATCGGGCGTTGCGTTTTTCTTTTTCGTATAAAGCCGGACTGATAAATTTCCATAGTTCCCATAAAATAAACGGGAAGGCAAGGATAAATCCAACGGTTATCGAAGTCCAGATCAACATCGCAAACTGACCTTCCATCGTACGGTTTTGCAGTTCGAACGGAAGTTCCGTCAAACAAAAACTTTTGTCTAAATCGTATTTCTGAGCCAGTTCGCAGAAAAAGCGGTAGGTTACGAAATTACCGTCTTTCGGGCCGAATATAACGGAGTCAAAAATAAAATCACTGTAATAATAGGCTACGCATCCACCTACTAAAATGGCAATTGTACTTCGTATCAGGAGCCAGCGGAGTTCTTCCAAATGATCCAGAAACGACATTTCTTTCATGCTTTTTTTCTTTGCCATTAGATAATCCCTTCTTTTAAGATGTCGTGAATATGTATGATGCCGATATAGTGACCTTCGTTTGCAACAACCAGTTGCGTGATGGAGTTGTTTTCCATGATGTTAAAAGCATCAACAACCATATCGGTAGGTTTGACCATTTTCGGATTTTGGGTCATAATGTCTTTTGCGGTTAGATCGCCAAAAGAATCCCGGTTGTTTAGCATTCTTCGGATATCACCGTCAGTGATAATACCGATGATTTTACTGTTTTCGACTACGGCGGTTACGCCCAATCGTTTTTCGGAGATTTCCATGATTACGGTTTTGATGCTGGCGTCCGGACTAACCACCGGTTTATGAGTCGCATCCAGCATATCGCTTACGCGAAGTAGTAATTTTTTACCCAAGGCACCACCGGGATGGTATTTGGCAAAATCCTCACTTTTAAAATTGCGGAGTTCCATCAAACATACGGCTAGCGCATCACCCAAAACCAACTGTGCGGTGGTACTGTTGGTTGGTGCCAGATTATTCGGGCAGGCTTCGGCTTCAACATAGGCGTTTAAAACATAATCGGATTCTTTTGCCAGGAAAGACGACTTACTGGCGGTCATTCCGATCAAAGGATTTCCGAAGCGTTTTAACAACGGAACCAGGACTTTTATTTCCGGGCTGTTTCCGCTTTTGGAAATGCAAATCACCACATCGCCGGGTTGTACCATTCCCAAATCGCCATGGATGGCTTCGGCGGCATGCAGGAACATCGATGGGGTGCCGGTTGAGTTTAGTGTGGCTACTATTTTGGTAGCGATAATCGCGCTTTTTCCGATGCCGGTTACTACCAGGCGTCCGGTGCTGTTGTAGATCAGGTTTACGGCTTTTGCAAAATCGTCGTCCAGGTAGTTGATCAGATTTGCAATGCTCTCACTTTCAGATTGTATGGTTTTTTTGGCTGTGGCCAAAATGCTTTCGATAGTGCTCAAATCAGAAGTTTTATAAAATTTGTGTGTATGAAAGATTTTTGTATCTTTATATTCTGCAAATTTATGTAAAATACTGTATAATAAATAATGAAACTAACCGAAATTGACTTACACAAAGAGTTAAAAAAGTATTTTGGTTTTAACCAATTCAAAGGTTTACAGGAGGACGTTGTTCGAAGTATTATTACAGGTAATAACACTTTTGTTATCATGCCTACCGGTGGTGGAAAATCCCTATGTTACCAGTTGCCGGCATTGGTGTTAGAAGGAACTGCAATCGTCGTTTCACCGTTGATTGCCTTAATGAAGAATCAAGTCGATGCCATTCGAAGCTTGTCCTCAGAAGCAGGTGTCGCGCACGTATTGAATTCTTCACTGACAAAAACAGAAATTAATCAGGTAAAAAAAGACATTACTTCCGGATTGACGAAGCTGCTGTATGTGGCCCCCGAATCGTTGACCAAAGAAGAATATGTCCACTTTTTACGGGAAGTTCCCTTGTCGTTTGTAGCGATTGATGAAGCCCACTGTATTTCCGAATGGGGACATGATTTCCGACCGGAATACCGGAATCTTCGCAATATCATCAAACAACTCGGTGATGTGCCGGTGATCGGTTTAACCGCTACGGCAACTCCTAAAGTTCAGGAAGATATTCTAAAAAACCTGGACATGACTGATGCCAATACTTTTAAAGCGTCTTTTAACCGTCCGAATCTGTTTTATGAAGTGCGTACCAAAACGAAAAATGTCGAATCCGATATCATTCGTTTTATCAAACAACATAAAGGGAAATCGGGGGTTATCTATTGCCTTAGCCGAAAAAAAGTTGAGGAAATTGCTCAGGTATTACAGGTAAACGGCGTCAGTGCCGTACCGTATCATGCCGGACTGGATGCCAAAACCAGAGCCAAACATCAGGACATGTTCCTGATGGAGGACGTGGAAGTGGTTGTGGCAACCATTGCTTTCGGTATGGGAATCGATAAGCCAGATGTGCGCTATGTGATCCATCACGATATTCCGAAATCACTCGAGAGTTACTATCAGGAAACCGGTAGAGCCGGACGTGACGGTGGCGAAGGACATTGTGTCGCGTATTATTCGTATAAAGATATCGAGAAACTCGAAAAATTCATGTCGGGTAAACCGGTAGCCGAACAGGAAATTGGTTTTGCTTTGCTACAGGAGGTTGTGGCCTATGCGGAAACATCGATGTCGCGTCGTAAATTCCTGTTGCATTATTTCGGAGAAGAATTCGACGAAGTAAACGGAGAAGGTGCCGATATGGATGACAATGTTCGCAATCCGAAAAAGAAAATCGAAGCACAGGATCAGGTGGTGACATTGCTGGAAACGGTTCGCGACACCAAGCAGTTATACAAATCCAAAGAAATTATATTTACGCTGATCGGTAAGATCAATGCGACGATTAAAGCGCATAAAACCGATGCCCAGTTGTTTTTCGGAAAAGGGAAAGACTTTGAGGAAAAATACTGGATGGCACTTATTCGTCAGGTTTTGGTCGACGGACTTTTGTCGAAAGATATTGAAACCTACGGTGTTTTAAAACTGACGCCAAAAGGAGAGGATTTTATTAAAAATCCAAATTCGTTTTTGATGTCGGAAGACCATGAATATAACGAGTCGGATGATGAAACCGTAGTAACGGCTTCCAAATCTTCAGGAACGGCAGATGAAACCCTGATGGGAATGCTGAAAGACCTGCGTAAAAAAGTAGCTAAAAAAATCGGAGTGCCGCCATTTGTGGTATTTCAGGATCCTTCGCTGGAAGATATGTCGTTAAAATATCCGATCAGCCTGGATGAACTGAGTAATGTTCACGGTGTTGGTGAAGGAAAAGCTAAAAAATACGGAAAAGAATTTGTAGCGTTGATCGCCCGTTATGTGGAAGACAACGATATCGTTCGTCCGGACGATCTTGTAGTAAAATCAACGGGAGCCAATTCGGCCTTAAAACTCTATATCATTCAGAACATCGACCGGAAATTATCGCTAAATGATATCGCTTCGTCAAAAGGACTGGATATGGATGCGCTGTTAAAAGAAATGGAGCAGATCGTATATTCCGGAACCAAATTGAATATCAAATATTGGATCGACGATATATTAGATGATGATCAACAAGAAGAGATTCACGAATATTTTATGGAATCCGAATCCGATAATATTAAGGATGCCTTAAAAGAATTCGACGGCGATTATGATACCGAAGAATTGCGACTGATGCGCATTAAGTTTATCAGTGAGGTAGCGAATTAAAAAAAATATATTTTTGTATATACACCTGACAGGTTTCTGAACCTGTCAGGTGTTTTTTTTTTTAACGGAGAAGTGTTTTTTATTCGGAATACAATTCGCCGCGGTGTGGTTTTAGTGCGTCGCGAACCGGAATCATGTTTTCGTCGGTTACGACCATATAGGCAATGGCATACATTTCGTTAAGGATTTCAAACCCGGTAATGGATAATGGTAATTTTTCCATCGCGATATATTCTTTTAAATGAATCTCGTGGTGTTCGGCTGTTTTGGCTGCAGCCGGTCCGCGAAAATCCCAAATCAGTTTTATTTGTCTGGACATTGTTTTTTATATTTAAAGAGCAAAATTACAAAGGATAATTCAGCTGTAAAACCGAAAAATGAATCGGGTGGAATCATTTCTGTTGCAAATCACTATTTTTGCAGTCTGATTTAAAATCAAATCCATAAAATGCCAAGAGAATTACAAATACAGGTTGCTCCGGATGTAGCAGCAAATCAGGAATTATTGCAGCAACATATTGCCAAGTTGGTACAAAGCAATGTTTCGGATATTCAGCATGTTTCGATAGTAAAACGTTCTATCGATGCGCGTCAGCGTTCGGTAAAAATCAACCTGAAAGTAGCGGTGTATTTTACGGATGAAAAATTTACGGAAATCAAAATCGATTTGCCGGATTATAAAAATGTAACCAATGCTCAGGAAGTAATTGTAATTGGCGCCGGTCCTGCCGGACTCTTTGCCGCTTTGCAATTAATCGAACTGGGATTGTGTCCGGTTCTTATTGAACGAGGAAAAGATGTTCGCGGTCGACGTAGGGATTTAAAAGCGATCAACCGGGATCATATTGTAGATGAAGATTCCAATTATTGTTTTGGAGAAGGTGGTGCCGGAACCTATTCGGATGGGAAATTATATACCCGTTCGAAAAAAAGAGGAGATGTAAACCGTATTCTGGAATTGTTGGTGGCCTATGGTGCTTCATCGGATATTTTGGTTGAAGCGCATCCGCATATCGGAACCAATAAATTGCCAAAAATTATTCAGGATATACGGGAAAAGATCATTGAATATGGCGGAAAAGTATTATTCGAAACCCGTGTTACCGATATTCTGGTAAAAAATAATGAAGTGTACGGTGTGGAAATTCATACCGGAGAACAGCTGTTGGCACAAAAGATTATATTGGCTACGGGACATTCGGCTCGCGATATTTTTGAATTGCTGGATCGGAAAAAAATCCTGATCGAAGCCAAGCCGTTTGCTTTGGGCGTTCGGGCAGAACATCCGCAATCCTTAATTGACAGTATTCAGTATTCCTGTGATTTTAGAGGGGAATTCCTTCCTCCGGCGCCGTATTCAATCGTAAAGCAGGTAAACGGCCGTGGCATGTATTCTTTTTGTATGTGTCCGGGTGGTGTTATTGCGCCTTGTGCTACGAGTCCGGGCGAAGTGGTGACCAATGGATGGTCGCCTTCAAAAAGGGATCAGGAAACCGCAAATTCCGGTATTGTAGTCGAATTAAAATTAGAAGATTTTAAGCCGTTTGCTAAATTCGGTGCCTTGGCCGGAATGGAATTTCAAAAAGCCATCGAGCAAAAAGCATGGCATTTGGCCGGAGAAACCCAAAAAGTACCGGCGCAACGTATGGTCGATTTTACACAACATAAAGTATCAACGTCTATTCCAAAAACGTCGTATGTTCCGGGAACGACTTCGGTAGAATTAGGACAGGTATTCCCGGGATTTTTAACGCAGATTATGCGGGAAGGTTTTGTCGACTTTGGAAAATCGATGAAAGGCTATCTGACGAATGAAGCGATTTTGCACGCGCCGGAAAGCCGTACTTCCTCACCGGTTCGTATTCCGCGTGATCATGAAAGTTTAGAGCATTTACAGATCAAAGGATTGTATCCTTGTGGTGAAGGAGCCGGATATGCCGGTGGGATTATTTCTGCCGCGATCGATGGTGAAAAATGCGCCTTGAAAGCTGCGGAAAGTATAGCGCGATAATTTTTACTGCTTTTTAAGCCATTCTATGGCTTTTGATACGACCTGATCGGACGAAGCTTCCGTATCGGGAACGATACCATTTTTATATGGCGTTTTGTTGCGATCGGCAAAATAACCCGTCGTGATCGAAATCGTAGCGCCGTCCGAAAGTATATAGGTTTCATTAAGGACGGAAGCACCATAGGTTTTGGCTCCGAAGCTTTGGGTTTTTGACCTTCCTTTAAAAGCAACCGCAACTGCTTCACCTGAATTTCGGGTAGTACCATCGGTTAATACAGCTACTGGTGGCCCGTTGTTTTTTAGTTTGTAAAATTCATGCAGGTCTTCAACAAGTGTATTGCCATAATATATTTTTCCGTTTTCACTAATCCACGGTTCTTCATTGGTGTCATTTATAAAATAACCAATGGTTCCGTTGCCAAGTATAGGTGCGATGGCAGCGAGCATCGGACTGATTGATCCGTTGTTGTTTCCTCTTAAATCTATAATCCAGCCTTTTGTTGGGCGTTTGTCCTGTTCGGTAATCTGTTGGATTACTTGCTGGCGGTACATTTCGATTTCGTCTTCGTCTTTCGGACAATTACCCAGATATAAATAACCAATGTCTTTTGGAATTGTGCCCGATGGTATTTCCGGGATTATTTCATTGTCGGAGTTTTCCGATTGCGGTGTATTAAAGGAACTATGGCGGTCTTTTAATAATTGTAAGGCATAGGTAACGGATGCATGAGCTTCCTGTAACGTTACTGCTTTTCCGGCATGGGCCAATACATCGGTTCTGAATTTTGTCCAGTCGATGTGTTTCCGATTGACGGATTTGGTTTCCAGAAGGGTGATCACTTCATTTAGATAGGTCTTTGCTTCCGGAGAAATGCTTTGCTCTTTCTCCCGGCAACCGGAAAATAATGTGGCAATAAGTACTAAAATAAATAACGACCGCATGACAGAATTTTAAATTACCGGTAAAGATACTATAACTCGTATCGGGAATAACAGGCTTTAACGCTTTATTCAGATTGTTGCGGGTTGTCGATGGCATGATGTAACGGACGTTCCATCTGAATCAGATCAAAACCGATATCCCAATAGTCTTTTACGACAGCTTTGGTTTCGAAACCAAATTTCTGGTAAAATGGATAGACCAGTTGTGAGGTGCGTACCGATATCAGCTCGATTCCGTCGATCGCCTGGATTTGTTGAATTCGGAATCGGGTTAATGCCGATCCCAATCCTTTGCCCTGACTATCGGGATGAAAAAGATCCCAGGATATCTTGGCTGTTTTGCGGTCTTCGGTCAAGTTAACACCACCGGAACCCAATACAATGCCATCAACTTCAACTACAAAATAGTATTCCAGATGCCGTTCCAGATATTCTGCAAAATCGGCTTCTTCGCTCGGTGCAAAATAATCGGGAATGTTTCGCTTTAAAAGCGCTATAAGTTGCGGTTTGTCGCTATCCTGATAAGGGCGGATCTGAATATTCATTTGTTTTTAATTTGACGTTGTACGGTGAAGGTACTCAAAAATACTGTTAAATTATCGGAAAATGCGACTGTTTTTTTAGTGCCGGCAACGGTGATCGAAAGCGATATAAACCGTTTCTTTTTTGTATTTTTGGCAGGTAATCTGAAGCTATGACAGAAGAGAAAGTAATATTAGTAAACGAAAAAGACGAACCCATAGGATTGATGCCGAAAATGGAAGCGCATGAAAAAGCAGTATTGCATCGTGCCTTTTCGGTTTTTGTGCTGAACGATAAAAACGAAATCATGTTACAGCAACGGGCGCATCATAAATACCACTCCCCGTTATTATGGACCAATACCTGTTGCAGTCATCAGCGGGAAGGGGAAAATAATATCCAGGCCGGATCACGTCGATTACAGGAAGAAATGGGGTTTACAACCGAGTTAAAAGAGCTTTTCTCTTTTATCTATAAAGCGCCTTTTGATAACGGATTGACGGAACACGAACTGGATCACGTGATGATTGGGTATTATAATGAAGTACCGCAAATTAACCCGGATGAAGTGGAAAGCTGGAAATGGATGAGCATTGAGGCCGTTAAAGAAGATATGGAATTACACCCGGAAATCTATACGGTCTGGTTTAAAATCATCTTCGATAAGTTTTACCATTATCTGGAAGCACATAAAGTTTAAAATAGAAACATGAGAGTAACTGTTAGCCGTAAAGCCCATTTTAATGCCGCCCACCGATTGTATCGTAAAGATTGGACATTCGAAAAAAACCAGGCCGTTTTTGGAAAATGCAACAATCCCAATTACCACGGGCATAACTATGAACTTATTGTAAGTGTTACCGGTGAAATCGATCCGGAAACCGGTTATGTTATGGATCTTGGCGAATTGGCTGCTATTATTCAACGGGAAGTGGAAGAACGATTGGATCATAAAAATCTGAATCTTGATGTGCCGGAATTTGAAAACCTGAATCCCACTGCCGAGCATATCGCTGTTGTGATATGGGATAAGCTCCGAAAAGAAATAGCAACCGATAAGGATTTAGAAGTGGTGCTTTATGAAACACCGAGAAATTTTGTAACCTATAACGGAAAATAAGATGAGCATAAAAGTTGGCGACCGTATTCCGGAATTTGAAGCGACTGATGCTAATGGCGCGGTCTTTTCGATAACTTCACTTTTGGGTAAAAAACCGTTGGTGATCTATTTTTATCCCAAAGACGATACGCCCGGTTGTACGAAAGAAGCCTGTGCTTTCCGGGATAGCTATGAAGATTTTTCCGATTTGGGAGCCGAAATAATCGGGATAAGCGGCGATAGTAGCGCTTCGCATCAGGAATTTGCCAGTCGGTATAAACTGCCTTTTGTTTTGCTGGCCGACAAACGGAATACCATTCGAAAGCAATTTGGTGTTCCAACTAATCTGTTGGGATTGCTACCGGGACGGGTAACTTATATTGTAGATCGTGCCGGAATTGTTCGTTTGGTGTTTAATAGTATGAATGCAAGTCAGCATATGCCTAAAGCACTTGAAGCAATCCGATCAATGGAATAAGTTTTTTTAACGTAACTAATAAAAGTTTGTATTGGTTAATTACAAAACTTTTTTGCATTTTTGCTGATCTAATAAAATGAATTAATAGATTTATGGCAATAGATTGGTATCCGTTATTATTTTCCCCCATTTTAAAAGACAGAATTTGGGGTGGTACCAAATTATCGTCCTTACTTCATAAAGACATCGTATCACAAACTACAGGTGAAAGTTGGGAAATATCTACTGTTTCCGGCGATATTAGTGTTGTCAAAAATGGAAAACTGACTGGTAAATCTTTGGAAGAACTTCTGGATATGGATCCGGAGGCTTTGTTAGGGAAAAAAGTCCATGCAGCGTTTGGAACTGCATTTCCATTATTATTTAAGTTTTTGGATGCCAAAGAAGATTTGTCGATTCAGTTACATCCTAATGATGAGCTGGCACGTAAGCGCCATAATTCGTTTGGAAAAACTGAAATGTGGTATGTCATGCAGGCCGATCCGGATTCGCGGATTATCGTAGGATTCGAAAAAGAAGCTTCTCCGGAAGAATACCTGCACCATCTGGAAAACAAAACGCTTACCAAGATACTGAAAGAGATAAAAGTGGCACCGGGCGATGTTTTTTTTCTGGAAACAGGAACCATTCACGCAATTGGCGCCGGAATCGTTATCGCAGAAATACAACAGACTTCTGATATTACCTATCGCGTATACGATTGGGATCGCGTTGATGCCGAAGGAAAATCGCGGGAATTGCATATCGATCTGGCATTGGATGCAATCGATTATTCCGTTTCGAATACAAAATGTGACTATTCCAAACAGGTGAATACGTCCAACCCGGTAATCGACTGTCCGTATTTTACAACTAATTTTATTCCGTTGGATGGCGAACTTGCTTTTCAAAAAACATCCGATTCATTTACTGTCCTGGTTTGTACGGAAGGAACTTTTTCCATCCGGGCCAATGGAAAGGAAACCGCTTTTCAAAAAGGCGATACAGTGTTAATTCCGGCTGTAATAACCGATTTTGAACTTAGTGGAACCGCTTCATTATTAGAAATATTCATTTCTTAATATGTAATCAAAAGAATAGTTGTAATTTTGCCATCGAAATTTTAAACATTAGAAAAATGGCAAGCGTTAGAAATTTAAAAAAAGACATCAATTACGTTTTAGGTGATATTATCGAGGCAGTTTACATTTGGGAGATGACGACCACTGGTAAACCAACAGAAGCTTCAGACGCCTTGGTAACGGAAGCGATCGCAACATTCGATAATTTGGTTACTAAAGTGAATCAGAAAAATGTTGAAAATAAAAAAGCGCATTTTAAGCAAATTAATAAAGAATTAGAAGAGGCTGCAAATCAGTTGGTTGATAAAGTTAACGCGCTGTAGTCTGAAAAATCAATAAAAAGTGCACAAAAAATATTTGGAAGTTTCAAAAACAGCCTTATATTTGCAACCGAATTGAGACGCCGGTGTAGCTCAGCTGGCTAGAGCAGCTGATTTGTAATCAGCAGGTCGTGGGTTCGAGTCCCTCTA
>NZ_JASLCE010000035.1 GCF_030146175.1 Flavobacterium sp. | reverse complement strand
GCTGCTAAAACGAAGAGTTCCGTTGTGGTTCAAGACGATCATTTTAAAGCAAATGCTTTTCTTTTAGGAAAAGAAGGATGGGCTATAAAAGGGACAGATATCCAGTTGTACCAAAAAACGGAAACGGGCTACCAAACGAATTTTACGATCCAAAACGCAGGTGCACTTGCGGGAACTTCCGAGTCGATCCGATTAACCTTAAAACAATCGGCATTACAGGATGTCTATCCAAAATTATATACACTGGCATTAACCAGTGGCGAAACAAGCATCCTGATCCCAAATGAACCGTATATTCCATTGACTCAAAGCATCGAATTGAACTATTCGGCTTCAGAAAGTGCGTATACAGGTGGAAAAATTTTAGCAAATAATTTAATAGCATCTCCAGCCTTAATAAAATCATCCAGCTTAATAAAGTCATCGAGTTTATTAAAATCATCCAAAAAACTCGAACTGAGTAATTCGGTTTTGGATAGTGCTGTTACGAGTCGAAGTATTCTGGCTAACACTAAAAAATCATCAAAAAACAAAGAAGTAACCTTGTTTTATGAAGATGCATTTGGTCAGACTGAAAAAGAAATGACACAGCTAAATATTGTACCGATTCACAAGCCAGGAGGCGAATTGTTTATCTGCCTGGATGCTAATCCAAGTGAAACAGTATCCTTGTTAATCCAGGCTTTGGAAGGAAGTGAAAACACGTTGGCAGATACTTTCGCAGACAATGAAAATATTGAATGGCATATTCTTTCTAAAAATACATGGAGAAGTCTTAAGGACAATATCCTAACAAACGAGACGAAACGATTCCTGGAATCCGGAATTCTGAAATTTAAGATTCCAAAGGATATTGATATAAACACAACCTTATTTGAGAAAAAAGGGACATGGATCAGAGCTACAACAAAAACAAGCTATGACGCCGTATGTAAAATTCAGGGGATTTATACACAAGCGGTTCGGGCTACTTTCCAGAATCAGGACAACGATTTGACACACCTGGATCATGGATTGGAAGCGGGAACCATCACAAAACTAATCACAAGAGTACCGCAGATTAAATCGGTTAGTCAGCCTTATAATTCGTTCGACGGAAAATATAAGGAAACTGACGCGGCTTTCTACAGACGTGTTAGCGAACGATTACGACACAAAAACAGAGCGATCACACAATGGGATTATGAGCACCTTGTTTTGCAGGAATTTCCAGAGGTTTTTATGGTGAAATGTTTGAACCATACGTCCGAAAAATCATTTATGGCGCCCGGTAATGTAACACTGGTTGTGATTCCGAATACAAAAAATAAAAATGCTTTCGACATCTATCAGCCACGAGTGAGTCGTGCCAGTTTGAACAAGATTCAAAACTATGTGAACGAATTAAATTCAATGCATGTTAAAACTCATGTGATCAATCCAAATTATCAGGAAGCTACTGTAAAAATAGAAGCGAAATTCTATAACGAATATGATGAGGCATTTTACAGCAAGCAATTGGACGAAGATATTAAAAAATTTATATCGCCTTGGGCTTTCGGAGATTCTGATGTAGTTTCTTTTAATGTGAAACTCAATGTAAATCAGTTGATTAATTATTTGGAGCAACTTTATTATGTTGATTATATCGACAGTTTACAGGTAATGATTAATGGTGAAATACAGACAAAATATTTAATTGAAGTAGATCCAAAATCCATATTAGTATCCGCAAAACAACATGAAGTGGTTATTGCAAAACAGGTATGTATTTAAACAAAACAAATAGATAAAAAATAGATAATTATGTCAGAAAATAGTCATATTAGTATACCTAAAAAAGTAGAAACCGAAGACCAGTTAGATTTTCAGTTCCTACGAAAGACAGGTATTCAATACATAGAAGAACTGGGGAGTAAACTTTGGACCGATTATAATTCTCATGATCCCGGGATCACTACTTTGGAAGTGTTAAGTTATGCCATTACCGATCTGGGCATGCGTATGAACCTTAATATGGAAGATATTTTGTCGTCTAAAGAGGCGGGTAAAAATATTGATAATCAATTTATTAAAGCAGCCGAAATTCTGCCTTCAAGACCATTGAATGAGCTGGATTACAGAAAATTATTTATCGATATTGGTTTAAAATCAGGAAGTAGCAGAGCCGTAAGTAACTGTTGGTTGCGTCCGCGGACAGAATTGATTTATGCCGATTGTGACTCCACAAGATTGGCGTTAAATCCGAACGATTTAGGCGTAGAAAAAACAAAAAGCTTCCCGGCAAAAGGGCTTTATGATCTTTATGTTGAATATGGAGAAGACCTTGATGGAGAAGCGCCAACCGACGTATGCGACAGATCGAACACCCGAATCAAAATTCTGGAGCGTTATCACGCCAACAGAAGCCTTTGTGAGGATTTAGTCGATATCAAAGAAGTTGAAACGCAAAGTATCGCAGTTTGTGCCCGGATTGGCGTTACAAACAAAGCCGATGAAGAGCTAGTACACGCAAAAGTGTTGCGAAGCATCAACAATTACCTGTCGCCGGAAGTGCATTTCTATTCCTTAAAGCAAATGCTTGACAAAGGGTATACGACCGATCAGATTTTTGACGGACCACTTTTGGATAATGGTTTTATCGATACCGAAGAACTTAAAAACAGCCAGCTAAGAAAAGAAGTACGGCTGTCCGATATCATCAATGTGATTATGAAAGTTGAAGGCGTTCAGGAAATTAAAGAAATTTCGATCGCCGGATGTGATGGTTCTTTACAACAAAGCGATGAATGGGTGATTTGTATCGGAGAAGGAAAAAAACCGGTGCTATGTGACCTAAGTTCGTTTAGCTATTCCAAAGGATCGCTTCCGTTAAATATCAATCGTAAAAAAGTAGACGCCTACCTGGAATCATTCCGATTGGAGCAGGAAGCACTTCGGGAAGATGCCCGATTAAACAAAACATTGGAAATACCTACGGGAACGGCCTATGACTTGGGTAATTATGCCTCTATTTTGAATGAATTCCCGGATACCTACGGTGTAGGAAAATCCGGAATTATTGGAAATCCGGGTGTAGAAAGAGAAGTACTTGCCAAACAATTACAAGGGTATTTGCTGTTTTTCGATAAAGTACTGGCCAGTTATTTCAAACATCTTGAAAAAGTAAAAGAAATACTGAGTGTTAACGGGACATTGAAAAGAACCTATTTTACTCAGGCACTGAAAGGAATTAATGGTTTTGAAACGCTGGTAAAGAATTATGTAACCAACGACGACGATAAGCTTACCGATTCTTTATATGAAGAACTGGACAATAGTGTAGAACGAAGAAACATGATTCTGGATCACTTGATTTCCCGTTTTGCAGAAACATTTAGCGATTATACCTTCCTGATGAAAACACTTTACGGTGCATCTACGGATGAAATTGTATTGCGAAACAAAGAAGTTTTCCTGGGCGAATACAGCACATTGAGTGCCGATAGAGGATTGGGACATAATTATACCCTGACAGCCGACGACGATTTATGGAACACCACTAACGTTTCCGGAGTACAAAAAAGAATTGCGCGATTGTTGGGAATGAAAGATTACAAGCACCGAAATGTGTCCAATTCGCCGGTTCAGATTATTGAAGTTACAGAAAACGGAGCGCCGGCTTTTAAATGGCGTATTAAGGATACTGCCGACAATACCGTTATTTTAAGCGGTGTTAAAAGCTATAAGATTGAGTATGGTGCTACGCATGCGCTAAACGAAGCGGTTTATCAAGCCATTCAGATTGATCAGGAAGATCTTGAAAACAAGCTGGACGTTACTTTTGATGGAGGCGAACGTATTGGAAACATCATCGTCCGTAAATCGGAAATGGAAAATTTCTACCTGGAAATTGTAGACGATTCCGAAGTGCCAGTAGTTATTGCATGTCATAAGAAAACAAACCCGTATACGACTCAGATTACCTTAAAAGACGGAATTCGCAACCTGGTTGATTATTTCAAATATCGTTTTACCGAAGAAGGAATGTTCTTGGTAGAACACATGTTATTAAAACCATCGGTTAAAAATTATGATTTGATGGGCGGTATCGGTTGTATGTCGATTGAAGACACCTTTATCGTGATGTATGACGGTGATGGTGGCTCTGGAGCTGCCGATCCGAATGCATTTATGACCACCTGCGAAGAGGGTTGTGAGGAAGCTGACAATATTTTTGATCCGTATTCTTACCGTGTCAGCGTAGTGCTTTCAGGATATGCCTATCGTTTTGCGGATTATGATTTTAGACGTTATGCCGAAACGGTTATCCGACAAGAACTTCCGGCACACGTTTTAGCAAAAATTTGTTGGGTTGGCGACAGACAGGGTGAGATCGAAACCGCGATGAGTGATCTGTCGGATTTCGAAAGGACCTATAAAAAATTCCTTCTCGATAAAGCACGAAATAATGTTAGCAGTTTGGGGAATAGTACCAAAGAATTATTGGATGCACTAACCAACCTGAACAATATCTATAAGCCGGGAAGGCTGTTAGACTGTGCCGTGGACGATAACGACAGTCTGGATGGAAAAATCATACTAGGACAATCAAACATATAAAACAGAAAAAGAATGAACACTAAATTAGATAATATCACGACCCAGTATAGAAAGTTCAACGTCAACCAGGCGTTAACCGAAGGGCAATTGAATGAATTTATTGATTATTTTGAAGATCAGGATCGTTTGTCAAGAACCAGATTAAATGGTGTTGGGATCGGTTGTGGTTTTGAAACCGGCTTTCAGACGGATATTGCGGGACGAATCTCGGTTGTAAATCCGGCGCAACCGCAACAGCAAGAGCAATTTCGATTTATCACAATTTCGCAAGGGGTAGGTGTTACCACCGATGGTGATCTGATCACGTTGCGTAAAAATATTCCTAATTCTAAAACGAAAGAGGTTAAAATAGGTGATACAAAATTCAAATATGCTTACTATAGACCGTATTTGGATACCTACAAATATCCGCATTTCTATAGCGGAAACACACAAATGTCGCTATTGGAATTGTTTACCGAGGAAGACTATCAGGCTTTGATCGCAAAAGGAGCCACGGCCAGTACCTTTCATCCGGTATCCGGATTACAACAGCAAGTACGAAATAAAATCGTAATCCTATATCTGGAAAGCTATTCGAATGAAGAAAGACCTTGCGAGAATGTCGATTGCGACAATAACGGTGCCGAACAGGTGGCCGATCTTAAAGTGCTTTTGGCAAACAGAAGCGACATGGATTTCTATGCGCTAAACAGTAATGGATACGACAGTATTTATCAACAGTACAATAACTACCAGTTACTTTATGAGCAGTTAAAAAACATTGAAGTGCCAAGAGTAATTCTGGATAGAAATGTTACAACGGAATTGGCTTTACGCACAAAATTCCAGAATGCTATTCAGAGTAGTACGCTTATTACCGATTTGGATGCTAGTTTTAATCTCATCGCAGAAATGTTTGATATTGAAATGGATTTTGGCGGGTTAAGCTTGAGAGATAAACTGGATCAGGCATTAAATACGAGTTTATACGATTATCAGTATCGCTATGACTTGTTAAAAGATTTAGTGGATACGTACAACGAAATCAAAGGATTAGTATTACACCTTAAGTCTGAATGTTGTCCGGATATGACCGCATTTCAAAAACACCTTTTGTTAGGACCTCTTGGGGCTCCTTTAAATCAGGGTGATCATACGCTTTACCGTCACGATTTTTATAATGCGCCAATCAATACCAATGAAGACGAAAACAAAGAAAAATTACTTTCATTGGCAAACCGTTTTACATTAAAACTTAAAAATTTCCAATCGTTCCGAGGGCCAATCGTTATTACGCCGTCTAACACCTATGTTGAATTAGGCGAAAAGGCCATCCCGTTTTATTATAATATAAATCAGGATCTGTTGGAGAAATGGGATTTCAAAAAAACGAAAAATTATAAAGAGAAGTATAATCTGAGTTACCATAAAACCAATTTGGCAACCGACGATTTTATTCGAAATCCGTTGTTGTACAATATGGATCACAACGATTATTATAGAGTTGAAGGTGCTGTTGGAATGCCGTATACGATTGCCATGCAAAATATTAATGCCCTTAGGGATAAATATGGATTGGCATTTAAAGTTTCCGGATTATCATTGGAAAAAAGCACTAGCAGATCGCTCAATGCAACTGTTACAACGGCTACTGCCGCGACAGCTACTGTTGCCACTGCTGCAACCACTGGCGCAGTAACCGCTCGGATGAGTGCCTTAGATAATGCTACAGCTGCTCAGGCTGATGCTTCAAATATTACTGCCGCTGCACCAAGTGATGGATCGACTGTGCCAGACACACCTGTTTTACCTCCTGCGCCGGAGTTAACGACGATATCAATCAAAGAGCTAAGAGCGCAATTGGGTTCTATCTCCAGCGATATCAGTAATCAGGTCAATTTGCAACAGACTTTACGAACAATATCCGGTTTGGATACGCAATTAAAATTGTTGAATACGATCGATTTTAAAGCAATCGATTCCGGGATTTCGATTGTGACACAAACGGCAAAAGAAGAAAAAGTAGATACCGAATTTTTAGGCGATTTCCTTGACCTGAAATCAGGATTGGAACATGGTTGTGGTGTGCCGATTGGCGGTACTTTATATCTGGTTTACAGATCGGAAGAACATAATACCGTTTTGGCTGATTTTGCATTGCCTTATTTATGTTGTTCGAAAAAAGATCCGGTGTTTATGGCATTGCCTTCTGCTAAATTATGTCAGAATGATGCGAAGATTCCGTTTACAATCATTCCTTTGGATGGCGACATCAAAGCATTTGTTGGAACTAAGGAAGTGAAAGTGGTTAGTAAAACCGCGGGTCAGAACTTCTTCGATCCAAGTCTTGTGGCCGCCGCCGATTTAGGTAAAACAATCACCTTTACCGTTAACGAAGATCCTGTGGAAGCCAAAATGATAGTACATGCATTGCCAAATGTAACGGTAACCGTTTCGGAACCAATTCATGGAGAAGTTCCAGATCATCCGGATGCAACGGTAGTATTTACGGTTAGCGAACCGCGTGCCGGTCTGACGTATGTGATGGATTTTGGCGATGGTAAAAAATCGTCAGGTTCAGTGCCATTAGATGGTAAAATCACAAACATATACAAACTTGTTGCCGGTCAGGAAGATACTTTCAGACCAACGATTACCATTTCGAACACCAACAATTGTGGTAAAAAATATGATCTTAAACCGATTGTAATCACAGGACAAACCACTGTGAAATGTTTATCCGGTTTAGAAGTCACGATTCAGTATCACGATACCAAAGGACCTTGTCCGGGTGGACACGCTTGTAACTCGGCTCGATTCAAGTTATTAGCGAACTCAATACAACTTGGTAATGCGGCCAATGGTAGCAACATTGTGAACTTAAATAATGGTAGCGCAGCGCTTCAGCCTGGACAGTTATATGCTGATGGAGAAACTTCCGGAAGATCACGTAAATGGGTTTATAGCATTTCGGCTGCGGAAGCACAGGCCATTGTTGCGGCAAACCAACCTAACGACGGATTCATTTCGTTCTCATTGGTTTGTGCAGACAGTTCTTGCCATAGCGGTGTAGCTTGGACTACATTGAAATTAGATGGTGCGGTAATTTATAACGGTTGTCCGAAAAATAACTTCTTAACTATTAACCCTTGTACAGGAGAAATAAAGAAATAATATGAGACTGATCGAACAATATGAAAAAGACGGAATCGTCATTGAGGCAAATAGTTTGCTTACCACAAGCGATGGCGTTATCGATATAAAACAAATTATGGTAATGAATAATGAAGAGGTTCTTTTTTGTTTTGATACCGTAGAAGATAGGGTTATTATGACGCAATCTGCCGATGCCTTTATAGCAAAATACAACAGCTATTTAGGAACGTTGGAGAAAAAAACAGCTCATGCAGATACGGGTTGTGGGTGCAAAAGTTGTAAGTAATGACATCTTTAAAATAGTTATAAACGCGTAATGCTTTAGAAAGATTAGGACCGATACTGCGGTTATAAGAACACCGTAATGATCGTCAGAATAACCGCAGTTTATCGTCCTAAGGGAAGCTGCTAAACCATTTAAATTATTAAAAATGAATTACAATTATCAATTAAATAAGATAGCAACCCAATACCGAAAATTTAGTAAAGGGCAAAGAGTAGAAGATCTACAATTTAACGAGTTCCTGGATTTTTTCGAAGATCAGGATCGTTTGTCTCGGGTTATGATGGAAGGCGTAGGAATTGTTTGTGGTTTAGAACCACAACCGATTTACGAAAATAACCAGCTAACCACTATAAATCTTTCACAAGGTGTTGCGGTCACTACAGATGGCGATTTGCTTACGCTAAACAAAAAAAGCAAAACCCAGGATTTAAGTGGCGACCTCTATATGGGCGAACTAAAAGACATAAACATATACGATAGAGACTATACGCATTGGAGAGTTTATGACAATAGTAAAGCCATGTATCCGCCTTTTCATAACAATTTAGAAGAACAGGAAGTTGAGCTTTGGGAATTGGCAACAGCCGAAGAAGCTACAAAAAATTTTCAGCCGTTGGCAACGCTTGGCGATTTCGCGAACAAGTACTTACTGCTTTATCTTGAAAGTTATGAAAAAGAAGTAAAACCATGTCGTGGCGTTGATTGTGATAATCATGGAATCCAACAAATTCGAAACCTAAAAGTATTGGTTACCACACAAAGTGGTGTGGATAAAATTCTGAGTAAGGATCACGTTTTTCCGGAACGCATGATTTCCGGAAGCACAACAACAGCTAGAAAATTAAAACGTGTTTTTGCAACACCAGAAATGGTAGTACCGGATAAATTAAGAGAGGCGTATAAAAATAATATGACAGAAAACGATTATGGATGGATGTTTTCGAATATTGATTTTATTTCTGGAAAAATGAACATTCCGTTGATCAACCGATCTGGCTTTGTGAGTACGCTAAACCAGCTTGCCGATCAAAGTAATAATTTCCAATATGCTTATGATGTTCTTAAAGACTTAGCGGAAACGTATGCCGAAATTGTCAAATTATTGCCAAATTCATTTACGAGATCGTTGCCCGATGTAGCCTCTTTTCCAAATCATGTCATACTAGGGAAAATGATTCCAACAGCCGGATACGATTATACCAGACATCAGTTTTATAATTCGCCGGTTTTGGACAGCGAAAAAAAGGCATTACGAGTTAGAACATTAATCGAACGCTTTAATGTCATGATCCTTTCGTTCCGAAATCCGACCCAAATTGGTACTGAAATTGTTATTACGCCATCAAAGCACAAAAGTGCGTTAGGAGATCGAGCCATTCCGTTTTATTATAACATTTCCGATGAGCTTTTACGCCTTTGGAATTTTGATAAAACAAGTAACAGGGATTTCGACACGAATTTAAATTATGATAAAACGAATCTTTCGTTAGCATATAACGTACAAATGCCGCTCGATTACAATATCGACAAGATGCCTTATTATCGTATTGAAGGACATCAGGGCGGTGATTATCGTGAGGCGGTTGACGTGATTCAGATGTTAAAAGATACGAAGCAGTTGGGCTTCGAAATTATGAGTGTGTCACTCGCGCAACTGGTTGATAATAAAGATTTTTATAAAGCTGATTTTGCCGATTATGTAGGGAAAAACCCAGGATTGGAACATAGAGGTGGCGCTTTTAGTGGTAGTACTTTTGTGATGGTCTATAAATCGGAAGAAGAACCACAGGTTATCGCCGATTTTACCTTGCCATATATCTGTTGTACGCCAAAAACACCGATTTCGTTAAGCCTTCCGTCTCCAACGGTTTGTAAAAACGGAAAACCGATGGTCTTTACCGTAACGCCGTCAAATGGCGTAGTAAAGGCAGTTGCCAGCAATGGACTTCTTGGCGGTGTGACAAAGGTCAACGGACAATATATGTTTGATCCGAGTCTGGTTGAACCAGGATTACAGAATCAGGAAATCAGTTTTACAGTAAACGGAAAAGCAACCAACTGTAAGGTTAAACTGTTACCGGTACCTGCCGTAACAATCAGTCCGGTCAAATTTGAATATCCGGAAGGCGATTCGACGCGAACTGTTGTAACGTTTAACGTTTCAAATACGAATGGAGTAGCATATGAGTATCAATGGGATTTTCTGGGTAATGGAAGCTATGTAACTATCAAACCGGATACTTTAGGTAATGTTAAAAATATATTCTTTAATACCGCTCGAAGAAACCCGATAAATGTACTGGTTTCAACAGCTAGTGGCTGTTCTCAGGTGGTAACGCTTCCAAATTGGTACGTGCCGGAACAACCACAAACCGGAACACCGCCTACGGTAAGCCTTACGCCTTCCCATACGAACGTGTCTGTACCCGAAGGAAACTCGGTAAAGATTTCTAAAGTAGTAACACCTGGAACCGGTCTTATCACAGATTCAAGTTATATATGGACCGCTAGTGATCCTAGTGTGATTCTCTATGTAGATTCTAACCCGATAGGGGTTGCATTCACTCAAGCCGGAGTCTTTACGATTACATTAACGGTTAAAGATTCGAATAATTTACAAGGGTCTGCTTCGCTTCAGTTTGATGTGAAAGCACTGGCTACTATTACGAGTTTAGTTGTGAGCCCATCAGCGCCAACAACCAATGATCAGATTACTGTTCGGGCGGTTACGAGTAATCCAAGTAATATTCAGGGATTAGAATATGAATGGAGTTTGGACGGTGTATTAAAGGAACGCACATCCACAAATATTTTGAATTTTGGGCAGCTTCCTGTGGGCCAGAGACGGATTGATGTGTTTTTGAGCAGCAGTACAGGTGGTTATCATTCACATTTGGGAAGTACAGCTGAAGTTAATGTTCAGGAGGCTGAAATGCGAGGCGGAACATCGTTCCTGGGAAACACCCTGATTACGATGTATGATGGAAATAAAAAGAAAATTCAGGAGATTGTAGTGGGTGATCGATTAAAATCCAAAACAGGGATTGTTACGGTTCTGAAGACGGTGAATTATATGGACGAAGTAAGGTTGTACCGATTGAATGATCAAAACCATTTTATAACCGGAGCACATCCGGTTGGTACCAATCAGGGATGGAAATCGTTTGAACCTGAAAAAACAGAACAGTTTGTTACGTCTGTTCCGGTAAGCTTATTGCAAGTAGATAATTTGCTTTATAAAGAAGATACAAAACATTATCCGCTACAATATGCCGATTTTATAACGGGACTGTATAGAGTGTATAATCTCGAAGTAGGCGGAACAAGAGACTATTTTGCGAATGGCTATTGGGTTTATAGTGAGATTGAACAACTGCCACCAGTGTAGTTGTTGGACTTAGTAGGTTAAATTAATTGAGGTAATGAGCAGATTGAGGTTGTTTCATGACAGGTAAACGAAGGGCCGAAAGGCCCGACGTTTCTGTTTGTTTGATTTTTTGAGAATTTAAAGAAACCACGTTAATGGTTGGGTGGTGATATTTTACTATCGCCGGTTGTTTTTGCGTCTTGTACTTATAATGTTAAACAGTTTGGCTACATCTTTCAGGTGTATTTCAAAATCGTTGTAATAATCATTTAAAGAATGTAGCGTAATAATGCCGTTTTCAACATCGTGGTTGATGATACGTTTTACCAGAATGCCTTTTTCCTTATGGATAATTACAAAGTCCCATTTGTTATAATGCAGTTTGCTCATCCAGAAATCCTGTCTGATATTTCA
>NZ_JASLCE010000034.1 GCF_030146175.1 Flavobacterium sp. | reverse complement strand
CTAATTTGATATCCATATCCGCGATGTTGGCTTTAGATGCCAAATCCGACAGACTCGCTTTTAAAGCTAATCCGGAGTTCAGATCCGTAATATTAGCTTTAACAGCCAGTTTTGTATTAACATCTGTAATATCGGCCTTGGCATCAAGATCCGTTACATTGGCTTTTGTTGCCAAATCGCTTAGACTCGCTTTTACAGCCAAGCCTTCTTCAAATTGAATGGTACTAATTTTATCCGCTAATTTGATGTTGACATCGGCAATGTTGGCCTTGGTATCAAGATCGATTAAATTGGCTTTCGTAGCCAATCCGCTATTCAATTCTGCAATACTGATTTTATCGGCTAATTTGATGTTGACATCAATAGTATTGGCTTTTAAATCCAATCCTGCATTTACAGCGGCTGTATTCGCCTTTAAAGCGAGCGCATCTGCCACACCGGCACTGGAAACGGCATTATTACTTCCGGCAGTTGGCGTGCCATCCACATCAACAGCTTTTGGAACACGTCCCCAAACCGTACCATTGGAGATAACCCAATCGCCTATTTTATAATTTTCGCCCTGTTGCGTTCCCGCTACATTTACCACCCAATATTTTCCTTTATTAGCCGATGCAACCGGTAAGGCCGGAGTATTTGTTGTGGCATTATAAATTCCCTGATAATTAACCGACCCAACAAGCGCGTCGTTAATTTGAGAAAGTGGTATTTTTCCTTCGACAAGATCCGCTTTATTTGGAAGACCTGCCGTTATATAATCGACCGCGTCTTTTAGTTGTTGATCAAAACCCAGAGCAGTCCATTCAATTCCATTATGTCCTTCGAATTTCCCGGTTTCCGGGTTAAAACGAATGCGTCTTTTCAGTTCTACTTCCGGTAATATATGAGTCTCGGAATCCTCAGGAACCTGCATAACAGCTGTAGCACTCACACCACCGCGAAACTCCGTAATTATTACGTCGTCTCCTGTCTTAATTGTTTTACCTTGTTCGTTGATTTTCATATTATCGTTTTGTATAAAGTATTATATATTGTGTATTTGCTCTAAAATCCCAATTCGATAAAGTCCCGGTTATCGGGTCCAGTTGAATCACATCCATATCGATTTGCCCCATATACATCACGGCATTCAACGTGGTATTTTTAAGTGCCTCAACCTGTAATTCAGACGTATCTGCAGTTGGGAAAACCGGTAAAAACCGATACGGGGTCGCA
The DNA here is from genome assembly GCF_030146175.1 of Flavobacterium sp. Lineage (GTDB taxonomy): Bacteria > Bacteroidota > Bacteroidia > Flavobacteriales > Flavobacteriaceae > Flavobacterium. The sequence goes on along the minus strand of NZ_JASLCE010000034.1, from coordinate 13,188 downwards.
ACTTTAGCAAATAGATCGGCATGAGCATTCGTATCCGTCATATGAATGCCGATAGCTGCTTTGTCTGCTTTATTATCAAGATCGGTTCTAAGATTCTGAATTTGAGACTGTGGAATAACATCGTCTTTATGCCAATAGCTTTCCATCCATTCCCAAAACTGAGATTGTGTTGGAAACAACCCCGTTTTAAACCAATTTTTTAAAATATTCTTATTTGCCATAATTCTCCTTTAAATTCAATAAATAGTACTATTTTTAAGGGTTTGACCTCCATTCGTTTTAGTACCGGATTTCGTTATCCGACCTCAATGTCTGAATACAGACCGACAGTTGTTTTTTCAAACCCTATTGTTCGTGTCAAAATGCCGGACGGCTTTCTATATCCGGCTTCGACAGCTACCTATCTACACCATTGGTGCCGATTCGTTATTCGTTTGTTTTACAGGCGGTTCCTGTAATCGTAATTTAAGTGCTCCGCAAACGGCCACAAAGATTCTTAAGACAGAACCCACCCATTCCGGTGCATTGATCTGTTTTAAAAACACAGGCATGATGTCTGTTGTCTGATCGATTACAGCCAAAATGATTACTACCGTGAACAAAGTCCAGCTTTTCAATTTTTCCATAATTTGTTGTATTTATTTGGTTATTATTCTAATCCCATCTTCCTCCCGAAATAAAAGGTATTCGTATCCAGTTATTCGTACTCGTACAGAGGTATAAATAGGACGCTCCTAATCGTATTTCACCTTTTTCACCAAGGTCAGTCTGAGATGTCGGGGCGGGTTTATCGAGACTGTTGGCAATGTATTTTTTTACGCCTCCAGCCGTTACGTAATTCAAATCGTTATCAAACTCGCTATCGGAATGATCGGTTACATTGCGTAGTCCGTAGTTATAGGCGTTTACCTGAATTCCATTTCCGTCGCCATCCATCGCTCCCATTCGCAAGAATGTTTCGAATCCGAAATAATCGCGGACATACAATTCGGCATTTGTATTGACTCCGGAATCGTGTAAATCGAGTTTTGCACTTCCATAGGCCAGTCCGGGTTCTATTTGATCATTACTTTTGGATTCCATGCGTACCAAACCTCTTTTTGACGCGACCGAATTCACCGTCATAACTTCCTGCAATCCTGGTGTTGGCGGAACAACCGGAATCTGATCTGTAGTTGCCAGCGTTCCGTTTCTTTCCGGCAGGTTTATGTTGTATGTTGCCGCATTGCTGCTTGATGTCGGGAAATTCAGATTTACGTTACCAGAAGCGGCATTTTGAACACTGATTCCATCTCTTTTATAAAACGTTTCGGCCAGGTTATCAGTTGTCGATTTCACCATCATTCCACCCGGATCGAACGTATACGGAAGCGGATTTATGACCGTTAGATCTTTCGTATTATTTAGTGTAATACTTTGAAACGGAGCATTCGAATTGGTCGTTAGCACCGCATTTAACCCGGGAGCGGATGCATTCATTTTATAAAGGTTCCCGTCATCATCAGTTATAACGTTTTTGAAATACTCCATATTCGTTTCCTGTAAATCCATTACTACCGATACCGGCCTGGTAAATGGTTGTCGGTACCATATCGGTGTTATATTGGTTCCGATTATTGCGTCATAAGCAAAAATCCGATCCTCACCTATGTTCATTAATCGAAACGGATAATCCCCTAACGTCCCTTCGACTTCCAATCGTACCAACACCTCATCTCCAATTTTTTCAAACTGGTCATAATCGATGTTTAAGCGCAAAAAGGTATAGTGGTCAAAATCGGGATTTCCGGTTTCATTTTCCCGGATTTCGATATTAGCATATTCTCCAAAATTCTGATACCATATATAGTCGTACACTTCTTGTCCTCTTACTTCCAGCCTAGACAAATCCTTTAAAACAAGTGCTTCTGAGGACTGACTAATCTTACCACTTTCGTTCATTAACATGACTCTTTGGGTTCTTGCTCCCGGTTCTCCAGAATCGGAAGGAACTTGCATTCTAACATCGGCATAGTTTTGTATCCGGTATCGGTAGTTTCCGGTCGGTTCGATGGAAACAGTGAAACCTTCTTCCCATAGCTGGTCGTCGGAATGATATCGCGTTCCACCTTCTCCGTGATTTACCCCGATAAATGTGTAATAATCGGTGTAAACAACGCCTTCGCTTTCCGTTATCGTCAATTCAAAATCAATTTTCTTGCTATTTGCTATCGGGCTACCCCATTCATTTCGTATAACCGTGCGGTTTAACAATTCATAGAATAAACTCCCTATAGGCTCTAATCTAAGCTCGTTATTGGTTTCATTTATTTCCACTTCATTTCCCAGCAAAGCAAAACTGCCCACGCTACTATAGGTAAACGAATTATTCGCCATATCCACCCATCGGTCGTCATCCATCGTAGCATCGCCAACACCGAATTTGCTTCCATTAACCAGATCAACTAAATCGGATTGTGTTCCGATGTCACCGCCAATCGATCCCCAGGTAGACGATGCGGATCCACCACCACCGTCGATTGTGATATTCCCTTCTTTATCCGCGGCTTTCCCGTTTACGGTAATCGGAATGATATACGGATTGGAACCGGGTTCATTTCGTCTTGGACTCGCTGGCCATACATAGAAATGTCTGCCTTTAAAGGCCGAGCCCATTTCGTGTTGTAATCCGATATAGACATCGAATTTGGGTTCTCTGCTATAACCACCATACATTCTGTAACCGGAGAGATGGTATTCGGCATAATTATCGTCCTCACCGGCTGTTCCGGATTGCGATACGATTAAACTTTTCTTACTGATATTATTGTTTTTTGTAACGTCGTTTAAGGTCGTTACCGGTAATACATCGGCAATTGAAGTCTTTCGCAACCTGTCGCCTTCTACAACCACAACTTCCGATCCCATTCCATCACCCATAACCGGTGGAATTCCGGCAATGATATCGGCATATTTTTCACCTACATATCCCTGGTATTTAAAAGTCCCTCCGGATAAGAAGTGCGACGTATAAGTCCAGCTTCCAGTATTGGAATCATAATTGGCATAGAAGCCATTCTCAGTATAGGGTTCTCCGTTTTCTGACAATAACAGATACATGTACCCTCTATCAGGTGTATAGCCAATACTACTTCCATCGGCTCTGTAAATGGTACACGTCCACGATTCTTCATCGTTTTCTAAAATAACCAGCCCTTCATCCTGAGCGGTACGTTCTTCTATATATCCATATGGGATGTAGTTGTTAATTCTGAAATCGCCAACATGATCAAACACCATGTTTTTTTGGTTCATATCAATCGTTCTGCCATTGATATCGTCCGGTGTATTTCTGTCTTCAATACCAAATCGGCTTCCACTGCCTTTTTCGGCTTTATTATCCAGATCGATTATAAGATTCTGAATTTTGGATTGCGGAATCATTTCGTCTTTATGCCAAAACGATTCCCATACTGCCCAAAATTGTATTTGTGTTGGCTTTAAACCGGTTTTAAACCAGTTTTTTATTTCTGCTAAACTTACCATATCAATAGCTGTATTTTTTTGTAATTCATTCTATAAAACCCTTTGGATCGTTTTGAGACTATTGCTTTTTATCCTACAATAGTCCATCCTTTGTTGGTTGCGATCGCTCTTTCGTCGACCGTTAGTAATTGTGATCCCCAGTTGTTTGTAATCGTAATTGTTTTAGACACGACTCCGGAGGCTAAATTTTTGAATATCTCGACCAATGCTGGTTGTGAGAATTTACAGGACGAATAATCGATTTTATTTTTAGTCCCGAAAAAGGCTGCTTTGCGCAGGGAACCACAATTGGCAAACATGTCGCTAAAACCAACGCCTTCCGAGGTATTAAATAAAGAAACCGTTTCCAGTACACTGCAGGAATGAAACATCGCTCGAAACTCAACTCCCTTTCTTGTATCCAACAAAGGGACCGTTCGCAATAGCGTACAGGATGAAAACATTCCGATAAACTCAATTCCATTTTCGGTGTTTAATAACGGAATGGTTTTTAATGCCTTACATTCTAAAAACATACTGGTAAACTCCGTTCCGCTTACAGTATCCAATAACGGAACCGTCTTTAAAGCGGTACATCCTAAAAACATGCCGTTAAAACTTCTTCCCTTAGCGGTATTCAACAGTGGAACGGTTTTCAATGCCGTACTTGAGGCAAACATGCTGCTAAAACTTATTCCGTTTGAAGTATCCAGTAAGGGTACTTTTTTCAGGGAAGTACAGGATTGGAACATGTATCCGAAATCCATTCCTTTAGACGTGTCGAATAAAGGCACTTTCTCCAGTGTCGAACACGATGCGAACATATAACCAAAATCGGTGGCACTCGAAGTATCGTTTATCACAACCGATTGTAACAGATTGCAGGCAGAGAAACACCGGCGAAAACTGGTAATCGCATTGCGACCGATAAAGCAAAATGCTTCCAGATAACCATGATAAAGCGTTGATCCACCAATAGTAAGACTGGTCATGTTTTCACCACTCATTCGAATATCCATCCATCCGGTACTATAATACGTAAGGGAAGGTTGTCGGTGTCTTCGCTGTAAATTAATACTTGTCAGCACCTGACCAGATTGGGGCGTAACGGTAACTATTGCTTGTCGGAAACCACCAGAAGTATCGGTTCCTTTAAAGGAATCGAACGCATACATATGGGACGCCAATGCACCGGATGTGAAATTTTCGATATTCCCATCGCCCCAATCCACTGTATAGTCGGCAGTGGCAGAAAGCGCTATAAAATTGCTATCTTCAAATATGGCATGCAATCCTACAAACTTCTGTTCGCCTTCCACTACCCGGTGTTCTATTGGCAACCAATCTTTAGGACGTACCCAATCCGGTGGATCCGTTTCCCCTCCATCGGTGGTTATTTCACGGATCTTCCCGGCATAGTCCCGAAAGGTCGTTTCCTCAGAAACCGTCACGCCTTTCGAAATAATGGCATCCCGTATTTCGGTTTTTGTTAGCCCCAGATGTATTAATTTATCTGCGATTGTCCCCATTCTTTTATATTATTTGTCCATTAATGGCGTCCAGCGCATTTGTTATCGCTCCGATAGCACCATTCACCGCATCGACGGTTGGAAATTTTGTTCCGGTAGTGTCCGGAGCCAGACTGTTTTGTTTGTTTCCGTTATTTTCTCTGGATGCCAACAAAGCAGCATGTGCCTGTGCGTCGGTAAGATGCTCCGCAAATTGCGTTTTCGTCACCATTTGATCCAGTTCCACATTAAAACCTTCGACTTTATTCGCCGGAATGGTTTCTTCCTTATGCCAGAACGACCGGAATGTTGCGTCAAATTGTGATTGTGTCGGTTTTTTACCTTGTAAAAACCATTGCAATATTTGATCAAGTGATGTTGCCATATTGTGTTATATTTTAAATTACTAGCCTACCCCTAATTTATTATAGCAAAAGACCGTCCGCTTCCTGTTACGGATGCCGAATTCGTCCTCTATCTGAAGATGGTTTGATTATTTTATTTTAGACTTTATGGTAAGTGTCAGGGCTTTTTTATTGTTATCTCAAACCTTCTGATGCTGCATTTTGACCCGATGTTAAAGGATCTTTAACTCGCGGCCGGATATGATTCTATGTACTAGCGCTCTTGTCTTTAATAAATTCTGAAATAGAATCTGTTTTCTTTGTCACTTCCGATGATCTCCGCCCATCCGTTTGCCGGTATGGTTACCGAAGTATTTGATAGGCCTGCGATCCAAAATGTGGTTGCACCCGACCGGTTAATGGTTATGGTGTTTCCGGTGTTATTGATGATGGTGTACCGGTAACTGGCTGTATTTTCTACCGGAATGCCCCAGGTTGCATTCCCGGTACCGTTATATACCAAGGTGGTATGTAACGCTCTATTATCGCCACCACTAGTATCTAATGGTGAAATTAAGGTTAGCAATTGCGAATCGGTTAATCTGGGTGCCGTAGTCGCAATCGTCCGGTGTCCTAAGTCCGGTAATTCGGATTTAACGGGTACGTGACCGCTTTTTTTCGGCAGTATTACATCTACCCGGTCTACATTCCCTTGTGTTCTATTTGGAGTAACCGACACCGCATATTGGGCTACCGGATTATTAAAATGCGATTCAAAACGCATTCCATCCAGTTTATAGGAAGCATAGCGGTCGTTATCCGATCTGTTATTCGCGGTATACCCGATTACAACACCTTCGCCGTTTATCGCGTTTCTGTTACGATTATCGTTTGTTCTAAATTCGATCGTGTTTTGTATCGTATTATCGCTTGCTGTAAGTACGGCATCGATCGTCGGAACTACCGGTGCTACTGCTTTTAGAGTTCCGTTGGGTTGTACCTGAACGACATTATCATATAGGAATTTTCCTTTCTGATCGGTATCCGCCGGCAGGTTTAATCGAACCGAGCTGGATGCACTTTTATTTATAATGGCTCCGTCTAAATAAATATCGGTATAGTTTGTCAGGGCCGGCATTGTCCACATAGGACCATAACCGGTTAACGCATTAAAGCGTTCATTTTTTGTAAAAACATAGTTTTTCGAAACACCGTCGACCGATAATCGTACAGGAATCATTTCGTTTTGTATGTTGATATCAAAACTGTCCGGAGCTATGGTAAAAAAGAACAATCTGTTAAACTCGGGATATTCCGAAAAAAGATTTTCCTTTTCAAAATACATGTTTGCGTTGTCCGGATCACCGAAATCTGAGAACCATTCAAAGTCCGACGTTATCGTTCCTTTTATAGCCAGATTGCCTTCTATAATTTGCTTTCCTGTAAAGGTATTTCCACCGTTTAGGCTTGCTTTATGTGCCAGATCGGTTTCCAGATCCTGGATATTCGCCTGTGGAATAGACGCTTCTTTATGCCAAAACGAGTCCCATGCCAACCAAAATTGTATTTGTGATGGTTTTGTACTGGTTTTAAACCAACTGCTGATTTCTGCTAAACTTGTCATACTAAAATTTTGTTTTTATCCCACAATAGTCCATCCCTTTTTTATGGCTATATCCCGATCCTCTGATGTCAATAATAGAGCTCCCCAATTATTGGTAATCGTTATTGTTTTTGATTGCACTCCCGATGCCAGATTACTAAAGATGCTTACCAAAGCCGCTCGTGAAAGCCTGCAGTTTTGATAGGAAATTGAATTTTTGGTTCCCAAAAATGTTGCTTTAATCAAAGTCGTACAATTGCCAAACATGTTGTCAAAACTCAGCCCGTTTGAAGTATTGAACATCGGAACAGTTTGCAATGCCCTACAGTTTGCGAACATATTCATAAAGTCAATTCCATTTGAAGTATCCAATAATGGCGTAACCTTTAAAAAAACAGTTGATGAAAACATTCCATTGAAGCCTATACCTTTTGAAGTATTTAATGCCGGAATAGTCTCTAAGGAAACACATCCTTCAAACATATTGTTGAAATTCGTGCCGTTTGCTGTATTTAACAATGGAACACTTTCCAGTAAATAGTTTGATACAAACATCCATCCAAAATTAGTCCCGTTGACCGTATTCAATAACGGAATAGTTCTTAACGTTCTACAGTTCATAAACATCCCGCTAAAATCCTTTCCGTTTACCGTATTTAATAATGGTATCGTTTGAAGAGAACTACAAAAAGCAAACATATACTGAAAATAAATTCCGTTTGCCGTATTCAACAAAGGTACCTTTCGCAACATACTACAGCTATCAAACATAAAATCAAAATTCCTTCCGGAGGAAGTATTCAGTAGCGGTATTGTTTCCAAAGAACCACAACCGGAAAACATATATCTAAAACTAACTCCGCCTGAAGTGTCTAATTCCAAAATAGTTTTTAAGGAATTACATCCCTGAAACATATAGTTAAAATTGCCCCCTTTTGCTGTACTTGGCAATGAAACGGTTTTCAAAGCATAACAAGCAGAAAACATAAAACTAAAGTCCTCTCCATTCGAGGTATTCGGCATTAAAACAGATTGCAAAATTCTGCAATTCGCAAAAAGATTGTAGTAACTTGTAATTATGTTGTCTCCTAAAAAACAAAATGCTTCCAAAGCTCCTTGATATACCGTTGTCCCGCCCACAACAAGATTACCAATATATTGACCGCTCAACCTGATATCCAGCCATCCGGTACTATAATAAAGATTCAGTCCAGCCTGATTGTGTTTTTGCTGTAAATTGACGCTCATCAAATTCTGTCCGGGCTGCGGTGTAACGGTCACAATCGCCTGTCGGTAACCGCGAACACTTTCCGTTCCTTCAAAGTCTGCATACGAATAGGTGTGATAGGCGACAGTTGCACCGGTAAAATTTTCGATTTTCCCATCACCCCAATCAACCGTATAGTTTCCGGTAGCCGAAAGTGCTACAAAATTGCTGTCTTCAAAAATTGCATGTAATCCGACGAACTTCTGATCGCCGGCCACTACCAGGTCTTCAATAGGTAACCAATCGTCCGGTCGTTTCCATTCTTCCTCCGGATTTATGCCGCCATTATCCGCTGTAATTTCACGGATCTTACCGGCATAGTCCCGAAAGGTTGCTTCGACCGGAACCACTACACCTTTTGAAATGATCGCATCCCGAATCTCGGCTTTTGTTTCTCCTAAATAGGTTAATTTGTCTGCGATTGTTCCCATCTTTATACTACTTATCTGTTACTAATAATCGTAACCTTATATTTTTCTTTCGATAATGGGATACTTTTTTATCCGACAATATCCCATCCTTTTTTTCTGGCAATATCCCGATCTTCGGCTGATAGTAATGAAGTTCCCCAATTATAGGAGATGGTGATCGTTGGATGATTTTCCCCTGTTCCCAAATGCTTAAAAATATCGGCCAGAGCGTTTCTCGACAGCTTACAACTACTATAATCGATTGGTTTACTGATTTCTGCCAATGAAGCTTTACTCAGACTATAGCAATTGTTAAACATGCCGTTAAAACCATTGCCCTTTGGCACTTTCAATACCGGAATCGATTCCAAAGCCGTACAACCATAAAACATACCGTTAAAATCCACACCATTTGAAGTATCAAGGGCCGGAATATTCCGGAGTGATTGACATCCACCAAACATATTCGCAAAATTGCTTCCATTGGAAGTATTCAATAGTGGAATCGTTTTTAAGGCACTACACCCACCAAACATCGAAAAGAAATTATTTCCTTTGGAAGTATTTAACTGCGGAATGCTTTTCAATAACATACAGGAGCCAAACATGGCATAAAAATTTTCACCACTTGAGGTATCCAATAACGGAATGGTTTCCAATTGGTAACAGGAGCCAAACATATAGGTAAAATCAATTCCACTGGAGGTCTCCAATAACGGGACATCCTTTAAAGCAACACAAGACAAAAACATATAACCGAAATCGGTTCCTCTTCTGGTATCTAATGGCGGAACAACTTTTAAAGCAACACACGATATAAACATCTTGAAAAAAGTTCTTCCTGAGGAGGTATTCAGCAAGGGTATTCTTTTTAAAGAAAGACAGTTCAGGAACATATTGCTAAAATCGATTCCCCGTGACGTATTCAATATTGCAATCGTCTCCAGGCTGGAACAATGACCAAACATGGTATTAAAGTCGATTCCACTCGCCGTGTTAAACTCCGGTACGGTTTTTAAGGTAGAACAACCATAAAACATCAGACTAAAATTTTCTCCTTTGGCCGTACTATCCGCTAATGAAACCGACTGTAAAGCAGTACATTCTGAAAAAAACGCGGTATAATCGGTTATGGAACTATCCCCTACAAAAGAAAAAGACTCCAGATATTTGTGTGATACCGTTCCGCCACCAATTATAAATTCAGAAATACTTTCACCGCTCACCCGGATATCCAGCCATCCGGTACTATACGAATTCAGCCCTTCATGAGGATGCTGCTCCCGCAAACTAATCGTTGTTAACTCCTTTTCTTTCTGAGGCGTTACAGTAACAATCGTCTGACGATACCCAAGGGAGCCTTCCGTTTTTTCGAATTGTTCGTACGAATAGCTATGATAAGCCAAATCTCCGGAAGCAAAATTTTCAATCTTGCCATCGCCCCAGTCAACCGTATAGTCACCGGTAGCCGAAAGTGTAATAAAATTACTGTCTTCAAATATCGCGTGTAGTCCTACAAACTTTTGTTCGCCGGCTTCCACCCGATCATCGATACGCAACCATTCGTCCGGGCGTCTCCATTCGGCCGGATTTTCTTCACCACCATCAGCGGATATTTCTCGGATTTTTCCGGCATATTCCCGAAAAGTCGTTTTCTCCGGAATCGTTACTCCTTTTGCGATAATCGCATCCCGAATTTCAGCTTTCGTTTGTCCTAAATATGTTAATTTGTCTGCAATTGTTCCCATTATACTACTTGTTGTTTATTAGTGGTTGCTGATTCGTCCATTTTTAGCGGTAACCGATACAATGCTGTTCGATACGGATACGTTATCGAAAACAGTCTATGATTCCATAATGATCTCTTGTACCGGTTGTCTTTCGATCCAATCGCTTAAATCGGTACCGATAGGCGCTGTAACTCTGTTTGCGGTTTGCTCTCCGTTATATAATTCCATTCCTTCTTCGGCAATTATTTCAATAAAAAATTCGGTTGTATTTGTTATCATAATTTTATTTGTTTTATCCTACAATAGTCCATCCTTTACCGGTCGCAATCGTTTTATCGCTCGCGGTTAACAATGGTGATCCCCAGTTGTTTGAAATCGTTATCGTTTTTGAGGTTACCCCCGATGCCAGATTACTAAATACCTCAACCAAAGCTGCCTTAGAAAGCTTACAACCCGCATAGGAGATTGTATTTTTAGCTCCTGATAATGCAGCTCTGTTTAATGAAGCACAATTGGTGAACATGCTTCCGAACGCTGTTCCACCAGATGTTTTAAACATAGGGATCGATTGTAATCCCGTACATCCGTAAAACATATTACTGAAATCCGTTCCTTTTCCTGTGTCAAATAAAGGCACGGTTTGTAAGGACGGACATCCCTGAAACATATAACTAAAATCGGTTCCTTTTGACGTATTGAGTAGTGGAATGGTTCTTAAAGACGCACACGATTCGAACATACTAATGAATACGGTTCCATTGATCGTATTTAATGCCGGTACGTTTTGAAGCATCGTACAGAAGGAAAACATGATACTAAAATCCAATCCTTTGGCTGTATCGAATGCCGGAACACTTTGTAGCGATGGACATCCGTAGAACATACCGCTAAAATTTGCTCCGTTTGCCGTATCGAATAACGGAACGGTTTTTAAAAAGGTACAGGATTCAAACATCGAGCTAAAATCGCTACCCTTTGCTGTATCCGAGAATGCTACGGATTGTAATTGTGAACATCCGTAAAAAAAGCGATTGTAACTGGCTATCGAACTTCCTCCTACATAATTAAACGCTTCCAAATAGGCATTCGTCACTACCGATCCGCCAATACTCATACTGGACATCGATGATCCACTCACCCGGATATCCAACCATCCGGTACTGTATACATTCAAACCGGCCTGTTTGTGTTTTCTTTGTAAATTTACATTGGTCAGATTTTGTCCGGTTTGAGGTGTCACCGTAACAATAGCCTGACGATAACCGCGCGTACTATCCGTTCCTGGGAACGAACTATACGAATAAATATGATAGGCCTGAACGCCTGAAGCATAATTTTCGGTTACGCCATCGCCCCAATCGACCGTATAGTTACCCGTGGCCGAAAGCGATACAAAATTACTATCTTCAAATATGGCGTGTAATCCTACAAATTTCTGATTGCCGGCAACTACCTTGTCTTCGATACGCAACCAATCGGCCGGACGTCTCCATTGCAACGGGTTTTCTCCGGTTTCCGTTTTAATTTCCAGAATCTTTCCGGCATAATCTCTAAAAGGTGCTTCCTCCGAAATGGTTACTCCTTTAGCTGCCATGGCATTTCGTATTTCTGTTTTTGTTTGTCCTAAATAAATTAGTTTATCTGCAATTGTACCCATTATACTATATGTCCATTTATTATATCAATCGCACTTGCAATATTCCCAATAGCTCCGTTTACCGCATCAACGGTCGGAAATTTTGTTCCCGTGTTGTCTGGTGTCAGACTGTTTTGTTTGTTTCCGATATTTTCTTTGATCGCAAGCAAAGCGGCATGTGCCTGTTGATCAGCAAGGTGTGCTGTAAATTCTGTTTTCGCCACCATCTGACTCGTATCAAGACCTGCGATTTTGTTTGCCGGAATGATCTCGTCTTTGTGCCAGAAAGACCGGAATGTTTCGTCAAAATTTGACTGCGTTGGTTTTTTACCTTGTAAGAACCACTGTAATATGTCATTAAGAGGTGTAGGTGTCGCCATATACTTGTATTTATAAAATTTATTATTCTAACGTTGATGTACTAAAAAGGTATTTTTAGTGGAATTGTGATTGCAACCGTTTCTAAAAACGACGGCCATAGGAATGCGTTGCGACTTTTAAATGGTCATTTAGATTCGCACTTTGTCGGCATAAAATCAGTGTAAAACACACCATTTCGCCTGTAACGAACCAATAAGTACCCGGATAATAAAGCAAAATTTACAAGCTGTTATTCCTTGTAAATTTTCGAGCCTGTACTGTTAAGTATATAACCCTGCCAGAAGGACGTCCTCAAACCAATCACCTTATGAATTTTTCGGAGTCATTCCCGGGAAGAATCCCGTGAAGTAGCAGATTAATGTGCTCCAAATCAAAGATGACTCTCAAAAAAACGGAACGTCCTACCGGGCAAGATTTATATATTTTGTTTTTGGGTTTCAAAAAAAACCAAAGGGTTGTTCACGCAAGGATCGTCTCATGGGTTTCCCCAAGAGTCGTTCGCTGCTAGCATCCCAAGAGCGAGCTCAAGGGTTGCTCCCGAAGGAACGTCCCTCTGGATGCATTCTATATTTTAAATTTGTTTTGGGTTTCGAAAAAAACCAAAGGGTTGTTCACGCAAAGATCGTCTCATGGGTTTTCCCAAGAGTCGTTCTCTGCTAGCATCCCAAGAGCGAGCTCAAGGGTTGCTCCCGAAGGAACGTCCCTCTGGATACATTTATATTTTAAATTCGTTTTGGTTTCAAAAAAACCAAAGGGTTGTTCTCGCATGGATCGTCTCAAGGGTCTCCCCAAGAGTCGTTCTCTG
>NZ_JASLCE010000044.1 GCF_030146175.1 Flavobacterium sp. | reverse complement strand
TGTGACCGTTTTTCTTTTTGTAACCTTTTCTTCTTTTCTTTTTGAAAACGATTACTTTATCACCTTTTAAGTGTTTTAACACTTGGGCTTCTACTGAAGCACCTTCTACAGCTGGGGCGCCTAAAGTTACGTTTCCGTTGTCATCTAATAAAAGAACTTTGTCAAAAGTAACTTTAGTTCCTTCTTCAGAAGCCAAACGGTGAACATAAACCTTTTGGTCTTTGCTTACTTTAAATTGTTGCCCTGCTATCTCTACGATTGCGTACATAACAATAATGTTTGATTAATTTTTAAGTCTGCAAATATACAACTAATTCTTTATGAAACAACCATATACCTGTAATTTTGGTGCACACACAAATATTAATCAAAAAAAGGTACATATTTTCCACAAAACAAAACGATTACCTGTAACTTTTTACCGAAATTGCACACCTATATCGTTATCAAAAATAAATTACTAATTTTTATGAAAAAATCTTTAATGGCTTTGAGTTCACTTCTGATGCTTGGCGGCGTAGCTTCAGCGCAGAAAGTAGCGTTTGAAGAATACAATTTAGACAACGGACTTCATGTGATTTTACACAAGGATCCATCGGCACCGGTAGTAGTTACATCGGTAATGTACCATGTGGGTGCCAAAGACGAAAACCCAAGCAGAACGGGATTCGCACACTTTTTCGAACACCTTTTGTTTGAAGGAACCAAAAACATCGCCCGTGGCGAATGGTTTAAAATCGTAACCGCCAACGGTGGAAACAACAATGCCAACACGTCGGACGACAGAACGTATTACTACGAAGTTTTCCCGTCGAACAATTTGGAACTGGCTTTATGGATGGAATCCGAAAGACTAATGCACCCGGTTATCAACCAGATCGGTGTGGACACTCAAAACGAAGTTGTTAAAGAAGAAAAAAGATTACGTGTAGACAATCAGCCTTACGGTAATTTATTTACTGAAGTTAAAAAGAACATCTTTACCAAACACCCGTACCGTTGGGCACCAATCGGCTCAATGGAACACCTGGATGCAGCGACATTACAGGAATTCCAGGCTTTCAACAAAAAATTCTACATTCCTAACAATGCAGTATTAGTTGTTGCCGGAGATTTTGATTCGGCTCAGGCGAAAGAATGGGTACAAAAATATTTCGGACCAATCCAGAAAGGAACTCCGATTACCCGTGAAAAATTCGAAGAGGCTCCAATCACACAAACAATCCACGCGACTTACGAAGATCCGAACATTCAGATTCCAATGGCCGTTACTGCTTACAGAACGCCATCGATGAAAACACGTGACGCAAGAGTATTAGACATGATCTCTTCTATCTTATCTGACGGAAAAAGCTCAAGACTATACAAAAAGATGGTTGACGAGAAAAAAATGGCTTTACAAATCGGAGCTTTCAACTACAGTCAGGAAGACTATGGTGTGTATTTTATCTACGGTTTACCATTAAGCCCAAACACTCCTGCTGACTTAATTAAAGGAATGGACGAGGAGATCGCAAAACTACAAACGGAGTTAATTTCTGAAAAAGATTTCCAAAAATTACAAAACCAGTATGAAAACCAAAACGTAAACAGTAATTCCAATCTGGAAGGTGTTGCCGAAAATCTGGCATCTTACTATTTACTATATGGTGATGTAAACCTAATCAATAATGAAATTGATATTTACCGTTCTATTACGCGTGAAGAAATCAGAGACGTGGCGAAGAAATACTTAAACCCGAACCAACGTTTGATTTTAGATTATACTCCAGCAAAAGACAAAGCACAAAACTAAGCAGCCATTCATCATGAAAAAATTTATATATATAGCAGCGAGCTTGTTTTTATCGATTACTATGCAAGCACAAGACAGACCTCAACCGAAACCGGGACCAGCACCAACTATCAATGTTAAAAAACCGGAAACCTTTACTCTAAAAAACGGTTTAAAAGTAATGGTTGTTGAAAACCATAAATTACCACGCGTTTCTTACACCCTTACTTTAGACAACCCTCCGTATGCGGAAGGTGATAAAAAAGGTGTTGCCGATTTAACGAGCAGCATGATCGGAAAAGGAAGCAAAAAAATATCAAAAGACGCTTTTAACGAAGAAACCGACTTTTTAGGAGCCAACATCAGCTTTTCTTCTAACGGAGCAAATGCGAGTGGTTTATCCAAATATGCCGGTAGAATCCTTGAATTAATGGCCGAAGGTGCTTTACACCCGGTATTCACTCAGGAAGAATTCGACAAAGAAAAAGCCAAATTACTGGAAGGAATCAAATCTCAGGAGAAAAGCGTTACTGCTGTAGCTTCTCGTGTTGAAAACGTTTTAGCTTTTGGAAAAACACACCCTAACGGGGAATATTTAAGTGAAGAAAGCATCAACAAAGTAACCTTAAACGATGTGGTTTTAAACTACAACACCTATTTCGTTCCGGGGAATGCTTACCTTGTTGTAATTGGTGATGTAAACTTAAAAGAAACCAAAAAAACCGTTGAAAAACTTTTCGGTTCCTGGAAAAAAGCCATCGCGCCACAGTTAACCTATTCTGATCCTAAAAACGTTCAGTATTCTCAAATCAACCTTGTAGATATGCCAAACGCAGTACAATCGGAAATTGCCTTGGTAAACACGGTGAACTTAAAAATGACCGACAAAGATTACTTTGCTACTTTATTAGCAAACCAAATCTTAGGTGGTGGTGGTGAAGGACGTTTATTCCTAAACCTACGTGAAAAACACGGATGGACTTACGGTGCGTACTCTTCAATCGGATCCGGAAAATATGTAACTAAATTCCGTTCTTCCGCTTCTGTTAGAAACGCTGTTACCGACAGTGCTGTTGTAGAATTCTTTAACGAATTAAAACGTATCAAAACAGAATTGGTTTCTGCAGAAGATCTTAAAAATGCAAAAGCCAAATACATCGGAAACTTCGTAATGCAAATTGAGAAACCGGCTACTATTGCCCGTTATGCTTTAAACACAGCTACTCAAAACTTACCGGAAGATTTCTACGAAAACTATATTAAAAACATCAGTGCCGTTACACCGGAAGATATCCGTAACGCCGCTAACAAATATTTCCTTTCTGACAACACCCGTATTGTAGTAGTTGGAAAAGCAGCTGATGTATTACCAGGATTGGAGTCGTTAAAAACACCTATTTTCTATTTTGACAAATACGGAAACCCAACTGAAAAACCAGTGGTAAACAAACCAATTCCTGCCGGAGTTACTGCAAAAACAGTATTCGACAATTACATCAAAGCTATTGGTGGTGAAAAAGCTGTAGCCGGAGTAAAATCAATTGCTACCGTTTCAACAGCTTCTATTCAAGGACAGGCATTGGAATTGATCAGCAAACACACTTCCGATAACAAATCGTTAATGGAAATGAAAGTAGCAGGTATGTCAATGTCAAAACAAGTTGTGAGCGACAAAGCGGCTTATGCGGTACAACAAGGACAACGCAAAGACTTTACTGCTGAAGAATTCAAAGAGAAAAAAGAAAACGCTGCGGCTTTCCCGGAATTAGCTTACGCTAAAAGAGCCGACCTTAAAATCAAAGGAATCGAAACGATCAACGGAGCAGATGCTTATGCTATCGAAAATGGCAAATCGACTTTATACTATGATGTAAAAACAGGTTTAAAAGTTGGAGAAGCAAAAACGATGGAAAGAGCCGGTCAGAAAATGACACAAATGGTTTCTTACAGCGACTATAAAGAAGTAAAAGGTATCAAAGTTCCTTACAAAACAATCATGAATGTAGGTATGGATCTTGATTTCACTACATCGGATGTAAAAATAAACGAAGGTGTTACTGCTGCTGACTTTCAGTAATCAATAACCCGATTCAAAATAAAAGGCCGCTTTCGAGCGGCCTTTTTTATTTTCGTGCGGAAAAATAAACGCCAATCAGAATGATCAACGCTCCAACAATCTGAAACACTTCCATTTTTTCATTATCCAATATCCCCCAGACAAAAGCAACCACCGGAATCAAATAAGTCACAGAAGACGCAAAAATCGGCGATGACATCTGGATCAGTCTAAAGAAAATAATATTCGCGATACCGGTTCCCAATATCCCCAGAATGGCAATATATAGTACTGATTCCTGCACTTGCGCCTGACCTGCTACCTGGAAAAAATCGGTACAGGATAATACGATAATCGCCGGAATCATCAACACTACAAAATTTCCGGTCGTAATACTCAATGAATTCACATCCGATAAGTATTTCTTGATCAGGTTTACATTCATCGCATAACAAACCGCCGCAATCACCACCAAAATCGCATAATAATAATTCTGATTGGGATTACTTTTCGCTCCGGAATAAATCAACACCACGCATCCTATAAGCCCTATAATAACCCCGAAAAACTGTCGGCGCTGAAATTCTAATCCAAATAGAAAAGCGCCCAATAACAATGTATTTAAAGGTGTTAACGAATTTAGGATCGCACTGGTTGCACTACTGATTTCCGTTTGCGCAAAAGAAAACAGAAACACCGGCATAAACGTCCCGACAAAAGCCGTTAAGGCGATGTACTTCCATTTATCCGAAGGAATCTTAGTAAGACTTCGAAATCCTACAATCAATAAAAAAGCGGCCGCAAACAACATCCGTAAAGCACCCAGCTGAAAAGGTGTTAATCCCACAAGACCTCTTTTAATCAGGATAAAAGAACTTCCCCAGATTAAAGAAAGTCCAATCAGTAATATCCATTTGATCTGTTTTGTCATTTTAGTATTTTTTTAAGACGTAAAAGTCTAACAATAAAACGGGAAAACGGTCCTTTTTTTATAATTTTGTAACGCGCTCCAAAAGAGCTTTTTAATCTTAAAATAGTCCTTATGAATATCACAAAAAAAATAGCCGTATTTGCATTTGCCGCATTTGCATTGGTTAGCTGTAAAAAAGAAGAGAAAAATACTACCGAAGGAACGGTAGCTACCGAGAACACTAAAGATGTCGCCGCCAAAATGGAAACAGCAAGCTTTAACATAGAAGGAATGACTTGTGCAATGGGTTGTGCCGCTACGATCGAAAACAAATTAGGCCGTTTGGATGGTGTAACTTCTGCAAAAGTTGACTTCGAAACCAAAACAGCTACCGTTGAATTCGACGCCAACAAACAATCGGCTTCGTCACTAACACAAACGGTTGAAGGCGTTGCCGACGGAAAGACCTATAAAGTGTCGAAAATGAAAGAAGAATTGAAAAAAGCCTAATCAAAAGTTTTCCGACATAAAAAAAGCGCCTCTTCCGGGCGCTTTTTTTATTTCCATCGCAGGCTTTCCATGATCCTGCGCATATCGTTTTTAATATAACTTGCCGCCGGCATTATCGAGTCGAAATTGGGTTTGGTATAAAAATACACCGATCCTACTATAAAATGTCGGGTACTGTCGGTCACATAAAACTGAGCATTAGTTGCCGCATTACCACCAACCTGATAAAACATTCCGTATACTTTCTCTCTTCCGTTAATAAAAGGCTGTTCCTGTATATCATCGGCTTTGATCACGTGTTCATAGGTCAGTTTTTGCGCATCCCGTAACAAGACATCAATATTATTATTAACCGGCTTATAATCGATATAAATCGTTCCTTTCATATTCGGATAATTAATATCGAATCCGCACACTCCTTTTTTATTGATCTTAGTCCGGCTATTCACATCAAAAGTAAACGCACATCCATCGTTAAAAGGTGTATATTCCGGTTTTGGATATTCCAGACTAAGATATGCTTTTGGCTTTGGCACGGTGTCGCCTTTACAAGCCGTAAACAACGATCCTGTAGCCACCAACAATGCAAAAGCAGTATTTTTAAGTATTCTATTCATCGAGCAAGGTCACTTTAATTTGTTTGACTCGGCGTTTGTCTACCGATTCGACGGTAAATATACAATCTGCAAAATTTATTTTCTGATGCTTTTTGGGAAAATTTCCCGAAATCTCCAAAATAAATCCGGCCAGTGTTTCCGATTCTCCTTTACTGGTTTCGAAAACCTCTTCGTTTACCGGTACAATCCGATAGAAATCCTTAAGGCTGATTTTACCTTCAAACAAAAAGTTTTTGGTATCGATCTGCGAAAAGACAATATTCTCATCGTCGAATTCATCACTGATATCCCCAACAATTTCTTCCAGAATATCTTCCAATGAAATCACTCCGGAAGTTCCGCCATATTCATCAACAACAATCGCCAGGTGATTTTTCATACCCTGAAATTCCTTTAAAAGGTTATCCAGTTTTTTATTTTCAGGCACAAAAAACGGTTCCCGAAGCAACTTTTGCCATTCAAAATCGGTTTTATCGATATGAGGAAGTAGGTCTTTTACGAACAAAACACCCTCAATATGGTCAATGTCTTCTTTAAAAACCGGAATACGGGAATACCCTTTTTCTACGATCTGCGCTACAATTTCCGAAAAGGAATCTTCCATATCCAGTGCAAATACATCAATTCTCGGACTCATTACCTGTCGGGCTTCGGTATTTCCAAAGTTCACAATTCCTTCCAGTATCTTTTGTTCTTCTTTGGTGGTATCGCCATAATCGGTCATCTCCAACGCCTGTGATAACTGATCCACTGAAAAACTTTCTTTTTCTCTTCCGATTTTTTTATGCAGATAGATAATGATTTTTCGCAACGGAATACTTACCGGCGTAAGCAATTTGTCTAAAAAAACCACTAAACGGCTAACACCCTGAGCAAATTTGACATTATTTCGGGTCGCATACATTTTAGGCAGTACCTCTCCAAAGAAAAGAATCAATACCGCTACCAATGCGATTTCCAGTAGAATTTTAGTCCCGATCGCCATCAATTCGGAAAAAACCCGATCGCCCAGATAGGAAAACAAAACCACGATGGTAATATTGGCAAAGTTATTCGCCACCAAAAAAGTCATCGACAATTTTTTAGGCGCTTCCAGTAAGCGCCCGATTTGTTTTCCCCGGACAGCGTCGATCGCTATCAGGCTTTCGATTTCTTTTTTAGTAAGTGAGAAAAGTGCGGTTTCGGCACCGGATATCAGTGCAGAGCAGAACAACAGGAATAGTATTCCTGTAATTAGAAATATAAGGTTAAAATCTATAGTACTTAATAAACTGACGGGGCCTGGGTCCAAATCAAACAGAATTAGTTAAACAATTAAAACGGCATATCATCATTTTGCATCGGTGTACCCGGTGAATCAAATGATGGTTTTGAAGTATCGCCCGAAGTCGGGAAACCCGGTTTATTGTTTTCGATTTCCTTTTTCGTTGTTAAAAAGGTAAATTCGGTTACTTGGATTTCGGTAGTGTACTTTGTCGTACCGTCTTCGGCTTGCCATTGTCTGGATTTGATACGGCCTTCCACATAAATCTTATCACCTTTTGAAAGATATTTTTCGCATATCTCAGCCGCCTTATTGCGCACCACAAGATTATGCCATTCTGTAGAAGTGATTCTTTCGTTTGTCGTTTTGTTAATATACACCTCATTGGTTGCAAGAGGAAAACGTCCAATACAATTACCTCCTTCGAAATAATGCATTTTTACATCATCTCCCAAATGTCCAATTAACATGACTTTATTTACCGTTCCGTTCATGGCTCGTACCTATTTATTAACTCAAATATACTAAATCTATTTATTTATTACGTACTCTGTGATAAAATTATATATCACAATAGGAAATGGAAGCTTCTCAACATCATCCCATGACAAACTGCCTGATATTGTATCGGTTGTCTTTAACTCCCAAAAATAAATATGCAAATGTTGGTGCGAAAGCTTATGAAGAATTTGTTTTTCGTTTAAAAGACGTAACTCCTGCAAACGACCTCCCTCCGGAATTGTGACACTTTTTATAAGTTGCTCCGGCATAACATCGCGATGTATATCAGCTGTTGTTTCGACCAACGGAAATTCGTACAATCCGAACCAGATACCTTTATCCTGTCGTTTTTGGACAACCGTTTTCCCGGATGGATCGACAAACAGAATATAATTCAGATAGCGATTGGTAACTTTTGTTTTCTTTAATTTTACCGGAAGGCGATCCACTTTCTTCTTTTGCAAGGCCGCACAACTGTCATTAAACACACACGAAGTACAATCCGGATTTTTAGGCACACATTGTAAAGCACCAAATTCCATCATCGCCTGATTAAACAGCGATGCTTTATCTACCGGCAACAATTCGGCAGCCAAGGCTTTAAATTCTTTTTTTGCCGCCGGAGAAGCAATATCCGTTTCCACATCAAAATACCGCGCCAATACACGAAACACATTCCCATCGACCACCGGAACCGGCTCTCCATAAGAAATAGATGCGATTGCCGCTGCGGTATATTCCCCTACTCCTTTTAACTTTAAAAGCCCTTCGTAATTTTCGGGAAACACCCCATTTCGTTCAAAGGCGATATATTGTGCCGTAGCATGTAGATTTCGCGCCCTCGAATAGTAGCCCAAACCCTGCCAGAGTTTTAGCACTTTTTCTTCATCGGCAGTTGCCAGATCAAAAACAGTTGGAAAGGCTTCAACAAACGCTAAAAAATACGGCAAACCTTGCGCAACTCGCGTTTGTTGTAACATGATTTCAGACAGCCATATACGATAGGGATCCGCCGTTTTTCGCCATGGCAAATCGCGCTTAGACCGCAAATACCACTGGATTAACGAGTTAGAAAAATCCATTATAAAAAATTAGGATACAAAAATAAAACTTTATGTAATTAAATTTTAATCGATTAAGGTTGAAATATTGTATTTTTAATTCCTATATTTGCAAACTCAAAAAATTACACATCAATATAAATACGAAAGAAAATGACGAAAGCAGACATCGTAGCGAAAATTTCCGAGAAATTGGGTCTAGAAAAAGGAGATGTACAAGCAACAGTTGAGTCTTTTATGGACGAAGTAAAAAACTCATTAGAAACTGGTGACAACGTATACTTAAGAGGTTTTGGTAGCTTTATCATCAAAACAAGAGCTGAGAAAACCGGTAGAAACATCTCTAAAAATACTACAATTAAGATTCCTGCCCACAACATCCCGGCTTTCAAACCAGCAAAAGTTTTTGTTGATGGCGTGAAAACGAATACTGAAGTAAAAGTTAACTAATTTATTAATCACTCTAAACACTACAATTTATGCCAAGTGGTAAAAAAAGAAAAAGACATAAGGTAGCAACTCACAAACGTAAAAAGAGAGCGAGAGCTAACCGTCATAAGAAGAAAAAGTAGTTTAAAACTACTTTTTTCTTTTTAAAGTTTAAAGTTCATTGAAATTGAAATCATAAAAAACGGAGTAAATCAGTAAGTTTTTAACTACAAACCAATCGTTTCTAGCCATCACACTTATTATTCCAATTATGGTTTCCCGGGTAAAACCTGTAAATTTAATGTTTAATCCATCTGTACGCTGGTAGCACTATTTTGATAGTTGCTATTATTGTATGGATAAAAATGTACCATGTGAACAAGGAATTAATTATCCGATCCAGTTCAGAAGCGGTAGATTTTGCCTTATTAAAAGATGGAAAACTAATTGAATTACACAGAGAAGAGGGCGAAAAAAACGGCTTTCAGGTAGGTGATATTTTTATTGCCAAAATCCGAAAACCCGTAGCAGGATTGAATGCAGCCTTTGTAAATGTAGGTTTCGAAAAAGATGCCTTTTTACATTATCATGATTTGGGTCCGAACCTATCTTCTCTAATGAAATTCATCAAACTTGTAAGCGCAGGTAAAATAAAAGATTTCTCCCTAAAAAACTTTCCTTTTGAACCTGAGATCGACAAGGATGGTGCTATATCCGACGTGTTAAGCGCCAATCAGTCAATTTTAGTTCAAGTAGTTAAAGAACCCATATCTACCAAAGGGCCACGAATAAGTTCTGAACTTTCACTGGCCGGGCGATATGTTGTTTTAGTTCCTTTTTCGGATCGTATCTCGATTTCTCAAAAAATCGAATCGAAAGAAGAAAAAGATCGATTAAAACGTTTGGTTCAATCTATCAAACCAAAAGGATTTGGTGTTATTGTCAGAACAGTAGCAGAAGGCAAAAAAGTAGCTGAACTCGACAAAGACTTACAGAATTTGTTGGACAAATGGACCACAATGTGTAAGCGAATCCCTACAGCTCATCATCCTTCAAAAGTATTAGGCGAACTCAACAGAGCGTCCTCAATACTACGCGATGTCTTTAATGATACCTTTACCGGTATCCATATCGATGATGAGGATCTGTATTATCAAACGAAGGAGTATTTGCAAGAAATAGCTCCTGCTAAAGTATCTATTGTTAAGCATTATCAATCGAAAGAGTTACCTCTTTTTGAGAAATACAATATAGAGCGACAAATTAAGACGTCTTTTGGAAGAACGGTCTCTATGAGCAAAGGAGCTTATTTAATCATAGAACACACCGAAGCTTTACACGTAATTGACGTCAACAGCGGTAACCGCTCCAACAAAGCGCAAAACCAGGAAGACACTGCCTTAGAAGTAAATCTGATTGCTGCGGCCGAAATAGCCCGACAATTGCGATTGCGCGACATGGGTGGTATCATTGTAATCGATTTTATCGATATGTCAAATCCTGATAACCGTAAAGTTCTTTATGATTTCTTACGAGAGGAAATGAGCGATGACAAAGCGAAACATAAAATCTTGCCTCCTAGCAAATTTGGATTAATTCAAATTACTAGACAAAGAGTCAGACCCGAAGTTAATATCAAAACAAGAGAAGAAAACCCGAATAATGAAAACGGGGAAATTGAAGCTCCTATCCTGATTATTGATAAAATATCGGCTGATCTAGAACGAATTTTTAAGGATCACAAAAAAGTGGTTCTAAATGCGCATCCCTTTGTGGCTGCCTATATAACTAAAGGTTTTCCATCATTACGTTCAAAATGGTTTTTTGAACATAAAAAATGGGTGAAAGTTATACCTCGTGACGCTTACACGTACTTAGAATATCACTTCTTCGACAAAGATGGAAGTGAAATTAAATAAATCCAAACCGCTCGTTGTGAAACGGAGCGGTTTTTTTATGTCTATAATTAGCGTCTTTTCTGAAAGAAAGCCTTCATTAAAGCCCCGCACTCCTGTTCCATAACACCGGTTACCACAGTTGTTTTCGGATGCAGTTGCGCTCCCATCTTGCGATAGCCACGGTGCTCGTCGTATGCACCGTAAACCACTTTTGAAATCTGACTCCAATACAATGCTCCGGCGCACATCTGACACGGTTCCAGTGTTACGTAAAGCGTACAGTCTTTCAGGTATTTCCCGCCCAAAAAATTGGCCGCCGCTGTAATCGATTGCATTTCGGCATGTGCCGTA
This sequence comes from Flavobacterium sp., assembly GCF_030146175.1. GTDB lineage: Bacteria > Bacteroidota > Bacteroidia > Flavobacteriales > Flavobacteriaceae > Flavobacterium. The sequence continues at coordinate 34,272 of NZ_JASLCE010000044.1, read as the reverse complement.
ACATCGTTTAACAACTCCGTCAGGTTATGACTTCTGGCAATTACCCGATTGTCGACAACCACAATAGCTCCGACCGGAATTTCTCCTTTTTCGAAAGCAATCTCCGCTTCCTGGAGTGCCTTTTTCATAAAATAATCGTCCGTGAAAATGTTTTCCATAAAAACAAAAATACAATTTCAAATTGTACCTTTGCACCATGGCAGCAAAACTCTTATCAAACATACTATCTCCCACCGATTTACGCAAGCTCCCTATTGCGGAACTTCCGGTTCTGGCACAGGAACTGCGTGAGTTTATCATCGACATTGTATCGACAAAGGAAGGTCATTTGGGTGCGAGTTTAGGAGTTGTAGAACTGACCATAGCCCTACATTATGTTTTTAACACTCCGGACGACCAACTGGTATGGGATGTTGGACATCAGGCCTACGGTCATAAAATCCTGACCGAGCGTGCCGCGGTATTCCACACCAACCGGCAATTGGGCGGTATTTCAGGTTTCCCGAATCGCAGCGAAAGTATTTACGATACTTTTGGCGTTGGACATTCCTCCACGGCTATTTCGGCTGCTTTGGGAATGGCCATTGCTTCCCAACTAAAAGGCAAAACCGAAAAACAACATATCGCTGTTGTGGGCGATGCTTCAATTGCCTCGGGAATGGCCTTTGAAGGCCTCAACCACGCTGGTGTGACCGATGCCAATTTACTCGTAATTCTAAACGATAACGCCATTGGGATCGATCCAAGTGTAGGCGCTTTAAAAGAATATCTGACATCCGTAAAAGATGGAAGCAATCCAAGGGACAACAACATGATCCGTTCGTTAAACTTTGATTATTCCGGACCAATCGACGGTCATGATATTCCATTATTGATTAAAGAACTGATCCGATTAAAAGATAAAAAAGGACCAAAATTCCTGCATATTACCACCACAAAAGGAAAAGGACTCGAACAGGCCGAAAAAGACCAGGTTCGTTATCACGCTCCGGGTAAATTCGACAAAACAACCGGGGAGATTCTCCCTCGTTTGGAGGAAAACCTGCCGCCAAAATTCCAGGATGTATTCGGATTGACGTTAGTCGAACTGGCCCGTCAAAACGAACGTATTATCGGGATTACCCCGGCTATGCCCACTGGTTCGTCGCTTAAATTTATGATGGACGAAATTCCGGATCGCGCCTTCGATGTGGGTATCGCCGAACAACATGCCGTGACATTGGCTGCCGGAATGACCACCCAGGGAATGGTTGTCTTTTGTAATATCTATTCCACTTTCCTGCAACGCGCCTACGATCAGGTCATTCACGATGTGGCCTTACAGAATTTACCCGTTATATTTTGTCTGGACCGAGCCGGCCTGGTTGGTGAAGATGGCGCTACGCATCAGGGCGTATTCGATATTGCTTACCTGAATTGTGTTCCCAATCTGATTTTATTTGCCCCTATAAATGAAATCGAACTCCGAAACGGTATGTATACCGCACAATTAGGACTGGATCATCCGATAGCAATACGTTATCCGAGAGGAAGAGGTTATGTTCAAAACTGGCAACTTCCATTCGAAAAAATTGAAATCGGTAAATCCCGAAGACTTTCGAAAGGTAGCAAAATTGCCATTTTATCCACCGGAACCATAGGAAACAATGTATTACAGGCTTTGGAACAAACAGAAAATCGCGATTTGTTTTCCCATTATCATTTTCCGTTTATAAAACCACTGGACATTGCAACCCTGGAAGCAATCTGTAACAGCCACGAACAACTGATTACGATAGAAGACGGATCCGTATTAGGCGGTTTCGGAAGTACTATTGCGGCATATGTAAGTGCTCATTATACCGGGCTAAGTGTTAAAATACTGGGCATTCCAGACGAGTTTATTGAGCACGGCACAGTTATTGAGCAGCAAAAAAAATGCAAAATTGATGTTAACAGTCTGATAACGCTATTTTCAAGTTATTGATTTTAACCTCATTTGCCAAACTAAAGAAAATTAAAAACTAAATTTACCATGAAGATTACTCCGTATCTAATCGGATTACTTTTTATTTTAGCCATTCAGAAAAGTAATGCACAAGACGTAGTAAGAACTACAATTCCCGACACCACCTCCTATTGGCACAAAAAAAACAGTGTCGGACTTGATTTTAGCCAAATCGCTTTTATCAACTGGAGCGTTGGAGGAAACAACTCCATTTCAGGCCTTTTAAAGGGCGCTTTTTTACGAAACTATGTCAAAGGTAATGTGAAGTGGAAAAATGAACTCATCGTACGCTATGGCGTTAACAAGCAGGAAGAGCGTGAACTTCGGAAGACCGATGACGCGATTCAGTTCAATTCGACCTTTGGTTACCGTCACGATAGTATTTCAAACTGGTACCACAGTGCGAAACTAAATTTCAATACACAGTTCACCAGTGGATATGCCTATCCGAATACCGATCTGGCGATTTCCAAAGCCTTTGCGCCGGCCTATTTATTTCTGGGTGTCGGAGCCGAGTATTCCAATAAGGAACAAAAGCTAAATGCTTATTTTTCACCTTTAACTCAGAAAACTACATTGGTATTGGATCAGCGTTTGGCCGATCAGGGTGCTTTTGGGGTTGACAAAGCGATCTACGACGAAGCCGGAAATCTGATTACCCACGGTAAAAGATCACGAACGGAAGTCGGTATTTTAGTTACCAACCAATGGAAAACCGAAGTCTACAAAAACATATTCCTCGACCATCGTTTAAGCCTTTATACCGATTATATGAATAATTTTGGCAATATTGATGTCGACTGGCAGTTACAACTGGATCTGGTCGTTAACGAATATGTAAAGGCCAATATCGGTACGAATCTTGTTTATGACGATGATATCAAATCGAAAAAAGAGATCGACGGTGTACAGGTTACTCAGGGACCTAAAATCCAGTTTAAACAACTATTAGGAATCGGTTTGAGTTACACATTTTAAGATATAAAAAAAGGTTCCTTTCGGAACCTTTTTTATTTTAGAATTAATTCAATATAACCTTTTGGGTATGATTTAAATTATCACCTTCAACTTTAAGAATATACATTCCTGATTGTAATCCTTTCAGGTTGATTGTTTTTTCAACATTGAAGTCTTCCACTTTCTGACTGTATACATTTCTTCCGTTTATATCAAACACCTGTAATGATACTTTACCGGTATAGTTTCCGATAAACACATTAAACGTTCCGTTAGATGGGTTTGGATATACCTTGATCATATCTTTATTTTCAAAATAATCTACAGCCATCGTACAGTTTGGTCCTTGCGGAGGCGTTGTAAAATCTTCCACCTGGTCGTTGATTGCAGCCACACCGCTATTCATACCTGCTGATGCATGTACTCCTAAACCTCTTCTGGCGAAAACGTCCCAAATCATACAGTAATTCTGCCCACCGGTTGTCGCCTGATCAGCTGCGATAATCGCGTCTCTTCCGGAAACAAACGAAGGATTACACGGTTGTAATTTTAACGCATCGATGATCAAACGTAAAACTTTATTATTACCACCAGTTCCGGTATAGATATTCGGATCATAGCCATATTTGTTGATATAGGCCCATGTTAAATCCCATAACATAGTAGCCCAAACGGTTCCTACCGCGTGCACATCAACTCGTAACGTACCATTCTGATCAGTATAGGATAAACCGTTGGTATCGCCATATGTAAGTGGATTGATTCCAAAATCGGTTGAATATTTATATTGACGGATTCCTACTCCATTCGTAGGCTGATTGGCAAGGAAAGTTGCAATTCCTTTTCCGGTAACCGGAGAATCACCCGCTTTGATTTGTAATAAATACGCGAAGAAATCCGACCAACCTTCACCCATTTGCTCTGTACTGGTCAAACAGTTTGCAGCAGCAGGTCCACCCGTTAAACGGGAAGAAATACCATGACCATATTCGTGTGAAATCACCCCATTATCAAAATCACCATCCGAATTCAAGAAGTTAACCGTTTCATAAGATAAGGTCGTATTAACCGCTCCGGATTGCATACCGGCAATTATCGCATTTCCTACCGACTGACTTACCAAAATAGCCGGGATCGTGATGCCTGCATTTGCACCACCCATAACCATATATTCATCCAGATTATTCACGACGATAACCGCCAATGCACCGGCATTTTGAGCAAACATTACTTTATTTACGAAATCACAAGATCCTCTTCGAACCAAAACGATTTTACCCGCTAACTGCGCTCCGTTGATGGCTGCGGTACAAGCATCGGCATTATCCGGAACACCATCGTCAAAAAGAGCTAAATCGGCTGTAATTCCTGCTGGTGCCGCTGGCACTGCTACGTGACCGCTTGTAAAGTTATTATCTACTGCAAAATAGGCTCCAGCCAAAGACGCTGGTGAATTTATACGGAAAAAGTTAGGTCGTGGCCCTACATTCCACAAATACATTTGCATACGTGGCGACTGACCATCAACCGGAGTGGAGAAGTTTGCGTTGTTTGTACCACTACCATCCTGAGAATCTGCTAAAACAGGATCTCCGTTAAAAGTCACGGTTCCACCGCGACCATAGTTATTTTGCTGGAAGTTACCATTAGCCTCGTTAAACCCGTACTGATACATAATATCGTGCATGATATTATTCATATAGAACAGATTCGTGGTAGCCGCACTGGTATAGGTCGATGCCGCTACACCGGTTCCGCCGTAAGGGAAGTCAAAAGTCAAACTTAAACCACCGTTCGGGCTCACTCCAGTAGTCGCGTTATTTCCAGCAATATCTTCTTTTGCCCAAACATTATTACCTCTTGTAGTGGTAAACTCCGGACCGGCAACACCATTGGTATCATGCCATTCGTAAGGAGAAGCCAAGGCGTTATGCGGTGACGCTAATAATTCGCGGTTTCCGTGGTTCGGACTTTCCACATTATACGGATAAACGCGATACGATCCACCCTGTACCTGAGCCAATGCACTTGCATCTTTAAATGCTTTGCTGCTGAAGTTGATGGTATGGTTGTGCTCTTTATGATTCGCATTACCGAAGTTACAGCTCAATACCAAATCAAAATTTTCCAGCATCGCACCGTTTACCGCATCAATCCGAACACTCCACAAATGTTTATAATCGGACGTATAGAACGTATAATCCCAGGCCAGTCGCAGGGAAGCGTCTTCCATTTGCTGGAAAACAAGCTCTGCACTAACCGGATCATCCGTTAACGTTCCGTTGGTTAATTTATATTCTTTATCACTGATTTTAGTAGCAATCTGCGAACTGAAAGCAGGCACTTTTAAATGGGTTTGCGCCTTTAACAATCCGTCTGTTACCGATAGCACCGGTGTCTGGGTATTGATTTTTGCTGCTACATCTGCTATAAAACGGTTTCCGACATTAACTACTTCTCCGTTTTTAACTGAAAAGTTGGTTACCGCATTAAAAATCTCAATTCCCTTATAGCGCTGTTTTACGTAGTAGTTATTGATATTCGTTGTTGAAGAACTCGCTTCACTTTCCACAAACCAATCCGCGACATCTTGTCGGGATAAGCCTAACTTTTGATGGTTATTGGTTAGATAGCGTTGGATTTGCTCATTTTGAGATTGTGCAAACCCTGCGCTACTAGCCAATAGCAGCATCATTAGGGTAGTTTTTTTCATAATTTTTTTTAGTTAGCTTTTTAATTCAAGTTTCACAAAATTATAATTTTATTCAACTTAACAAAAAAATATTGCTAACTTATCAATAATATCACACTTAACCTTTAATTATGTTAAAAATTTGTAAGGCTTTACCGTCAGTTAACATGGATATAAAATGACAGATGTGCATGAGTCGTTCGTACAGGCTCATTTTTTCGGTTACGAATTTTTCCGGAAGTAATTTTAGCAACAACTGATCGTAATTGGTAGCCGTTCCTTCGAACTTATTGTTATACGCCGTACAAAATTTATCCAGTAACGTATTGATCACCTGATATCCCATGATTTCCTTTTCGATCACTTCGTTACTCTGGTAAATATTTTTTCTACTAATTTCAAGAATATCATCCATCTGCGCTTTATACTGACTTTTATCCATCAGCGCCGCATGAAACTTCCCTTCGAGAATCGCTTCTTCATTTTCGAGAAACACACGAACCGCATCGCCAATCAAACTACTAATCGCTAATGCCCGTAGGTAACTGATCCGATCTTCTTTAGTGATCAAGCTACTATATTTCTTTTTATCAATCTGTCCAACCAGCTTCCCCAAATACTCCAGTGCGAAGTCTTCATTCACTAACCCAAGGTTAATTCCATCTTCGAAATCGATAATGGTATAACAGATATCATCGGCCGCTTCAACCAAAAACGCCAGCGGATGTCTTTCGAAACCGATATCGTTGCCTTTTTTATTTGGAATAAGCCCTAACTCGGTCGCCACATCAGCAAAAAACACTTTATCCGTCTGAAAAAAACCAAACTTTTTATCGGCAATATTGGATGTCGGTTTTTTCGGCAGACTTTCTTTCGGGTATTTCATAAAAGCCCCTAAGGTCGCATACGAAATTCGCAAACCACCTTCGTTACCCGGGCGTGAACCCGTAAGTACCGAAAAACCATTGGCATTCCCTTCGAAATCGGTCAGATCCTGCCATTCTTTAGGCTCCAAATGTTCTTTATATTTGAATCCTTTTCCGGTTTTAAAATACTCACCGATTGCTTTTTCACCCGAATGTCCAAAAGGCGGATTCCCGATATCGTGCGCCAATGCCGCCGCCGCGACGATAGCTCCAAAATCGTTCATATGGAAACCGTGGATTTCTTTTAGATGGGGATATTTTTCGAGGATTTTCTTTCCAACCAAACGTCCCAACGAACGTCCCACAACCGAAACCTCCAAACTATGTGTAAGTCGGGTATGCACAAAATCGGTTTTTGACATGGGTATCACCTGCGTTTTATCCTGCAAACCACGAAATGCCGATGAGAAGATGATTCGGTCGTAGTCTACTTCAAACCCCAAACGGGTATCGTCCTGTTCCTTTCGCAAACGCTTGCTTGTATCGCCCTGTTTTTTTAATGACAGTAATTGTTCCCAATGCATCATAGGAGTGTATTTTAAATTCCCAAACGGGATCTAGTTATTTTGTTGTTTTTCGATTTCAGCCTGAATAATATTATTTTTTACCGCTGTAAATACATGATTTTTCGCTTCGGCAAACGACACCTCGTAAATCCGTTCCAACTTACAAAATTCGGCCGGATATTTTGACAACAGGCTGTTGTAATACGTATCGAGTACGTCGCGCGACGGAAGTGTAAACTCCAGTTTTAATTCGAATCTCCGTACCAAAGCCTCGTCGATCATCTGAATCTGGTTGGTTGCCGCGATGAGTATCGATTTTTTCGGAAAATTATCGATCAGCTGTAAGATGGCATTCACCACGCGTTTCATTTCGCTACTGTCCTTATTATCATAATCGCGTATTTGTCCCAACGAATCGAATTCGTCGAAAAACAATACGGCACTTTCATACAGCACTTCTTTAAACAAGCCTTCGATGTTTTTGGCCGTTTCCCCCAATTTGGACGAAACAATACTCGCCAGATTTACGATAATAATCTTTTTATCCAGCTTTTTGGCAATCGCCTTGGCAGTCATCGTTTTTCCACAACCCGTCTTTCCGTAGAGCAGCATTTTATTCACCACCGGCAATTCATAGCGTTCCAATACTTCGCGGAAATGATATTCTTTTAAAAACTGGTTGATCTGTCCTGAAACGGCTTCATTAAAAACAACATCTTCCAGATTCACATTACTCCTGTCGGTAAAATATAAAGTACTCAAGCGATACGGTTTTAGTTAAGTTGTGAACAAATGTACAAATACAATTTGGCTTAAAAAGGAAACAGCCATCTCAAAAGACAGCTGTTTTATATCATTGTTTTTTCAGATTATGAACCACACATTTCGCAATCGTCCGGTTCTGCATTTCTGGAACGCTCCAACATCGCGCGGAATTCATCTACAGCGATTTCTTCCTCTTTTGCCGGTGTTTCCTGCTTCACCTCGTTGTTTAATGTAAACTTGATCGCATCGACAGCACTCTTCGTTCTCAGGTAGTACATTCCCGTTTTTAATCCGGACTGCCATGCGTAGAAGTGCATTGATGTTAATTTTGCAAAAGTCGCACCTTCCATAAAAAGGTTTAACGATTGCGACTGATCGATAAAGTAACCACGCTGACGGGACATATCGATAATATCTTTCATACTCATTTCCCAAACTGTTTTATACAGTTCTTTGATCTCCTGAGGAATGATATCGATATTCTGAATCGATCCGTTGGCACGCATGATTTCCTGTTTCAGGTTTTCGTTCCACAAGCCCAGATTTACCAAATCCTGTAACAGGTGTTTGTTTACCACGATAAACTCACCGGATAATACACGACGGGTATAAATATTGGATGTATATGGTTCGAAAGCTTCGTTGTTTCCTAAGATTTGTGATGTCGAAGCGGTAGGCATCGGCGCCATCAACAAAGAGTTACGCACTCCGTTTTGCATCACTTCTTTTCGCAGGCTTGCCCAATCCCAACGACCGCTTAAATCACCATCGTTCAATCCCCAAAGATTGTACTGAAATTCTCCTTTTGAAATCGGAGACCCTTCGAAAGTCGAATATGGTCCTTCTTCTTTTGCCATTTCCATAGACGAAGTCAGAGCCGCAAAATACATGGTTTCGAAAATTTCCTGGTTTAATTTTTTAGCGGCATCACCGGTAAACGGCATACGCAATAAGATAAAAGCATCAGCCAGACCTTGTACGCCCAATCCTACCGGACGGTGGCGCATATTGGAATTTTCGGCTTCTTTAACAGGATAGTAATTCCTGTCGATTACTTTATTCAGGTTACGGGTTACGCGTTTGGTAACATCGTAAAGTAGTGTATGATTGAATTCTCCGTTTTCCACAAACATCGGAAGTGATATGGAAGCCAGATTACAAACCGCAATTTCGTCGGCTGAAGTATACTCCAGAATTTCGGTACAAAGATTCGAAGAACGAATCGTTCCCAGGTTTTTCTGGTTTGATTTACGGTTGGCCGCATCCTTATAAAGCATATATGGCGTACCGGTTTCGATTTGTGATTCCAGGATTTTCTCCCAAAGCTCACGGGCTTTTATGGTTTTTCTACCTTTTCCGGCATTTTCATAAGCGATATACATCGCGTCAAATTCGTCGCCATATACATCATATAATCCCGGACATTCGTTCGGACACATTAAGGTCCATTGTGCATCTTCCTGAACGCGTTTCATAAACAAATCGTTCATCCACATCGCATAGAAAAGATCTCGTGCACGCATTTCTTCTTTTCCGTGGTTTTTACGTAAATCCAGGAAATCGAAGATATCGGCATGCCATGGCTCTACATAAATTGCAAAACTACCTTTACGTTTTCCACCACCTTGATCAACATATCGTGCGGTATCGTTAAACACACGCAACATCGGTACAATACCGTTGGATGTTCCGTTTGTTCCTCTGATATACGAACCGGTAGCGCGTACGTTGTGGATTGATAAACCGATTCCTCCGGCCGATTGTGAAATCTTAGCCGTATGTTTTAAGGTATCGTAAATTCCGTCGATACTATCATCCTGCATGGTTAACAGGAAACAAGACGACATTTGTGGTTTTGGTGTTCCGGCATTAAACAACGTTGGCGTTGCATGCGTAAAGAACTTTTTCGACATCAATTCGTAGGTCTCGATAGCCGATTCGATATCATTAAGGTGAATCCCTACAGAAACACGCATTAACATATGTTGCGGACGTTCTACGATTTGTCCGTTGATACGCAACAAATAAGAACGCTCCAGAGTTTTAAATCCGAAATAATCGTAGTTAAAATCCCGGTTATAGATAATTGTGGAATCCAATCGTTCGGCATTGGCCATGATCACTTCATAAACCTCATCCGAAATCAACGGTGATTCCTGGTTAGTTCTCGGATTTACGTACTGATACATATCCGTCATGGTTTCCGAGAATGATTTTTTGGTGTTTTTGTGCAGGTTCGACACGGCAATTCGCGCCGCTAACTGTGCAAAATCCGGGTGAGAAACCGTCATTGACGCTGCTGTTTCGGCAGCCAGGTTATCCAGTTCTGATGTGGTTACACCATCGTATAAACCTTCAATAACTCGCATAGCTACTTTTACAGGATCAACCAAATCGTTTAACCCATAGCATAGAATTCTAACTCTGTCTGTAATCTTATCAAACATTACAGGCTCACGTCGTCCGTCTCTTTTTACTACATACATCGTATTGAAAATTTATGAATTGATACAAATAATTTTATAGAAAACACATTGGTTTTCGCCCCAATCGCCATTTAGCATGGCCGATTACAGTTCTTTAAAAATCAGCGTCGAAGCTAATTTTTTGCGAGTCGGTATCTTTATTTAATACACCCGCTTTCTGGTATTCGGATACCCTTTTTTCGAAGAAATTGGTTTTCCCTTGTAACGAGATCATATCCATAAAGTCAAAAGGATTGCTCGCGTTATATACTTTTTCACAACCCAGTTCCACCAACAATCTGTCGGCTACAAACTCCAGGTATTGTGTCATTAGTGTTGCATTCATTCCGATCAAACTCACCGGCAATGATTCGGTAATAAATTCTCTTTCGATAGTTAAGGCATCGGTGATGATTTCCACAATTCTGTCTTTCGGTACTTTGTTTACCAAATGGTGGTTGTGTAAGTGAACCGCAAAATCGCAATGTACCCCTTCGTCTCTTGAGATTAACTCATTCGAAAAAGTAAGTCCCGGCATCAAACCACGTTTTTTCAACCAGAAAATCGAACAGAAAGCTCCGGAGAAAAAGATTCCTTCTACGGCAGCAAAAGCAATTAATCTTTCGGCAAACGAATCGGATTCAATCCAGCGTAATGCCCAATCTGCTTTTTTGCGAATGGCAGGAAAAACATCTAAAGCATGGAACAATTCATTTTTTTCAGCCTCGTCTTTTACATAGGTATCAATCAAAAGAGAATAGGTCTCACTATGAATGTTTTCCATCATGATCTGGAATCCGTAGAAAAACTTCGCTTCCGGATATTGCACTTCATTTACAAAGTTTTCCGCAAGGTTTTCATTTACGATACCATCGGAAGCCGCGAAGAATGCCAAAATATGTTTGATAAAATATTTCTCGTCGTCGTTTAACTTGGTATTCCAGTCGGTCAAATCCTGATGTAAGTCAATTTCCTCTGCCGTCCAAAAGCTAGCCTCCATTTTTTTATACCAATCCCAGATATCGTGGTGTTTGATTGGAAAAATAACAAAACGGTCTTTATTCTCTTGCAAAATTGGTTCTATCACCGACATAGTACATTGACTTTTAAAAGATTAATTTTATGTTTTTCTAAAGAAAAACACACTACAAAGATTGGTATTTGAAACGGAAAAAGAAAGACAAATCGAGTCAAACTTATTCACAATTAAGACGAGTTTTTAACAAGCGAAGAAAATTCTTTCAAGCCGCGTTTAAAAACCTATAATTTTGAAAAACAACACATTACGAAATAACGTAATGTTAAAAAAAAGAAACGCTTTCCGTGCAAACACACCAGATGAAAGCCTTTCCGGAAGAAAACAGCCGGCCTACTTTTTAAGCTCTTCGGCTACCTTTTCAAGTTCGCTATACCATTCCGGCCCGAACTTACGAACCAATGCTTCTTTTACGAATTTATACACCGGAACTTCCAACTCTTTTCCAAGCGAACACGCATCGTCGCAGATATGCCATTTGTGATAATTCACCGCAGCGAAATCGGAAAAGTCTTTAACCCGTATCGGGTACAAATGACAGGAAACCGGTTTTTTCCAATCGACCAAACCTTGGTTGTACGCCTGCTCAATACCACAAAGCGCCGTTGGTCCATCAAAAATAACATACGCACAATCCGCCCCGTTAATTAACGGTGTTTCCAGTTCGCCATCCGAACCTACGATTGAAGTTCCCTGCGCTTCGATTGCAGCAACACCTTCGGGACGTAAAAACGGTTTTACGATGGGATAAATTTTCTCCAGAATTGCCACTTCATTTTGATCAAGTGGCGCACCGGCATCACCATCCACACAACAAGCCCCTTTACAAGCCGACAGATTACACACAAATTCTTTTTCAAGAATTTCCTCAGACACGATGGTTTTCCCTAACTGAAACATTATACTCGGAATTCATTAATTAGCCGACAAAGGTACAAATTAATACGGACTTTAAAACGGGATAAAACACCCTCTTTCGTTGCGAAATAAGCAATAAACAAAGACATTTCGAGGTCAATTTTATTTTTATGTTAAATATTAACCTTGTTTTTAGATTTTTTGTTATAAATTTATATAATTTTGCAGTCTTAAAAAAATAATAGGTATGGGATTCGATTGGAAAGAAATTTTTACGGTAGGAATGGTTTTATTTGCGGTGATCGATATTTTCGGAAGTATCCCGATTATTGTTGATTTACGTAACAAAGTAGGCCATATACAATCTGAAAAAGCCTCTATAGTAGCGGCTGTTATTATGATTTCCTTTCTTTTTGTAGGAGATGAAATTTTAAAACTGATCGGAATCGATGTCAACTCGTTTGCCGTAGCCGGTTCGTTTGTATTATTTTTCCTGGCACTGGAAATGATCTTAGGGATCACACTTTATAAAGATGACGCACCCAATACGGCATCCATCGTACCCATCGCCTTTCCGTTAATTGCCGGAGCCGGAACGATGACTACTTTATTATCATTGCGTTCGGAATACCAGACAATCAACATCATTTTTGGTATTCTGGCCAACATTCTAATCGTATACCTTGTTTTAAAATCATCCTCCCGAATCGAAAAAACATTGGGTAAAAACGGACTGGGCGTTATCCGTAAGGTGTTTGGCGTTGTTCTTTTAGCCATCGCTGTTAAATTATTCGCAGCGAATGTTAAAGGTCTATTTGTTTAAGTAGATTTTTACTAATTTCACCGCCATAATTTAACTACTCGTAGTTCTTTTTTTATTTACAATGAAAATTTTCTCATACATACTAATCGCTGCCGCGTTGGGGTTAATTGTGTTTAACGTAACGTTATTGGATTTTTCGAATCTTTTTGAAGGCAACAGTTTAGTGGCGTTAATCGGCATTGTGGCCTCATTATGCGCTGTTTGTATTTTATTAATCTTCAAGATGTCGAAAGCCATCGAAGAAAAAACAAAAGGAAACTAAGACATGTTTGATGTGTTGCTAATTGGTGGCGGTGTAGCCGGGGTTTCGTGTGCCCTTATATTAGGGTCGGCTCATAAAAAGAGTTTTGTAACCAACAAAAAAATAGGCATTATCACCCACCAGAAGGCGTCGTCGTTACAAGACGCGCTATTTAATAACGCCTATGGTATTCCGGCAGGAAAACTGGGTTCGGAAATCCTAACCGAAAGTACGGATCATCTGGCGCAAACCTACCCTCATATCGTACAAATTCCAGACGAAAAAGTAATCAAAGTCGAAGGAACATCGGGCGACTTTACTGTAACAACTAACAAAGCATCCTATAAAACCCGTGCGATTGTAGTTGCCATCGGTTCCTCCAACCTTTTTGGAATAGAAGGACTGGAACACTATATTGAACCGCACCGTAAAGCTTTACCGGAGAAGAATCGCATTCAACTTAAAAACAATGATCATCTTGTTGCCGACGGTATTTATGTAGCCGGAACTTTGGCCGGATGGAGAAGTCAGCTTGCGATAGCCGCCGGAAGTGGTGCATCGGTAGCGACAGACCTTCTTACATTGTGGAACAACGGTATTGAAACCCATTCGCACGACAGTATACGAAAATAAAAAAGTGAGCTTAGCTCCCTTTTCTTTTACTTTATTTTTTAGCCGCTTCCAATACCGCTTTAATCATCGGATCTTCTTTTAGAATCAACTGATAATAATGTTGTTCATCAAACAACTGACGCACAAATTCGGCAGCCAGATATTGTTTCACTTTATCTTTATGCTTATCCAGATTAAAAATCAGTCCGCTTTTTGACAAATGCTTACGGAAACCATCATAATAAAAGTCATTCTTGATCACTTTATTTTCCACTTCCGGAATGCTTAACTTCTGAAATTGCATTCTTTCGTGATCCAGTTCTTCAAAAACAAAATAACTCACGATTCCGGATTGCATAATCATATTCAATGCTTCATCGCCATGTTTTCCTTCCATCGGAACAAAAATATCCGGAATGATACCACCGCCACCGTAAACCGTTTTTCCTTTTTTGGTTTTAAACTTCAAACTATCCGCAACTTTGATACTATCGAATGCGTATAATTCGCCGTTCTCGAAACGCTTTTCAAAATCGCCGTAATATTCTTCCAAGCCTTTGTTATACGGTTTTTGAATGGATCGTCCCGAAGGCGTATAATAACGCGCCACCGTTAGACGAACCGCAGATCCGTCACCTAAAGGCATTTCCCGTTGTACCAGGCCTTTTCCAAACGAACGTCTTCCAACTATAAGTCCGCGATCGTTATCCTGAATTGCTCCGGCTAGAATTTCACTTGCCGATGCACTGTTTTCATCGATCAGAATGTATAGTTTCCCGTTTTCAAAACTTCCTTTCGAAGTAGCATTACTCACGTCCTCCACTCCTTTTCGGTTTTTGATTTTAACGATCTGTTCTTTATCTTTCAGGAATTCGTCTGCGATTTCCACCGCGCGTTCCATATAGCCACCACCATTATTCCGAACATCGACAATGAGTTCTTTTACTCCGGCCGCTTTTAACTTTAACAATCCCTGATGGAATTCTTTAAAAGTGGTCTCGGCAAAACGATTGATTTTAATATATCCCGTTTTATTATCAAGCATTAAAGCCACGTCCACACTTTTGATTGGCACCAAATCGCGGGTTACATTGACTTTAAACTTTTTGTTTTCCGTTTTTCTAAAAATGGTCAGCTCCACTTTGGATCCTCTTTCGCCTTTGAGTTTTGAAAAAAGCGTGTCATTGGATATTTTCTTTCCGAACAACTTTGTGTTACCGGCAAACAAAATACGATCGCCCGCACGGATTCCGGCTCTTTCCGAAGGTCCGCCGGCAATGGGTTTGATAACCGCCACCGAATCTTTATAGGTATAAAAATTGACTCCAATTCCCACAAAGTCACCTTTCATACTTTGCGCCACCGATTCAAACTCGTTTTTAGCAATATAAACCGAATGCGGATCGAGTTTTTCGAGAATACCGTTTACAGTAATATCTACAATCGAATCGGTATTGACCTCATCGACATATTCGTTATTGATAAAATCCAGTAGTTTATTGAGCTTGTTTTTACTGGCGTTTGAGGAAAAATTCGCCGTTGGGGCAGAAAAGTTAAGATAGCCCCCAATAAGCACACCCACAGCGAGTGCCGTAGTGATGATTACCGGCAAGTATATTTTTTTAATTTTCATATCAATCCAAATCAGCAATATGCTCTACCTCTACACCTGCTTTTCTTAAAAAATCAAGTCCTTCTTCATCTTTATATCCCTGATAATAAACAACCCGTTTAATACCGGACTGATGAATCAGTTTACTACAATCCTTACAAGGCGATAAGGTAATATATAAGGTTGCGCCTTCACAGGATTGTGTTGATCGTGCCACTTTAGAGATTGCATTCGCCTCGGCGTGCAACACATACCATTTGGTGTATCCTTCGTCGTCTTCGCAGCAGTTCTCAAATCCGGATGGTGTTCCATTATAACCGTCGGAAATAATCATACGGTCTTTTACAATGATTGCACCAACCTGTTTTCTTTGACAATACGATAACAAGCTCCATTCTTTTGCAATTCTCAGATAGGCCTTATCGTACTTATTCCGTTTTTGTTCTTTCATTAAATGTATTAGTTACTTGTAAACCACCACAAAAGGTAATGGCCTATCCCTATAGCCCTGATGGAAGCGACATCCTTGTTACACCAACACGATATAGCGGACAGCAGGAATACGGAATACAAAAATACGCAAACGTTTCGCTACTGATACTGAAAAGATAAGCATTTTTTTTAGCGGTTCCAAATTTCGCTACTAATGATCATTGGCAATACCACACCGATCACAAAAGCCGACATAACCAGTGTCCAGTCGCGTTTGGAAAAGCGGAAAAAAGTCTGGATAATATAGGAAAGGATTAATACTACCAGTACTACAATAATTTGGGCTGTTTCGATACCGAGTGCAAATTCGAGCAACGGCAGTAATTTATCGGATGCGGCGCCCGGCAATATGGTTTTAAAGTAATTGGAAAAGCCCAATCCATGAATAATTCCGAAGAAAAGCGTCACGAAAGCCACAAAACTGACACTTTCGTTTTTGGATGACTTTCCAGCGGTAAATAAATGAAACAATGCCGTAACCAAAATGGTAATCGGAATTAGAAATTCGACCAGATTGGCTTTGATATATACGATTCCATAAACCGAAAGCATGAGTGACAAAGTGTGTCCCAGAGTAAAAAGCGTTACGAGTAACAACACCCGTTTCCAGTCTTTAAACGCATAGGGAACCACCAAAGCGATCAGGAACAAAACATGATCATAAGCATTGATATCGAGCACATGACGCAAACCGATATTAAAGTATATCCAAAATTCTGACATAGTATTTCTTTTAAATTGACTTGGGAATCCAAACTTACAATTATTTTTGATATTTATATACTCCGTCAACAAAAGCTACCATTTTGTTTTAACAGGATGGGAAATAAAGTATATTTGTACCTGCACAACACCATTTAATTGTAAAAGTTATGTCATTTTCAGATTTATTTGATAGCGAATTCAAGTCCCGAAACAAGGGTCATTTTTCGGCTATCGTACGCGTTGCCATTGCAGACGGCGACCTGACTCAGGAGGAAAGAAACTTCTTAGATAAGTTGGCCATTCAGTTGGAGATTTCAAAAGAGGAATATGAAGAAATCCTGGAGAATCCTTTAAAATATCCGGTTAATCCTCCTTATTTATACACACAACGTTTAGAGCGTTTGTATGATTTATCCCGTATGGTTTATGCGGATCATATTCTAGGGCCAAAACAAAAAGAAATCCTAATCCGTTTTGTACTAGCGTTAGGCTTTACACCAAGTAACGCTTCTTATATTGTAGACAAAGCGTTTTCGTTATTGGTTTTAAATGTAGATCTGGATACGTTTATTTACGAAATGCAAAACATGAACAAATAATCCGGTTATACCGAATAAAAAAAGTCCTGAATTCTCAGGACTTTTTTGCTTTATAGACCTGTCAGATTTTGTAAAACCTGACAGGTCTTTCTATTATTGAGCGGCATTAGCCATAAATTCCTCTGCTTTTTGCACCATGTTTCGGCTTCCGCAGAAAAACGGTACGCGTTGGTGCAATTCGGTCGGCTTAATTTCCAGGATACGATCAAAACCATCGGACGCTTTTCCTCCGGCCTGTTCAGCGATAAAAGCCATCGGATTACATTCGTATAACAAACGTAGTTTTCCTTTTGGTGCTTTGGAACTGGTCGGATAAATATAAACTCCGCCTTTGATCATGTTTCTATGGAAATCGGACACCAAACTTCCGATATAACGGGACGTATACGGACGATCGCCTTCTTCCAACTGACAATATTTGATATAATCCTTAACCCCTTGTGGGAAATGAATATAATTTCCTTCGTTAATCGAATAGATTTTTCCGTCCGGTGCATATTTCATATTCGGATGCGACAGATAGAATGTACCGATAGCCGGGTTTAACGTAAAACCGTTTACCCCGTGACCGGTCGTATACACCAACATGGTCGACGTACCATAAATTACATAGCCTGCAGCTACCTGATTTACGCCCGGTTGCAGAAAATCTTCCAGTGTTACCGGTGTTCCCATCGGCGTAATTCTACGATAAACCGAGAAAATCGTTCCCACCGATACGTTTACATCAATATTGGACGAGCCGTCCAACGGATCCATTAACACTACATATTTGTTATTGTGACTGGCATCTTTTCCCTGAACGGTAATAAAATCGTCGTTTTCTTCGGACGCAATTCCGCAAACAATCTCACGATTGATCAACGTTTGAATAAAAACCTCATTGGCATATACATCCAGCTTTTGCTGATCTTCACCCTGAATATTTTGTTCGCCGGCCGCTCCTACGATATCGACCAATCCGGCTTTATTTACTTTGTGGCTCACCACTTTTGCCGCCAGACGGATGGAATTGATAATTCGGGACAATTCCCCGGATGAGTACTTGAATTCTTCCTGTTTTTCAATGATAAACTCACCTAACGTTATATTGCGATCTTTCATTATTTATTAGAGTTGTTGTTGTGTTTTCGAGTACAAATATCGCTATTTTTGTGCAATGCCAATAGATTTTATTCCGGCAATAATAAAACACTTAATTTCCGTAAAATGAACATCCGAAAAGGACAAAAAGAAGATATGCCAGCCGTACTCGGACTGATCCGCGAATTGGCGCTATTTGAAAGAGAACCCGATGCTGTAGTGGTTACCGCTGAGGAACTGGTGCGCGACGGTTTTGGTGAAAACCCGCTTTTTAAAACCTTTATCGCCGAAGTCGACCATGAGATTGTCGGTATGGCTTTATTCTATTATCGTTATTCGACCTGGAAAGGCAAAACGATTCATCTGGAAGATTTGATTGTAAGCGAAAAAATGCGCGGTACCGGATTGGGACATGCTTTATATGCCGAAGTAATCAAACAAGGTGAAAAAGACAATGTTCGTCGTATCGAATGGGCTGTACTGGATTGGAACCAAAATGCGATTGACTTTTACGAAAAATCGGGTGCAAAAGTTTTAAAAGACTGGTATGTCGTACAAATGGACGAAGCCGGTATTAGCAATTTTACAAACAGCTTACAACCGCGTTAAAGCGAGTGTAATCATACTATTATATAGGTCTAATTTTTAAACAATGAGAGTATTCAAATTTGGTGGCGCCTCTGTAAAAGATGCCGATAGTATTAAAAACGTATACGACGTTTTGCAGCAAGTAGGTTTTGACGATGTTCTTCTGGTTGTTTCGGCAATGGGAAAAACCACAAATGCTTTGGAAGTGGTTATAAAGAACTATTTTGATAAATCGGCGGAGCTTAAGGCTTCCATTCAGGAAGTCAAGAAATACCACAATCAGATTTTACTGGATTTGTTTGAAGACGAAAAGCACGAGGTATTTGCAGCCGTAAACCGGCATTTTACCGATATGGAGCATTTTCTGGACATCAACAAATCGCCCAACTACAACTTTGTATACGATCAGATTGTAGGTTATGGCGAAATTGTATCAACTACGATTCTGAGTTATTACTTTAATCATAGCGGTATCCGAAACCAATGGGTGGATGTTCGTAATTTGATCAAAACAGATAATACGTATCGTGATGCGATTGTCGACTGGGAATTAACACAGAAAACCATTTCCAAAAACATCAAAAAGAATGTCCTGAACATCACTCAGGGATTTTTAGGATCGGACGAAAACAACTTTACAACTACTTTAGGACGGGAAGGTTCCGATTATACGGCGGCTATTTTTGCGTATTGTCTGAATGCCGAAAGCGTGACCATCTGGAAAGATGTACCGGGTGTTTTAAATGCCGATCCGCGGTATTTTGAAAACGCAGTCCTGTTAAATCAGATTTCCTATCGCGAGGCGATCGAATTGGCATTTTACGGTGCTTCGGTAATTCACCCGAAAACCTTACAACCGCTACAGAAAAAGGAAATTCCGTTATATGTAAAATCGTTTGTCAACCCATTATTACCGGGAACCAGTGTTTCCAAAGGAGCCGATCTGGAACCACAGACTTCCTGCTTTATCGTTAAGAAAAACCAGATGTTGATTTCCCTATCGTCAATTGATTTTTCGTTTATCATGGAAGAAAACATCAGTGCAATTTTCGGATTATTCCACCAGTACAAAATAAAAGTGAGCCTGATCCAGAATACGGCGATTAGTTTTTCCGTTTGCATTGAAGACAAGTTTAATCATTTCAACGAACTAAAAGCGGCACTCTCTAAAAAATTCAAAGTGACCTATAACGAAAATGTCTCCTTGTATACGATTCGTCATTTCACAGACAAAGCGGTACAAATGGTCGAAAAAGACAAAACGGTACTGGTAAAACAAATGAGCCGTGAGACGATGCAAATCATCACCAAAGAATAAATAAAACCGCAAATCGGTAAAAGGAACAGTCAAAGAAGGGTTCTTTTTACCGGTTTTTTCCGCTTACACTTCCCGCTTTTTAAAATTTCTATTGAAATTACACTACTTTTGGCATTTTGGAGTTATATCTGTATGCTGAAAAAATGGATTTTGATTCTGGTATTGTTTTGTATTTCCGGCCTTTATGCCCAGGAAATTGAAACGCCCTATAAATCCAAAAAAATCCAGGTAACCCAAGACACCATTGCGATTGACAACGTTAGCATCAACAAAGCTTTTTTTAAAGTATTGGATAAGGCCGGAAATGAAATTGACACGACCTATTATGCCGTCGATTTCCAGAAAGGCAAATTGCATTTCAAAAATAATTTCCAAAGTAACGACACACTAACCGTCCGTTATTTAAAATTCCCGGAATACCTTACCAAAAAATATACGATTTACGATCCGTCGCGCGTGGTGAGCAACGGAAACGGTCAACAATTATATACCATCAAAAGGGAACCGGTTAACAACTTTAAACCGTTTGACGGATTAAACACTTCCGGAAGCATCACCCGTGGTATCACGATCGGAAACAATCAGAACACGGTTTTAAATTCCAATCTTGACTTACAAATCACCGGAAAGATTTCCGATAAAGTAAGCCTTCGCGCGTCGATTCAGGATAGCAATATTCCGTTACAGGAAGGCGGTTATTCGCAGAAACTGGACGAATTCGATCAGATTTTTATCGAATTGTTCTCCGACAAATGGAATGTCCGTGCCGGTGACTTATTTTTAGAAAACCGACAATCCCGTTTTCTGAATTTCAACAAAAAAGTACAGGGACTCTCCACCCATTTTACCTTTGGCGACACGGGTGGCAAAACCGATGTTTTTGCCGCCGGAGCGTTGGTTCGCGGACAATATACCCGCAGTACCTTTGTGGGACAGGAAGGCAATCAGGGACCCTATAAATTAAAAGGCCCGAATGGCGAATTATACGTATTGGTGATCTCCGGATCCGAACGCGTTTATGTAAACGGAATCCTATTGAAACGCGGCGAAAGCAACGATTATATCATTGACTATAATGCCGGTGAGATCCGTTTTACGTCGTTATTTCCGATCACTTCCGAAATGCGGATCAACATCGAATACCAATATACCGATCGAAATTACACCCGATATGTAGCTTATGGCGGCGTAACCCACGAACGCGACACCTGGAGCGTAGGTGGATTTTTGTATTCCGAAAGCGATATTAAAAGTCAGCCGTTACAACAAAACCTTTCGGCCGAACAAATTCAGATTTTGAGCGAAGCCGGGAACGATCCCAACCTGATGAACGCGCCTTCGGCCTATCCGGATAGCTATTCCGAAAACAAAATTCTGTATAAAAAAGTCATCGTTGACGGCGTGACCACCTATGTCTATTCCAACAATCCACAGGACGAATTGTACAATGTACGCTTTACCTTGGTTGGCAATAATCAGGGAAATTATATTCTGGCCAACAACCAAGCCGTTGGACGTATTTATGAATATATCACTCCGTTAAACGGTGCTCCACAAGGAAACTACGAACCGATTGTGCGGCTGGTTGCACCAACGAGTATTCAGATTGCAACCTTCCTCGGAAAATTTAATCCCAGTGAAAAAACACTCGTTGACTTTGAAATTGGTTTGAGCAATAACGACAAAAACTTATTTTCGACGATCGATGATCAGGACAACCAGGGATTGGCCGGACGTTTTAACGTTAAACAACGACTATGGTCCAAACGTTGGGAAATAGACGGTTTTGCGAATTATCAGTTTGTACAACAGAAATTCAAAACCATCGAACGTCTTTTTAGTATCGAATTTGACCGCGACTGGAACCTGACGAATCCGCTTGGTGATCAAAGCTTATTGGTTTCGGGATTAAATTTCCGTTTACCACAAACAACCCATTCCCGCAATAACGGTTTTGCGCGCTATCAATTGGAGAAACTCGATTTTTCCGAAAGCTTTTCCGGAACACGACATGTAGTCGAAGGTCAGTTTCAACTGGACAAATGGTCGATTCGCAACAATAACAGCTTCCTAAATAGTAGTAGTACGTATTCCACTTCTAAATTTATCCGAAGCAACACTCAGGCAAAATATCATATTGGCAAAAACTGGGTTGGTGGTAGCGTACGTATGGAAAACAACGAAGAAAAAATAAAAGAAACCAACCAATTCACCGCCTTAAGTCAGCGGTTTAAAGAATTTGGCGCTTTTGTAGGTCGTGGTGACAGTACAAAAGTTTATATGGAATTCGGGTATTTACAACGTACAAACGACAGTTTACAAAACGGTCTGCTGACCAAAGTCAATACGTCCCGTTCTTATTATTTGAAATCGCGTTTGCTACAAACCGAAAAAAGTGATTTATCGCTATTTGTCAATTATCGAAACTTGAAATACGAAGATCCGGCACGTGGTAGCGAACCTTCTTTAAACTCCCGTTTATTGTATAACGATCGTTATTTTAACCAGCTGATTCAGGTTACAACCGCCTACGAAACGACTTCCGGGCGCATTGCCCAGCAGGAATTTACCTACTTACAGGTCGAAGCCGGACAAGGGATTTATATGTGGAACGATTATAACGGAAACGGCATTCAGGAACTCGAAGAATTTGAGATTGCGCAATTCCCGGATCAGGCAAAATATGTCCGCGTGTTTTTACCGAACCAGATTTTTATCAAAACCCATCAGAACAAATTTTCGCAATCGGTAACTTTAAATCCGAACCAATGGCAAAACGAAACCGGGTTTCGAAAATTATTATCTTATTTTTATAACCAGACGTCTTTTATCATCGATCGAAAAATTATCCGCAAAAGCGACAACTTCGACCTGAATCCATTTTTTGGAAAAGACGACGACCTACTCGGACTGAATTCCAGTTTCCGAAACAGTTTGTTTTACAACCGCGGAAAGCAGGATCATTCCGTGACCTATACTTTTTTAACCAACCGTTCGAAAAACTTACTATCGGTAGGATCGCAGGAAAACACCAATTCGTCCCATCAAATCCAGTATGCGCATTTGGTTCAGAAAATCTGGTTGTTTGGATTTAACGGAAAAACCATTCAATCCAATACGTATTCCGAAAACTATGCGAGTCGGAACTTCGAATTAAAAGGCTATCAACTGGCACCCAAAGTATCGTATTTATTTTCCAAAAACGCCAGTTGGGATGTTTTCTACGAATACCAGTTAAAAGAGAACAAAATATCCGATTTTGAAACGCTTAACCAACAACGGATTGGAACGTCGTTTAGCTATGCCTCCGACAAACGTTTTACGATAAACGGAGAGTTGTCGTACTACCAGAATAAATTTACCGGAAACGAACTATCACCGGTGGCCTATCAGATGCTGGAAGGATTACAGGCCGGTGAAAACCTAACCTGGCGACTGCTTTTACAAAAAAACCTGACACAATACCTGGACGTTAATCTGAACTACCAGGGACGTAAAAGCGAAACGAGTCAAACGATTCATACCGGAAATATCCAATTACGGGCTTATTTTTAAAATTCAGACCGAATAAAAACAAAAAACTTCGATTACTCATAGTACTGTTTTTACATCAAACATCAGACTAAATCGATTATCATTTTGACTTTCAAAGCCATAAAACAGACACTAAAAAGAAACATTATAAATTATCCTTTTGTACGTGTTCACTGGGATTGAAAGGCATTTTACATTATAAATTATTCTATTTTTGCCGCCGATTTAAAAAAATAAAAATTTATGCGAAGACTATTTTTTAGCATTGCTTTACTTTCATCTCTTCTTTCATCGGCGCAAACCACTATTATCAATGAAAAAATAGAAAAAGACAACAACCCGATGGACTTTGAAGTCTTATCCAAACAAAACAAGTTGCTCCTCAAAAAAGGAAAATCGTATGGTACTATCCGAGGAATTAACAAAGTAGAACTATATAGCCTTGACAATCCCGAACCAATGGAATTGGTTAAAGATGAGAAATTCTTACGTTTTATACCGTCACCATTTGACGACAACATCTATTCCGGTGATGGATTTAACACTGTAGGTTGGCAGACTGACACTAAAATTTACGACGGAAATAAAGTAATCGCTACAGTAGATGGTGACAAGAGACTCTTTCTTTTTTCAAAAGACTTTTCCTATGGTTTGGGAAGTGAAAAAAACAAAATAGTTGACAATATTGAAAAGCATGATTTATTTTGGCATAAATACGACAACAAGCTAAAGAAAACGCAGGTTATCAAATTAGAGAAACCTTCTTTTTTTAATAACGTAAATAAAAAAGACTACTATGATTTAGATGACCTTGCTTATACAACACGCTTTCATAAAAACTCTTTTGAGATCGCTACTAAATATATCAATAAAGACATTAAGTCTTTTGTCCTTCACAGGGCTATTTTTGATCTTAACGGAAAGAACATTAAAACCATAACGTACAATGTAAATATTGGAAAACCACTCATATTTTCGAATAATGGAGGTGGCAAAATGGATGTGAGTGCTCATGTATCATCAAACGCCTTGAAATTTGTTGATCAATTATCTATTAATAATTATCTCATAGATAAAGACACAAATGAGCTATACATTTATGGATTGTATGGAAAAAAAGACAAAAGGTTATACAATACTGACGTAGGCGGATATTATGTTGTTAAGTTTGATGCCGAAGGAAAACTGCTATGGCAAAAAACGGAGGAATTTTCAGATGACGACCTAACGCATGATACTTCTAAAACACGAATCAATCTTGATTTTTCAATAGTGAACAATCAAGGGCGTCTTACCTTTTACCAACACTTCTCCAGAAAATTCTATTACTATAGCCAGATCGATTTAGCATCGGGAAATATGATAAATTCGTCTAAAATTCCATTCAGTGTTGATAAAATGTGGCAGACAGAACTTCGCAATACTCAGGTTTTAGCTTTTTTCACATTAAAAGAATACAAAAAATTAAAGTTTGATTTTACAACGTTGTATTTTAACGGTAGTAACAAAAAAGTTCAGGATTACCTGATCGAATTAAATAAATCATCAAAAAAAGAAATATCCGTTAATAGTGATGTATCCGAAAAAGGGGTTTGGCTAATCGAATCCGATAACAGCAATTATTATAAGGTTACTTTTTTTGAATTTTAAAAAGATAAAATGTCTCTATTGGAGCAGTCGGAGTCGGAAGAAAAATCTTCCGGCTTTTTTTATGCATTGATTTCAAACAAAAAAACCTGCACTTTTCAGTACAGGTTTTTATTTTCAAGTGGAGAAGATGGGGCTCGAACCCACGACCTTTTGGCTGCCAGCCAAACGCTCTAGCCATCTGAGCTACATCCCCGTTTGAATTCGGGTACAAATATAGCTTTTTCGGGGAACCTACCAATACTTTGTGGCAAAAAGTGTATTTTTAAGGCAAATTATTTTTACGCATGACAACAGACAGACAAAACGGTTCTTTATATACCCGAATTGAAAATAAAATCGCCTTTGTGGAATTCGGTCATCCGGCCAGCAACTCTTTTCCCGGCGAATTATTACAACGCCTTACCGACGAATTGAATGGACTAAGCACCAATTCTGAGGTTTCGGTAATTGTATTAAAAAGTGAAGGCGACGGTGCTTTTTGTGCCGGTGCTTCGTTTGACGAACTACTTGCCGTATCCAATCTAGAAGACGGTGCGAAATTCTTTTCAGGCTTTGCAAATGTGATCAATGCGATGCGCAACTGCTCCAAACTAATCATCGGCCGTATTCACGGAAAAGCCGTTGGTGGCGGTGTTGGATTAGCCGCAGCCTGCGATTATGCACTGGCTACCGAACAAAGCGCTATCAAACTTTCGGAATTAGCGATCGGAATCGGGCCTTTTGTAATCGAACCGGCTGTTTCCCGTAAAATCGGAAAAGCCGCATTGGCTGAAATGACGTTAGCCGCACATGAATGGAAAAATGCCTATTGGGCTCAGGAAAAAGGATTATATGCCAAAGTACTCGAAAACGTTTCCGATCTGGACAAAGAACTGGATCTGTTTGTTTCGAAGTTGGCCAGCTATAATCCGGAGGCCTTATCCGAAATGAAAAAAGTTTTATGGGAAGGAACCGAAAACTGGGATACTTTACTATACGAACGTGCCGGGATTTCCGGAAAACTGGTTTTATCCGATTTTACCGTAAACGCACTAAATCAATTTAAAAAGAAATAAAATGAGACCTTTATTCCTATTGCTACAAGTTAATATTGAAGAGAAAATTCAGAATGCACCCGATAAAAATTATGAAATCGGCGTTTTTATCGGTTCTCTAGTTCCGTTTGTAGTACTCGCCTGTATTGCCTATCTGATGTATTACCGCGCGAAAAAAAGGAATAAAAGCAACTCTTAAAAAAAACACCTGACAGGTTTCGAAAACCTGTCAGGTGTACTATATAGGTGTTTTTAATTATCGGGTTCGCAACCAGCCGGTAATACTTAACCGGGGTTGTTTTACGGGTTTTACCTCGTGTTCCAGCACCTGACTTTCAAAAATAACCATCCGCCCTTTTACCGGGTAAATCGTTTCGGTCACTTCTCCATCCTCTTTATTGATATAAATCGCCAGTTCGCCGCCATATTCCGGTTGCCAGTCCTGTTCGTTCAGATAGCATACGATTGACAATTTTCGTCGGTCGTCATTCTGAAACGTATCCAGATGTCTTTTATAAAAAGTCCCTTCCGGGTAATAGGCATAATGAAACTCCTTGTCGCGGATTCCCATAAAACACGTTCGATTCAGGTATTCTATAAAATCATTGATCTTATCGAAATAGGCTTTTTCGGCCGGATTACTTTCGGCTTCATTCAGCCAGAAAATAAAATCCCCGCGAACGGCTGTCATAACCTGTTCGTTGGTTTGGTTTCCGATAGCGGATTTTTTAAACTGATCTTCTTCGTATTTATAAAGTAAACTTTCGCGTAAGGCAACGACCTCATCGTCCGAAAAGAAATGGTCAGCAATGCTGAATTGTTGGTTTAACAAATCGTCGATGATTTGTTCGTATAGTGGATTCAATTGGAAATCGCTCATACCCTGTTATAAAGTAGCAACAAATATATGACAAAAGTGAAATTCGATCGCTTAAATTTATTTACTAAATTTGCAATCTAATTTCTACAGGATGAGTAACATCAGAATCACCAAACAATTTACTTTTGAAACCGGTCATGCGCTATATGGCTACGACGGCAAATGCAAAAACGTACACGGACACAGTTATAAGTTATCGGTAACGGTAATTGGCACTCCGATAACGGACCATTCGAATGTAAAGTTTGGTATGGTCATCGATTTTGGCGATTTAAAGCATATCGTAAAAGAAGAGATTGTGGATGTTTTTGATCATGCTACGGTTTTCAACCAGAATACGCCACATCTTGAACTGGCGAACGAATTAAAAAACCGTGGTCATCATGTAATTTTGGTCGATTATCAACCAACGAGCGAAAATATGGTTATCGATTTTGCTGCAAAAATCAAAAACCGACTTCCAAAAGGCATTCAATTGCATTCCCTACGATTACAGGAAACGGAAACCTCATTTGCAGAATGGTATCAATCGGATAATCTGTAGGCTTATGAACATTCCGTTAAACAAAAAAATATATTTTGCCTCCGACCAGCATTTTGGTGCGCCAACTGCGGAAAAAAGTTTTCCACGGGAACAGAAATTCGTAGCCTGGCTGGATATGATCAAAAAAGATGCTGAAGTACTTTTCCTACTTGGCGATCTTTTTGATTTCTGGTTTGAGTACAAAACAGTCGTTCCAAAAGGCTTTATCCGGGTTTTGGGTAAACTGGCCGAATTGCGCGATAGCGGTATTCAGATTTATTTTTTTGTGGGCAACCACGACTTGTGGATGTACGATTATTTTGAACGGGAATTAAATATTCCGGTATATCATACGCCACAGGAATTCACTTTTAATAACAAGTTATTCCTGATTGGTCACGGCGATGGCTTAGGTCCTGGCGACAAAGGCTACAAAAGGATGAAAAAAGTCTTTACCAATCCGTTTTCGAAATGGTTATTCCGTTGGTTACATCCGGATTTGGGCGTACGTCTGGCGCAATACCTTTCGGTAAAAAACAAACTGATTTCGGGCGCCGAAGATGTAAAATACCTGGGCGAAGAAAACGAATGGTTGGTACAGTATTCCAAAATGAAACTGCAATCGAAACGATATGACTATTTCGTTTTTGGCCACAGGCATTTACCGCTCGAAATTACGCTTTCCGAGACGGCTAAATATTTCAACCTTGGTGACTGGATTCATTATTTTACCTACGGTATTTTTGACGGAGCCACTTTCGAATTGAAAAAATTCACCGATCAGTGATGATGCGGTCTTGGTTTTAGGACTTTACCATGCCAATATTGCATTAATAAGATACAACCTACTACAGAGGATGCAATTCCTTCAAATAGTAGTCCGATACAATATTCGTTTACTTTTGGTTTTCCACCTACAAACAGGAAGCCATCCGAAAGACGCGCCAGATACGGTTCGCCGCCTCGTATATGCACATAAACAATAAGCGCGACCACACTGACCACGATACCGATTACACAGGTTTTAAAACTTGAAAGCATATTGTTCAGGTATTCGGTATTGCCATCTCTGAAGTTTTCTTTGATGGTTCTGTTGGCACCATAGAGTACAATTACCGCATTAAACAATCGCAAATACAATTTATCGGTTAACCCTAGTAGTTCCATGATCAGGAAATACAGTGCAATTCCGATAAAAATAACCATCCCGTTTTTAAATTCTCTTGACTTAAACATAATCGTAAATTTTAAAGTGAGACATGGATTTTGTCTTCGAAGCTAAAAAACGAATAGTTTCAGCCTCAAGCACTTATCAAATTTACAAAATTTTAAGCCTGATTATTTTAATTTGGCAGATTAATCGTTAAAGTGACTTGTTTTCTCTTTCTAAAAAATAGTTTTTGGCTGTTTGCTTATCCAACGCCAATTGCTTTTTCAGATCGTCGAGGGAAGGGAATTTTTGTTCGTCCCTGATTTTTTCATAAATGGAAACGCTCAGTTTTTGTCCGTATAAATCACCGTCAAAATCCAGGTAATTTACTTCTACGGTTAACGCCACGCCGTCTACGGTTGGTCGCACTCCGATATTCATCATGCCCGGCACAAACTGACCGTTGATTATAGACGACACGATATAGACGCCATTTTGCGGAATCAGCTTGTAGTCTTCTTCAATTTTAAAATTGGCAGTCGGAAAATTAATGGTTCGTCCCAATTGATTTCCTTTTACCACCGTTCCGGTAAAAAAGTAATGGTATCCGAGGTACGAATTGGCTAGCGCCACATTTCCTTCGGCCAATGCATTTCGTATTTTGGTGGAACTGATGGACACGTCGTCGATTTCCTGAGCCGAAATCTGTTCTACTTCAAAACCGTATTCTTTTCCAAAACGAATCAGATCGTCGATTGTCGCTGTTCTGTTTCGTCCGAATCGATGATCATATCCGATAATTATTTTACAGATATTAAACTGATCCACGAGTATGTTTTTTACAAACTCTTCCGCCGTCAATCTTGAGAAAGACTGATCAAATGGATGAATAATCAGATTTTCGATTCCGAATTCGCGTAGTAAAATGATTTTTTCATCGATTGTATTCAGTAATTTGATATCCGAATCCTGTTGCAATACCATCCTCGGATGTGGAAAAAAGGTTAGCAAAAGGCTTTCGGCCTGCATTTTTTTACTACTGGCCATTACTTTTTCCAATATACTTCTGTGTCCCAAATGAACACCATCAAACGTTCCCAGCGTTACTACGGTTCTGGTATTTGTTTTAAATTCCTGAATTGATGAAAATACTTTCAATGGATTGATTTTGATTGGCAAATTTACGTGTTCCCATTTATATAAAAAAAGAGGATTGCAATAAAACAATCCTCTTTGATTCAATAATTAGGCTATTTCTTTTATTTTTTGACAAACTTCATCATTTTTAAGCGCCCTGATTTATTCAGTTCAACAAAATAAATACCGGTACTCAATCCGGAAACATCCATCGTTAAGTCCCTATCCGTTCGAACGACAATCCGCAACAATTCCTGTCCCAAGCTATTAAACAAGCACATGTACTCCGGCAATCCGATTGCAGCAGGAAGTGAAATTGTTATTTTTTCGTTCGATGGATTCGGGTAAAGACTAATTGTTCCTGCTTCATCGGAATCATCGAGCCCAGCATTCAACTTATCGATTTTAAAACTATGTTCGTCTTCCGTTTCAAAAACGCCCCCTTTTACTATAGGGATATGATTTGCCGTTTCTATACTATAATAACCCGCCCCGTCTGTTCTGTTGTTAATTCCGTCATCACCGAGATCATATATCCTAAAGGTATAACAACCACTTTCCTGTAGTTTCCAGTTTTCTACAATTGGAGGATCAAGTGGATTTGGTTTATAGCCAATCCATCTAGGCGTATTCCTGTAAGGTCCACCCGAATACAATACGGTTCCAGCACTATCGGTCAATGCCCAGGTTGTATCCGCTCCAAAATAATCTGTTTGGAGTGTAAATATCAGTTCATCGGCAGTATAACTGGTTGCAAACGTTTTCCCTATATCATTATTTCCGCTATACTCATCTGTTTTGTCATTTACCGTTTTCAGACTCGCATAAAACGTATGTACTCCCGGAGTGCTATTTTGTTCCGGAAGATTTATGGCAACGGAAGCATTACTACCTAATGTTCCGGTCCAGTTATAACGCTGTTCGTCTGTTTCGTCTATTCCAAAGGCTATGCTTGCACTTGTGATTGTTTCACTTCCATTATTTTTCAAAACGACAGAAGGCACAACGGTATTTTCACATTTTAGCATCGCCAACTCCTTCATGCTAATGGCTGCTTCTGTATGAAGATGTAAGGGCACGCAGGCATTTGAAAAGCGCAATGCCGAACGCCGGGGTGCATGGTACAAAACAGCCTGCATTCTATATTTTTGATCCCGGGTAAATACATTCATGCAAATATCTCTTGTATAGTCCATATAATTTTCGACCATATCACGACCAGGCGAATCCGGACAGGAATCTACTCCCTGATCTTTACAATACAATTCGTTAGGTCTTGCTGCCAAGGGCGTATCGGCGCAAAAATCATCGACATCGCAACCGCCATCTCCCCATATATGACGCAATCCCAACCAATGTCCAATTTCATGGGTGGCTGTTCGGCCATGATCGTATAACAATTGGTATGTTCCATCCGGATAAATACTTCTGGAACCAAATGCCTTATATTTTATTACAACACCATCACTATATGTCATTCCATTTGGACCTCTAAGTCCGGTTAATCCCGAAGCTGAAGGAGGTTGGGCATACCCCAACCGTTTCGACCATTCTCCGGTTCCTTCAATATTGATCACCCAAATATTAAGATAGCGTTCCGAGTCCCATACTGTAGCTGGCTTTAACACATTCTCTACTTGTTGTCGCGATGTATAGCCGGACACACCTGTATTTACCCTGTCGATTCCATTAGTCGGATTACCATCTGGTGTTCGTTGCGCCAGACAGAATTCAATTTCGGTATCTACGCCAACCGGATTCTCATTATATCCGGGTGTATTGACTTTCTTTCTAAAATCCTGATTGAGTACTTCAATTTGCGACAACACCTGTTCGTCTGCAATATTGGAACCTACCCCAACCTCTTGTCCGTTATGAATTACATGAACCACTACCGGTATCCTGATTACACTACTCATTCTGCTATTTTGTCCATCTCCACCTCCCGCTTTGACTTGTTCTACCAATGGAGCCAACCAAGTTTCAAATTCGTTGATGGTTGCTCTTCCGGTTTCTTCTTCCTGCAAAAAAAATTCATTTTCCACAGTATAACATCTCGTATATTCTTTTTGGTTCTGCTGTTTTATTTCCTGAGCCTTACCCTCGAAAATCAGAAACAGTAAAATCCAAAAAAATAGTTTTCCGACTATCCTCTTCACATTTTTTTGTTTTAAAACCATATACTTATTGTTTCAAATATAACAAATAACAAACTTATTTTGATATATTGAACTTTCATAATCAACTTCAAACAATCCTATTCCACAAAAAAAGCTGTATGTAAACCCACACAGCTCTTCTATCAAAAACAATCTATTTCCATTTAGCCTTTAATAAATTTGATCATTTTAAAACCACTATTTTACCAAGTATTATAAAAAACACTCCGTTATCTAAATCATCAATATTAATCGCCAGAGCCGCAGTAACTCTCAGTATTTCGTCGTACTACAGCTTGACCAAGATGACTATAAACTACACCGCTATCGGTAAAATCAACTCCTTCCGGCACAACGCCATTTAAAATTTCTTTTGCCGGGTCTGAACTAACCGACAGTGCATGGAGTCGTATAAAATTGTTTGTTCTTTGCTTATCAAATTGTCCACCTTAGGCAGCAATTGTCCCTGCAGGTATTATCATACGATACTATCTATCACCATAGTCGCAACTAAACCATCTTTATAATCATCGAAAAAAGTAAACCGCTACCAATTGTTATCTGGCAGCGTCCGGTTCTGTTTGTTTAAAGCCGGTAAATTTGGATTAACTTCGGAATAAGCATCATCCTAACATTGTAATACTGTAGTTTTTATATAATATTCTGATAAGAATTATTTAACCCAAGAATTTAAGTATTTTTTTTCGCACAAAACACCTCAAATCACACAAAAAGACACACTAAAAACAATTAAATCACATAAAAATCATTTAATAATGTTTTATTTTAACATTACAGATTTTTATTTTACATTTTAAAACATCAAAAAGTCTTTACTTACTATTGATAAATTTGACTATAATATACAGTATCAATGCTTTTAGTGTGCTGTTTTTTGTTAAAAAAAGGAAAAATCTTTTTTTTTTATATAAATGGTGTACTTTTACAAAACTTAACTGTTTAACAACCTAAAATCCCTCAGATGAAAAGAAAAATACTTTTGTCTTTCGCATCAGTATTTGCTATGTCCGTTGGCTATTCCCAAAATGGCCGATTATGGACCCCTGCAAAACAAGAAAGAGTAGTTATTTCAAAAAAAGCACAGAGAGAATCTTTCCCTACTAACTATTCTCTTTATAATTTAGACTTCAGTAGCTTAAAAGCAGAACTTTCCAAAGCTCCAAGTCGTTTTTCCAACAATTCGGATGTTATTATTTCCATCCCTAATGCAGACGGAAAAATAGAGAAATTCAGAATTTACGAAGCTTCTAACTTTGCTCCGGAATTGCAATTACAATTCCCGGATATTCGTTCTTATATCGGAATCGGAATTGATGATCAATATGCACAATTGCGTATAAGTATCGCTCCGGAAGGTATTCAGACTATGGTATTCAGAGCTGGTAAAAAAGCGGAATTCATGGAGCCTTATTCAGCAGATGGCAAAACCTATGCTTTCTATACTTCGGCAAGAGAAAAAGGAAAACTTCCTTTTAACTGTTCTACACCGCACGAAGAAGCATTAAACGATGAATTATTACATAAAATCAACCCATCGCAACAACTTTCCAACACGGGACAGTTAAAAACGATGCGTTTGGCATTATCCTGTACAGGAGAATACACTACTTTCCACGGTGGTACAGTTGCCGGAGCTTTAGCCGCTATGAACGCAACAATGGCGCGTGTAAACGGTGTATTTGAAAAAGACCTTGCCATTCACTTAAACATCATTGCCAACAACTCATTGGTAATTTACACCAATGCCGCAACAGATCCTTATTCTGACGCAGCTGCTGGTGCCAATGGTGCCTGGAATGCCGAATTACAAAACAACTTAACCAGTGTTCTTGGGAATGCCGCATACGATATTGGACACTTATTCGGTGCTTCCGGAGGTGGTGGTAATGCAGGATGTATTGGTTGTGTTTGCGTAGACA
>NZ_JASLCE010000041.1 GCF_030146175.1 Flavobacterium sp. | reverse complement strand
GTTTCGAATTCACCAGTTCCCGAACGAAAATCGTCACTGTGAAGGGTTATGGTTTCTTTATTCCATTTTACCAGTCGGTCCTGATTGTCGTATTCAAACGGTTCGTAGGAGGCGAATAAACTATTGGAACGATTGTTTATATTTTCCCTGACAGGATCAAAAGTAGTTGTGAAATTAAATAATGATTCGGATGTATTCCGGGTTTCGAAAACGGAAGGGAATCCATAGGTGTCATAAGTGTTTATTTGTGTTAAACCATTTCCAAAAGAGCTGTTAGTGAGTTGTCCTCGTTGATTAACACTATTTGCAGACCATAATACCTGATGGGTTGCATTGTCTAAAATCTGATGGGTATAGCCATTTTTATAGGTATATTTAAAGGTTTGGGTACTGGTCTTGTTATTTGTTAACGAAGTTGCGGTTAATTTTTCCTTGTCGACTCTTCCAAAGGTATCATATGTTAGCTCTTTTATAAATGTTCCTGTTTTTGAGGTAGTACTAATTTTTTGAGGTCTTTTAAAATCATCATATTCATAGTTTTCGATGTGGGAATCATCAGAGGAGTTTAAACTATTCATAATGCTGCCCGCCAGTGTTCCGTCTGTATTGTAGTTGTACGTGGTATAGAAGTTGTCATTTGACTGTACTGTTTTTGCTATTATGCGGCCCAATGCATTCCGGGTATATTCGATAGTTCCGTTAGGGGTTACTTCGGTTATGATTTCTCCCAATGCATTGTATTTGTATTGATAGGTTCCGGCAGAAGGATCTTCGAGTTTTGTTTTTCTACCCCAGCCATCTTGTTCTGTAACAATGCTGTTACCGCCATAATTTACCTGTTTTAGTCTGCCGTTGGCAAAGTATTGCTGCGTGATAGCGTTGCCTGAACTGATATCATCGGTTTTGGAAAGGATACTATTGGCAGCATTTTTAGTAATGCTTTCGGTTTTTAAACCGTCGAATATGCTGGTCGTTAAACCGGTATATGTTAGGATCTGAGTTTTTCCGGTTGCGGCAATACTCTGGATAATTCGGTCAAATTGGTCGTATTTAACGATATTCCACTGACTTGGTGCTGAACCAGTATATGGCTCACTACTTTTGATAGTGTGCCCGTAAATGTCGTATACATAATCGATATAGCTAATCGAACCGTCAATGTTTTTAACGCCGGATTTTATAATCCTTCCAAGGTCGTCTGATAGCGATTCGCTATAACTGCCATCATCACCGAAAACTTTTACAAGTGTTTTTTCATCGACACCCGAATAGGTAAAAGTAGTGTTGAAATAATCAGTTGCTTTTGTTTTTCGTCCCCAAAGATCATATTCATTGGTTAGGGTTCTGCCATCAGGAGTTGTAATGCTTACGGGTAATCCATTCAGGTCGTTATAGGTATATATTGTATTCAGTCCATCTATATCGGTACTTTTCGTGATAAAACGACCGCTTGTGTCATATTCTATACTATTAATTCGGGGTACCATTCCGTTTGCTGTCAGTGTTTTTTTGGTTATATTTCCGAACGTATCGTATTCATAACGTGTTGTCACATAATCGGTATTGTGTCCTTTGGTTTTGATTTCCGATACTAAATTATTGGCCGTATAGGTGTATATTTCTTCTGTATTCATTTGATCATCGCCATAGGTTTCTGTATTCTTTTGGCTAGGACGACCAATGATATACGGAGTTCCTTGGGGCTGGTTGAAATATTCCAAAGTAACCACCGCTTTTTTGTCAACCGTATTTCCTCGTTTATTAACAGTGGTATGGGTTAACAGGTTGTTGAAATCATCATAGGTGGCGGCTATTTCGGTTGTGGTGCCTTTCAGACTGTTTATAGTAGTTGAGGTGTCGGTCTTAATTTTAAACACCTTATTGGGAAGCAGTGTATTGGAATACGTATTGGTCGATTTAATGATAAATGATGTCGGAGTAAAATGCGCCGATGGGATAGTCAATCCGGTAACGGTATAGCTTTCGGATAAAGCGCCGCGCTTGGAAATATCGAATTTCGAAATAGTGGAAATGACTGCATTATTGTCGTTATACCAATTGGTGTTCATGGTGGATCGGAAGCCTAAAAAACCCAATCCATCGACGTTATACACCGCGCCACAATATTTATAATCCTGTTTTTTATATTCGTTTTTACTTTGTCGCTCCAGTCGGGAGACTACCGAAATAGAAGGTGCATTGCTGATATCGGCATTCGGATAGTTTTCGATGTTGGGACTGTCGTTATATACAAGGTCAAAAGTGTTGGTGTCCGGAGCTATCAGCGGATGGTAGGTGATGCGGTCTTGTATGCCATTACCAAATGTTATTGAATTTAATTTGGTGTCTTTTGCGTTAGATTTGGCTGTTTTAAAATTAAAAATGTTGTTTTTAGAGATAAAACTGATATCCTGACTGTTGTTGATTTTGTCAAAGCTGATAAAAGCCGGAAGGGAATATCGGTCGACAGTTGACGAAGCAGGAGTTGAGGCACTACCGGCGGGAGCAAAATTGGTGCTGGTGTTTTTATAATATTGAACCGTAATAGAGGCTTTTCCGGAGTTACCACAGCCGATATTCTCCACATACAGTAAGTCTGTTTTTCCGTCTAAATTAAAATCGGTTGGAATAATATGACGGACAAAAGAGCAATCATTTTCCTGTGTACTCGGGTTATACGGAATGCTGTAATTGTGCTTGGATTTTATAAAGGATATGCCTGTCGAGGAATATTTAACAAAGTTATGACCGTTACCGGTTGGAAGTATAAAATCTGCTTTTCCATCGCCATTATAGTCGCCCATAAGGATTGGGTAATTCAAATTAATACTACTATCAGCATAGGTAGATAATTGAATTAACCGGTTGTTGTCGTTAAGCGTATATACGGTCACTTTTCCGGAATCGAAAACCAGTATGTCCGATTTACCATCGCCATTATAATCCACAACTCGAATAATGCTATAGTCGGTCATTGCCAATTGTCCGGCATTATTCACAAAGTCATTCGTTAATCGCTTATCCAGATTCACAAAATAAGAACCTCCTCCTAAACGTACCCGATCATAAGTGTTATGTTCGTATGTTTGGGTATAGGAGATCGATTTTTCAACAGCAATAAGATCGGTAAGTCCGTCACCATTAAAATCGCCACTTAAAAAAACTTTAGGAATGTTTACAACGATTCGTTCCTCGGTCGGTTTGTTAGGAATTGATCTGAATTTTCGAAACAGGAACGAATCCTGAAAAGAAAGTTCTTTGCTATAATATTGTTCATTGTTGTAGTAAATAAGCTCTGGAAATACGTACGACTTGCGGTACTGAAAATACACCGGAGAAGCCGTTCCTGCTGCGTAGGTGCTGAAAGTTGTTGTATTGTCGGATGGATTGGTTTTAATTAATGTCCAGGCTTGTGTTTGCATTAATTTGTAGCCATAGGAAGAACTCCCGCCCAGCCATGAAACCGGGACGATTTCATCGAAAGATTCGGGTACGGGTATTTCTGATCCGATGTTATACTGACTTTCCCGAAAGTCGGTAAACAGCCAGTATTTTTTTTGAGTATCCGATCCGGAAGTCGGATACAGAATAATATCTGTCTTCCCATCACCATTAAAATCTCCGGTAACAGTTGCCGCATTTTTGTAGCTTATATTGTTTACCGATAAGTTTGTTGTAATTGGATTGTAAGTAAGAGTGTCGGGTGTGTCATCATAGGTAAAAACTGTAGGATTCCGACTTTTAACAATGCCTCCGTATTCTGAGGACTCCGTAATACTGGCTAGCCTTTCATAACCTAATGAATTGATATCATGGGTTAAGGTGTATTTTCTATAATGATAATCGGAAAAATTGGTTGGGTGTATCAGTATATAATTTAGTATATAGGCTTCTGTAAAAGGAATTCCGCCGATATAGGCATTTTCGGAACGATTTCTTTTTTTATAATCAAAATAGATCGTATTGTATCCTGGATTCGAGCCAATAGCACCATAGCTTATTCTCATGATGCGAGAAATGTTTAAAAACTTGGCGTAAGAATAGTTGATGCGGATACCCTGAGGGTTTTCCCAATAGTCGATAGACCATTTTATTTCCGATCGCGATTCGAGGTGGTTGCCATACTGAGCTTTTGAACCGTCAGGGTATTCTACCAGAAAATACTGAGGGCCATAGGTAGCACCTAATGGAGAAACACCAAAAGAGGTCACTTTTGTAGTCGAAAAATTTTCGGTTTCATATACCGTTCCATTGGCGCCATAAGTGCCGGAGGTACCATTTTTAATCACTAACCGCTGACCATCGAGCGTAAAACGATCCAGGTGATCAAAGTCGACAGGATCAAAAATTCCGTCATGATATTTGGTGGATGGAATTCGGGTAATGGACGAGAGTCCGGAAACCGACCAGCCATAACCGGCGATATTATTTCCGCTCTGACTGTCGTACGACAAACTGATTTGAGGGACAATATCCTTTATTCCGGGTAATACTTCGATGGGAATCGTATAGTTTGCAGCACCGGACAGGGACACTGATAGTCTTCCTGCGGTGATGCCTACTTCGGATATCCCCTTGTGTGGTGTTTGTGATGCAGCTGGAATAAGCATAAATAAGGCTGATAGCATAAGGAAAGGTGCAATTTTTTTTGCCATAATTGAATGGTATTGAATCGAAAAATCAACAGAAAATTCACTTAACAGGAGAGAGGGAAGATGTGTGATGAACACATAAATGTTTATGGTTCCGAACTGTTTCTTCGAAAGATTAAAAAC
>NZ_JASLCE010000106.1 GCF_030146175.1 Flavobacterium sp. | reverse complement strand
AACTAGCTGTAGCTTGAGGAGTAACCTGAGCCCAAGTAGTACCGATTCTCATTTCGTCTAATTCAACATTTCCTGTACTGTTAGTAGCGTTTCCAGCTTGTCTGATAATTAAACCATTGATGTTAGTTGGAGCTGCAGTTGTTCCTGTAGCGTTAGTAACAGTAGCAGCTGGTTGAGCAGCACCTGGAGTAGGGTTTACCCAAAGGCTAGCGCTGTTAGCAGCGATGTCGTATTTAATAACGATAAAAATAGGCGTGTTGATAGGGTAATCAGTAGCAGAATATGTTGGAGCTGCAGTACCACCACTATTATTTAAAACACCTAAGTTTACTGTGTTAGCAGTTGCTCCTTGACGAATATATAAACGTCCTTGGAAAGCAGTTGTGCTTGATGAAGCTACTGAAGTACAAGAGAAGAAATAATCCCCTGTAGCAGTGTTAGCGTGCATAGAAGTCGTGTTCTGTACGTTGATGATTGTTGAATAATAAGCAGCACCAGTAATTGCAGAAGTAGTAGCTTTATTCATATCTTCAGTGTTTGCAGCAATGATGGAAATTTTGTTTCCTGCTGAAGCAGCCAAACCTGGGTACGTTAAACTTCCTGATAATGTTGTGATTTGTCCTGCAGTACCACCATGGCTAGTCCATCCGTTTGATGTAGCTGCACCAGAGAAGTTGAATGGCTCATATACAAACTGAGCGAATGAAGCTGCCGATGTAAAAAGCGCTAATGATAAAATGTAAAGTTTTTTCATGTTTTGAATTGTTTTTTAAAAAGTGGACAACAAAGTTAAGAAGTATTTCGCGATAAATGAAAACTTTTAATGTAAAATTATGGTTAAATGTAAGAAATAACCCTTTGTTAACTATTTGATAATAAGCTTTCTTGTTGCGGAAGCTTCGCCCTCTTTGATTTTGATGATGTAAACACCCGTATTTAAATTGGCTATGTTTAGTTCTTTTGAGTTTAAAGTAGCTTGTAAAATGCGCTTACCTAACACGTCAAAAATCTCAACTTCCTTATCTTGTGCTGATTTGGAAGTGATGTATATCTTGTCCCCATTGGTTGGGTTTGGATAAATATTCAGACCTTCGATAGTCGTACCCGAAGAACCTTTTGATTCCTGCGCAAATAAATTGGCGGAAAACAGAAAAAAGGCAACTAAAATAATATAAAAGTAATTTTTCTTCATAGGTGTAAATATGGCATAAAGATATAAAAAAA
This sequence comes from Flavobacterium sp., assembly GCF_030146175.1. GTDB lineage: Bacteria > Bacteroidota > Bacteroidia > Flavobacteriales > Flavobacteriaceae > Flavobacterium. Next base: position 43,325 of record NZ_JASLCE010000106.1, on the reverse strand, counting down.
AGTTCAAAATTTATGCCAAAAAAAATATCCCTCTTGTTAAAAGAGAGATATTTTTCTGAAAAAGACTATAATTATATTTTGATTAGAATCCTACAGTCCATCCTGTTGCCCAGCTTGGAGCAGCAGTTCCGTTTCCAGCTCCTGTTGCAGTAGCAGACTCGGTGAATACTCCGGCTACGTCAATTGCGCTACCGTCAGTTTTCTTACCTTTTGCGTTTGATCCGATTCCTTCGAATTTCGTGTTAGTTCCTTTTAGAGTAGTACCTACGAAAGAGATTGTTTGATCGTGTTCTACGTCATATCCAACTTTGAAGTCTTTTACTACTACGTTGTTGAACATACCTTTAGTTCCTCTTCTTAATTTTAAAGCTTGGTTTTCAGGGTAAGCAGTTGCGTCAGCAGAACTACCAGGTCCGATTAACGTTAAGTTAGTGATCGTCGGGTTAGAAACCGGGTTAGCGTCAAAGTTGAACTCATAGTTGTCAGCCTCGATACCTCTGTTTCCTTTTCCGAAAGCAAGTTTACCATACCAGTTTGTGTTAGTACCGTTCCATCCTTCAGTCCAGTCAAATTGATCATCCTCGTTTCCGATAGAGATTAAGTTTGAAGTGTTTACTGTTCCACCGAAGAATTCGAATCCGTCATCAGCACCGTGGTACACTTCTACGTTTTCAACTACAGTTCCGTTACCAACTCCGAAGAAAGAAATACCATTGAATTCTTTTTCAGTGTTGAAAGCAGCACCAGAATATTCAACTCTTAAATATTGGATTACACCAGAATTATCATTTGCAACAGTACCACCGTACGTTAAGTCAGCAACTTCTGATTGTGCAGTAACCGTTCCTCTGTTGATAGGTGCTTTTCCACAAATTACTAAACCTCCCCAGTCACCAGCATTTTTAGTTGTCAAACCACTAGTCATAACTACAGGGTTTGCAGCTGTTCCTAAAATGTTGATTTTACCACCTTGTGCTACTGCGATATAAGCAGATGTTCCTCCAGTACCTTCAATTCTTGTTCCAGCAGGAATTGTTAAAGTAGCACCGCTATTTACTTGGATTTTTCCAGTAAGCTTGTAAGTTGCTCCGGCAACTAAAGTTACTACACCGTCGTTGATAACACCTTTAAAATCGTTTGCATTAGCTACGAAAGAAGAAGAAGGTCCGCTTGGTGTGCTCTCGTCAGATGATGAACAACTTGCTAAAGTTCCAGCTGTTACTGCGAAAATCACAAATAATTTTACGATTGATTTTTTCATTTTTTTTCTGAATAATTTTTTAGTTATGTTTGATGCAAAAGTGCTTCGTTTTTTTGAAAAGCGGGTTAAGCCATTGTCACGGTTGGATTAACATATAAAGAAGTAATTATTAAGTAAATGTTTCGTTTGTTAAGTCAACTTTACTTCAAAAAAAGAAGGAGCGATAATTCGCTCCTTCAGGTGTGTTTTGATGTTGTATTAAAACTGATAGTTCACATTGAAACTCAGATTCATTCCTTTAGTATACGTTAACAACGTAACGTCGCCATTGTTGTTTTCCTGTACACGTTCGATTTTAGGATTTAAAATGTTTTTAGCCATTAGTCCGATACCTAAGTTTTTATTGATTTTTGATTTTACAATAAAATCTAAAGTTCCTACCGCTTTGTCTACCTGATCACCACGTAAGTTTGTTCCTAAAGCATAGATACGATCCGAGAAATACGAGTAGGCTAATGTAGTGGAGATGTTCGATTCTTTGTTGTTCCATTCTTTAAAGAACGATACGTCTGCATTTAACAATAAAGGCGATGCTCCGGTAAAGGCACTTTTCGATTTTGTAAAGTCAACATTGTAACGAGTCTCTTTGTCTACTTTTGGACCGTTTAAGTCCTGAGTTGTATACATATAAGAAGCGTTGATTCCGGCCGTTAATTTTTTACTGTTGTTTTCACCCGATTGGAAGATCAACTTACGGAATTCTGCTTCGGCTCCGGCAACATAACCGCGATCTCCTGTGTTTACAAATGAAATATCGTTTGTAGAAGAAGCGATTGTTACTTCGTTAATTGGATTTAAGATATATTTTCCGAAAGCGGTAAAGGAAATCAACTCTTCGCTTTTAGGGAACATTTCCCATTTCAAGTCTAAATTGTAGTTATCGGAAGGATATAAATCCGGATTACCTACTTTTACTTCTGTTACATCTTCGTAGATAAATAAAGCTCTTTCTTTAAACTGTGGTAAAGTGTAGGTTTTGCTCATTCCCAAACGAAGGTTTTGTTTTTCGTTTAGCTCATATTTCATGATTAAGTTTGGAAGGAACGTTGTTTTTTTGAATTCATCTTTGTCTCCAACTGGATCCAACTGTGTTTTCCAGTCAACTTTTTGTGAGATATATTCAGCGCGTAAACCTAAAACAGCTGTTAATTTAGTGCTGAATTTATATTCGGTGTTTAAATAACCACCGTGGATGATTTGTTCTCCGGTATATTTTTGCGGATCAAGTGCGTTCGCGATTTCGGCATTACCAACAAACGTACTGATTTCAAAATAACCATTGTTTAGATTTTGTTGGTTATAAAACATATCCAGGTTTTCAGGATCTACGATAGTTGTAGTGTAAGGACCAAACGTTTTAAAGTTGAACTGCGTTGCTTTGAAGTCTCTGTTTTTAAAACGACCGTTATAACCTGCTGTGAATTTACCTCTAAAATCACCATCGCTGGTTTTATTGAATTTGTAATCAACGGAAGCGGTGGCAACTGTTTCGTATTCTTTTAATCGTTGGAAGTAACGGTGGTTGTCCGGTTTTGACTGACTAATGATGGTGTAACCGGTATCGTTTTTTCGTAATGTGTTGTACATCCTGTCAGGAGTATCTCCAGTGATGTTGTTTTGTGCAACACCCCAATTGAATTTGGAACGATCGCTAATAGTGTGCTCGCCTAATAATTGGTTTACGAATAAAGTATTTTTTACATATTCCGAACGACGAATCAATCCGTTACCAGCATCGGCAAGATCGGCGATATATCCGAAATACTCGTCTTTAACCTGGCTAGACGTGTTGATAAATAAAGAGTTAAAACTTACTTTATGATTGTTGTTGATTTTATAGCCTACGTTTACCAAACCAGTTGTATTGGTGGTGTAACCCATAGAAGAGAAGGTCTTGAAGTTTCTGTTAACCAAACTTCCGTCACCGTTTACGCTACCTTTAGCGCTACCGTCGCGTTTTGAGGTGTATTCGTTTCCGAAAGATCCGGTGGCGAAAATACTCAATTTGCTTTCCGAACCGATGTCGAATGATTTACCTCCTGAGATTCCGAAAGAACCGGCTACCGGAGTTTTTCCTTCAAATTGTAAGGTATTGAAATCGTAAGTGGAGATCGTTTTAGGGTTAGCCGGATTGCTAAAACCAAAACTGTTTGGGCCTTTTGCAAGACGGAAGTTGTCTTCGGCCAAAGCATTTGTGTTGGCGTTGGAACCGATGTCCAGACGCAAAAATCCTTTGCCTTTATAATCTTTGGAAACGATATCAACGTTACCTCCGGCAAAATCGCCCGATGTTTTTCCGTTATATACTTTGTCAATCGATACATATTCTACGATATCGGTTGGGAAAATATCCAATCGGATGTTTTTCTTTTCCGGATCGTTCGAAGGAATAGGTAGGCCGTTCATCGTAGTCGAATTATAACGGTCACCCAAACCTCTCACATAAATGTTTCCGGTACCTTCCTGTTTGGTAATACCGGTAGTTTTGGTAACCGCAGTAGCCACGTCGCTCACTCCTTTACGGGAAAGTTCCTGTGCTCCGATACTTTGTTTTATTTCGATGGCTTTTTTCTGTTCTACTAAAAGCGCACTTTCTTTCTGACGGTTGGTTTCGATTTTTAAAACTACATCTTCCAACTGTACACCGGCAGTACCAAGAGCTTTATCAATTGTCTTCGTTTCGCCCGAAGCAATTTTAAAAGGTACCTCTACGGTTTGGTATCCTAAAAAAGCAATCATTAGAATATGGTTTCCTTCCGGAACGCTCAAACTAAATGTTCCTTTTTCGTCGGTATTTACGCCAATTGTTGTACCTTTAATCGTTACGCTGGCAAAAGGAAGTGGCTCATTGTTCATCTCCTTGTCTGTTATCGTACCTTTAACAGTTCCTTTTTGAGCAAAGGCGAAGACTGTGAACAATAATGTTGTTAGTAATAACTTAAGTTTCATTGTGTTGTTGTTTACGTGTTGTATTAAATTTTGCGCAAAGGAACCCTTTCGAAGTTAACCTGAAGTTAGTAACCTGTTATCGTTTTGTTGGGAATGTATTACGAAATCGTTAACAGATTAAATAATCGTTAACACATATAATCGTTTTGTATTATCTTTACCTTTACAACCCGAAAACACACATAGAGTGTCCATTATGAAGAAAAAAGACATTAAGATTTTATTGGTTGATGATGAGCAGGATATCCTCGAAATCGTAGGATATAATCTATCACAGGAAGGTTATCAGATCGTAACGGCAAGCAATGGTAAAGAGGCCATTTTAAAAGCTAAAAAAGAAATGCCACAGTTGATCATTATGGATGTGATGATGCCTGAAATGGATGGTATGGAAGCGTGCGAAAACATCCGTAAAATCCCGGAACTGGCCAATGTGATTATAACATTCCTGACCGCAAGAAGTGAAGATTATTCACAAGTGGCAGGGTTCGATGCCGGAGCCGACGATTACATCGCCAAACCGATTAAACCGAAAGTTCTGGTGAGTAAGGTTAAAGCCTTATTGCGTCGCTTAAAAGAAGAAGAGCAACAAGGTGATGTATTACGAGTAGGTGAAATCGAAATCAACCGCGAAGAATACAAAATTGTAAAAGAAGGAGAAGAAATTATCCTGCCGCGTAAAGAATTTGAATTGTTCTACCTTTTGGCTTCCAAACCCGGAAAAGTATTTAAAAGAGAAGAAATCCTCGATAAAGTATGGGGTAACGAAGTAGTGGTTGGCGGACGAACAATTGACGTTCATATCCGAAAACTAAGAGAAAAAATCGGAGACGATCTATTTAAAACCATCAAAGGAGTCGGTTACAAATTAGAAATATAAATGTCCATAAGCTTTAAAAAATCATACAGATTTGCAGTCAAATCTGCGCTCTATATTACCCTTTTTTCCACCTTATTAATCGCAGGATTGACGTATTGGTTTTACGAACTAAACTATAAATTCTGTATTGTTTTTGCTTTAGGCGTTTACTTTTTTTCCTTTTTCGTACTGCAATACCGCGTAGAGCGCTTTATCTACCGACGGGTTAAAAAAATCTACGACGACGTGTCGTTACTGGATTCTACCACACTCAGAAGTCAGCCGGTTACAACCGATATGGCGACGCTGATGAACGAAGTACAGAAATTTGCAAAAGACAAAAAAATAGAAATTGAAACTTTAAAAATTCGTGAGGAATACCGTCGGGAGTTCCTGGGGAATGTTTCTCACGAATTAAAAACACCGTTGTTCACCGTTCAGGGCTATCTGCTTACCTTACTGGACGGGGCGATGAACGATAAAACCATCCGCAAAAAATACCTGCAACGCGCCGAAAAAGGTGTCGAACGATTGATCTATATCGTAAAAGATCTGGATATGATCACCAAACTCGAAACCGGCGATCTAAATCTGGAGTTTACCGAATTCAATATTGTCGATGTCATTCAGAATGTTTTGGATCTTCTGGAAATGCGTGCCGATCAGAAAAACATTATGTTGATGTTCGATCGGAAATACAGCAAGCCGGTAAAGGTTTTTGCCGATAAAGAACGTATCCAGCAGGTGGTGACCAATCTTGTCGAAAATTCCATCAAATACGGAAAAGAAAACGGAACAACCGAAATCAGTATCGAGGATTTGGTCAATAACAAAGTGATTATTCGCGTAACCGATAATGGGGAAGGAATTCAAAAGCAGTTTATTTCCCGTTTATTCGAACGATTTTTCCGTGTGGACAAAAGTGGTGCGCGCTCCGAAGGTGGTTCCGGTTTGGGATTGGCCATCGTAAAACACATTATCGAAGCGCACGACGAACGTATTTATGTGGAAAGTAAAATCGGTGTCGGATCAGAGTTTTCCTTTACGCTCGAAAAGACAAAATAACTGACGCCAGGTGATTTCCTGAGTGATGTTCTTAAGTCCTTTGTACAAGTCCACCTGATTCAAATCGCCAACTTTAAATTCCTCCTGTCGGGAATACGGAACCAGTCCTTTTTTCTTTAATTTTTTAGCCAGGTATTCCTGCTCATATTGACCCGGAGTTGGGATAAAAAAGGCTTTTTTGCCCAAATGTGCCAAATCCATGATAGTCGTATATCCGGAACGACTCAATACCATTTTACTTTGGTTAAAGGCCATTTCCAGTTCTTCGGTATTCATAAAATTATAGCAGGTAAAATTCAGGCGTCGCGAGATGGTTTGTTCTTCTTCGATTACACCACGGACAAAAAGGATTTTACCTTCAAAATATTTCAGTTCCAGTTTTAATTTGTCTTCCAGTAATGTCCGTTGCGGTTCCGGCCCGGACAGAATAACCATCAGATCATATAAGGGCTCGACGGTCTTTTTGTGCAAACGACTTAACGGGCCAATATATTTTACATTGGTTACCGGCGTTTCCGTATGCCCCAGTTTCCCGGAAAGATTCGGACTTCCGGCGATATCCGGAACCCAGCATTCTCTGTATTTTCGGATAAACTGATGGTGGATTTTAGTCGTAATCCAGGAAGTGTTTCCGGTTAAAACATTCAATTGATGCGTGATAAAAACCGAAGGGACTTTGGAAGAAAAAACACCCAGTCGGTTGTCGGAAATAATCCCGTCGATGGCCTCTTCCTGAATCCAACGTTCTACCATTTTCCGTTCGTCCCGCATGGCGCGGTACATATTCGGAATCTGACTGATCATTTTCCATTTAAAATTAGCTCCGTTTTGAGCATACTGGATTTTATAAGAAGGAAGTTGTAAGGCTTGCAGGTGCGGAAATTCTTTTTCTAAAAGCGACAACGCAACACCATCGGAAGCAATCACCGGCTGAAATCCGTGATTTTCCAAAGCCTCAATAACCGGGATGCAACGCGTGGCATGCCCAAGGCCCCAATTTAATGGAGCGACTAAAATTCTTTTTTTTCGTTCTTTATGCATTGTACTAAATATTCCAAAAGTTTTTCATTTTACCCCGCGGGCAATCCAAAAGACACAAATCAACCCCTGAAATAACAGGTCTTTATAAAAACCTGCGATGCATAACGGGAAGCGTAAACCAATCCGGTTATCCGGATATAAATAAGATCGTTTTTGATAACTTATTTAATAACTGCAAAGTAAAACTATTTTAGTTCTTGGATATTTCCGTAATTTTACCAAAATTTTAAGTTTAGTCGTGGGAAGTAAAAATAAATTAAAAAGATTTAAGGAGAACGAGACATTTGGGAACGTATTTCAGCCAACTCGGGAAGAGGTGGTGTCGGATACTTTTCCGTTTAAAGGCAAATGGAAACAGGAGGTTTTTAAAAATGATAACCCGTTGGTGTTGGAATTGGGATGTGGAAAAGGGGAATACTCCGTTGGATTGGCTACGCGTTACCCGGATAAAAATTTTATCGGGATTGATATAAAAGGGGCACGATTTTGGCGGGGAGCAAAAACAGCTGTAGAAAACGGATTGTCGAATGTAGCCTTTATACGAACGCAGATTGAATTGCTGGAATATGTATTCGCAGAATCAGAAGTAGACGAAATCTGGATTACATTCCCGGATCCGCAAATCAAATACAAGCGTACAAAGCACCGTATGACGAACTCGGAATTCTTACAACGCTATAAAAAAATCCTGAAAAAAGACGGGATCATGAACCTGAAAACCGATAGCGAATTTATGCACGGTTATACGTTGGGATTATTACACGGCGAAGGCCACGAAGTGTTGTATGCCAATCATAATGTTTACAAAAACGAAGGAGCGCCGGAAGTGGTAACTGCCATTCAGACGTTTTACGAACAACAATATTTAGAACAAAATAAAGCGATAACTTATATCCAATTCAAAATAAAATAGATGAATTATTTCATGCCCCTCATACTTGGTTTTACAGTGGCTTCGATTGGGATCACACCACCCGGTCTGCTCAATATGACGGCTGCAAAACTAAGTGTGCGGGATGGCAGAAATAAAGCCCTGATGTTTGCATTGGGCGCTACGTTTACCGTACTTTTTCAAACCTATCTGGCGGTATTATTTGCAAAATTTATCGATCGTAATCCGGAAATCATTAACCTGTTACAGGAAGTTGGTCTTGTGATTTTTGTGTTGTTAACGCTCTATTTTTTTACGATTGCCAACAAACCGAAGAAACCCAAGGAAGAGCTTAAAATGAAAAGCAAAACCAGTCGTTTCTTTTTGGGAATGCTACTGTCGGCACTCAATCTTTTTCCGATTCCGTATTATGTCTTTATCAGCGTATGGTTGTCGCGAAACGGATATTTCTTTTTTAATCAATCCTATATTTCCCTGTTTGTATTGGGAGCCGTTATCGGATCGTTTCTGGTGTTTTACCTTTATATCCTGTTTTTTAAGAAAAAAGAAGGCGAAAAACCGTCCTTTCTAATTACCAATATCAATTATATTATCGGATCCATAACCGGACTGGTTTCTGTCGTCACCTTAATTAAGTTGATCAATAATTATTTGGGATAATGAAAGCCGAAAATGAAAATTTCTTCGAACGGGTGTACGAAGTGGCACGTCAAATTCCGTACGGGCGGGTAACGTCCTATGGTGCGATTGCCAAAACCCTGGGCGCGGCGCGTTCGGCACGTATGGTCGGCTGGGCGATGAATGCAGCACACGGAAAAGACGATGTTCCGGCACATCGTGTGGTAAATCGCGTGGGAATGCTCACCGGTAAACACCATTTCGACGGAACCAATCTGATGCAACAACTACTCGAAAGCGAAGGTGTTAAAGTGAAAAACAATCAGGTGGTGCACTTCGAAAAACTATTCTGGCAACCGGAAATACAATTGTAATACTACGAATTTTCGCCTTCAATCAGACTAATAACAAACGTTGTATGCGCGCTGTCGCGTTGGTAATTGAGATAACCGCCATGGGCTTCGATGATGTTTTTGGATAATGTCAAACCAATACCGGCACCTTCTTTCCGCGTGGTAAAAAACGGAAGGAAAATTTTATCCTGAATCTCTTTTTCAATTCCGGAACCACTATCGGAAATCACAATAAACAAACGGTTATTGGCCACTGATGCGGATAGCTCAATTACTTTCGAATCCGTCGAATCTCCGGTTAGCGCATACATACTATTGGTAAGCAGGTTTAGGATAACCTGTTCCAATTGGTTGCGGTCGACATAAAGCCAACGGTCAAAATCAATGTTATTATGGATGCTAATACCATGTGTTTTAAACAACGGCATCATGGTGTCAATACAGGATTGTACGAGCGATTGTAAAGCGGTTTTTTCCTTTTGAGGTGAGGGTAACATCGCCAGTTTGCGGTAATTGTCGACAAAGAATTGAAGATGATCACTTCGGTTGATGATCGTCGAAAGACTTAACCGGATATCATCCAGATCTTCGGAACTTAAATCGTCCTGATCCACAATTTCCTGTAAATTCTGCGATAGCGAACGAATCGGTGTCAGCGAGTTTAATAATTCATGCGAAATCACCTTCATCAGATTAATCCAGGCTTCTTTCTCTTTTTTCTCGATTACCTTTTGAATGGAATCCAGAAAAATAATATAATATTCGGTATTGTAACTCTTACTTAATGACGCCTGTAAGCGGAACGTCTGAAATTCCGCATCGGCATTTGCACGAATTTGCACGGATGTTTTCACTTCCTGAAAGTCAAATTGCTCGATAGCCGAACAAAACGATGGAATCTGCTTTTTCAGATAATGCCATTTGGAAACCTTTGGTACCGTAAACTGATTTGAAAAATAATCGTTCATCAAAAAAATACCCCATTCCGATTCCTTTTTTTCAAGGATTAAAACACCGCTGTCGATATTGTTTAAAATGGTTCGGTACACGAGTTCCTTGGATGTTTGCTCGTTTCCCCGTTCTTTTAGCGTTTCGTAAAGCTGGTACAATTTGCTGTAATTTCCGGTTTTATACGCATCGGAATAACTGGCCGAATAATCCTGCTGTAAAATAGCGGTGATGGTTTTATCGTAAAATAAAAAAGCATTTCGGATAAAATAATACATTTCCAGTAGTACTAAGACCCCGAAAAAAACAAAACCAAATAGCGTATAGTAGAGTTGTTTCTGAAACAGCAAAATACAACTTCCGAGAAGTACCAGCAATAGCAGTAACCGGATAAAAAAAGCATTGTATATTTTCCAGGATTGTGTCATAAGCGGCGGATTTAATCGTTGGTTGCAATCCCGAATTTTTCGATTCGGCGGTATAGAGCCGCTCGGGAAAGTCCCAATTCTTCGGCTGTTTTGCTAATGTTATACTGATGTTTGTGTAACGTTTTTTCGATGGTTCGTTTTTCAAGATCCGACAATTGCAGGTCTTCTGCTACCTCATCCGGTTCGGAAATGGACGTCAGATCCAGATCGGAAGCGGTGATAGTCGCCTCTTCACAAAGGATTACAGCCCTTTCGATCCGGTTTTCCATCTCGCGGATATTACCGTTCCAACGATGTTTTTCCATGTTTTCCAGTGCTTTCTCCTGAAATTGTAACCCATCCCGACCATATTTTGCGGCCAATTGTTCTAATAAAAAGTGCGCAAGTGGAATAATATCCTCATTTCGTTCGCGCAATGACGGCAATGGAATCGTCATGGTATTGATCCGATAGAACAAATCTTCCCGGAAGTTTTTTGCCGCCACTTCCTGTTTCAGGTCGAGGTTGGTCGCCGTGATGATACGCACATTTAGAGGTCGGGCTTTGGCTTCACCCAATCGGGTAACGGTTTTATTCTGGATCACTTGTAATAACTTGGATTGCAAATGCAACGGAACATTCCCGATTTCGTCCAGAAAAATCGTTCCGCCTTGTGCGGCTTCAAAACGTCCGGCGGTATCGGATTTGGCATCGGTAAAAGCACCTTTCGCATAACCGAACAATTCACTTTCGAAGATGTTTTCGTTTAACGAACCGAGGTCAACCGCGATAAACGGTTGGTCTTTCCGGTCCGAATGCCGGTGAATATAATCGGCGAAAACATATTTTCCGGTTCCATTTTCACCAAGGATAAGTACATTGGCATCCGTTTTGGCGACTTTGTCTGCAATAGCATAGGCTTGTTTGATCTTGGGAGCATTACCCATAAAAACCGACTGACCGACTTGAAGTTGCGGTGGATTCTTTTTCTGGTCTTTCCGACTTTGCGCTACGGCATTGTTGATCACCGTAAGTAATTTATCGTTGTCCCATGGTTTCATCACATAATCGAAAGCGCCGGATTTAAGCCCTTCGACTGCCGTTTCCACTTTTCCAAAAGCGGTCATCAGAACGACTACCGTGTTCGGAGCAAGCAATTTTATTTCCTTTAACCAATGAATACCTTCGCGTCCGTCTTCAAAACCGATACGATAATTCATATCCAGAAGTACCACATCAATTGGATTATCGGCAAGTAATTGGACTAATTTTTTTGGAGAATTGGCGGTATGAATGGTTTCAAAATGTTTTTTTAACAGCAGTTTTGCGGCCAAAAGAATATCATCCTGATCGTCGATAATTAAAATCTGTGCTTGTTTTTTTTTCATGGTTGTTCGGTTTCGGACAAAAAAGTGTCCGATATTGAACACTTCAAAATTAGGGCGAATTATAAAACAATTGATAATCAGAAGGTTCTTGATTTTTAAAACAATGGCACGAAATTGTCTTTGTGTAGTATATCAAAAATCAAAAAATGGATACTGTTATCACTCGTAAAAATAGAAAAAATAGCTATCGTATTGGGATAGTGCTACTTTTTTTGATCGTTAGCTATTTTGCCTATTCAATGATCACAAAAGAAAAAAGCCTGAATGTAAAAAGGGATGAGGTTAGCATCAAAACCGTAAGTAAAGCCTACTTTGAAGATTTTATTATGTTTCAGGCAAAAGCCGAACCGTTAAATTCTATTTTAATCAACATTATTGAAGGTGGTTCGGTTCAGGAAATTTTTGTAGAAAATGGAGGTCATGTCGAAAAAGGACAGGCATTGGCCAAATTATATAACCCGAATACGGAATTAAGCTACCTGACACAAGAGACGTCCATGATCGAACAAATAAACAATCTAAACAAAGCGCGATTGGATATCCGAAATCAGGAATTAAACCTCGCAAAAGACCTGATCGCAATCGAACACGATTATAATACGGCCAAACAATTATACGATCTTAACGAACGACTGTTTAAAAAAGGAATCATTGCCAAAAATGAATGGGAAACGACACGGGAAGGCTTCCGTTACCAACAGGAACGCAAAAATATTATCCAGCAAAGCATTCAAAAAGAAAAACAAACCAACCAGATCCAGATTCAGCAAATCAATCGTTCGATTGCGACAATGGAAAAAAGCCTTGACATTTTGCGAGGGAATAAAAAGAACTTTTTGATTACGGCACCCTTATCCGGACGGCTTTCTTCGTTCGAGCCGATTTTAGGTAAAAACTACCAGGCCGGAGAAAGTATCGGAAAAATTGATGTGATGCAAGGGTATAAACTGGTTGCAAAAGTCGACGAATTTTACCTGGAGCGCGTATCGGTTGGACAAAAAGGAACGATCGAATACAAAGGGAAACAGTTCCCGGTACATATTGCCAAAGTAATCCCGGAAGTTAAAGAAGGTAAATTTCAGGTCGAGCTGAATTTTGAAAACGCCAAAGAGCTGGATTTAAAACAGGGCTTAAGCTTTGGCGTTAAATTAACCCTTTCCGAAAGTGTGAAAACGCTGGTATTGCCCAAAGGAAGTTTTAATCAGGAAACCTCCGGAAACTGGATCTTTGTAGTCAATGGTGATAAAGCCATCCGACGTACGATCAAGCTGGGGCGGGAAAATCCGCTGTATTTTGAAGTGCTGGAAGGATTAAAAGATGGCGAAAACGTAATCACCTCTTCTTATCAGGATTATAAAGAAGTGGCGGTTTTACAATTTGACAAGTAAAATAATGGAATTAATAATAACTTTAACCGAACCATTTTTAAGTCGGATAAACAAAAGAACAAAATGTAAAAACCCGGAAACGGGAAATCGAAAAAATCAATCAATCAATCTAAAAAACGAACAGTTATGATCAGCATTCAAAATCTTTCTAAAGTTTTCCGGACGGAAGAAGTGGAAACAGCCGCATTAAATCAGATTGCACTGCAAATTAACGAAGGGGATTTTATCTCCGTAATGGGACCTTCGGGTTGCGGGAAATCAACCCTGCTCAATATCATCGGACTTTTGGATGGAATTACCAGTGGAAGCTATAAACTTTTAGGTCAGGAGATCAACGGACTAAAGGAAAATGAAAAAGCGAAGTTGCGGAAACAGCAAATCGGGTTTATTTTTCAAAACTTTAACCTGATTGACGAATTGTCGGTATATGACAATATCGAATTACCGCTGATCTACAATAATGTGGGTAGTGCGGAACGCAAAAAACGAGTGGAAGCCATTGCCGAACGCCTTTCGCTTTCCCATCGCCTAAAACATTATCCGCAGCAACTTTCGGGTGGACAACAACAACGGGTAGCCGTAGCGCGAGCTTTGATCACCAATCCGAAAATCATTTTGGCCGATGAGCCTACCGGAAATCTGGACAGCCGTAACGGAAACGAAGTAATGGAATTGCTAACCGATTTACACGCGAATGGCGCGACGATCATGATGGTAACCCATTCCGATTATGATGCATCGTTTTCACAGCGTACCATTCATATGAAAGACGGCGTGATCCTCAGCGAAAAGCAAAACGCCCGAAATGTAGATGTTTTAGTCGATGCCAAAGAAAATTAAAAACAACAGCAACCTTAAAAAAGAAAAACCATGATACGAATTATAATTGCCATAACTTTAAGTCTTATCGGATTTGTATGCCAGGCGCAGGTAAGCGAAAATAGAACCGTAGCCGATTTTACAACCATTGAAGCCCATAGCGGAGTTGAAATACGCTATACGCAAAGTAAAACAACCGGAATAAAAGTAACCTCCGATACGGCCGATAAAGTACAACAGATCACTACCGAAGTGGAGAAAGGCGTCTTAAAAATAAAGATAAAATCCAATAAAGGAACCAATAATTTTGAAATCGCACGGGTTGAAGTTTTAAGTCCGAATGTTGCCAATTTTAAATTGGCTTCCGGGGCCAAAATGACCTTAGAAAATGAAGTGGAAACAGCGAATGTGCAAATCACCCTTACGTCGGGAACACGTCTGGATGGAAACATCAAATCAAAAAACGTACAATTGGACATCAATTCCGGATCGGCTTTTAAAGGTGCTATTCAGACAACGACGCTAAAGGCATCCTTAGCAAGTGCCGGAAAAGCAACGATAACGGGAAAAGCAACCGAATTAAAAGTGGTAGCAAAATCGGCATCGGTTTTTAAAGCCGGTGATCTGGACGTAAAATATGCTATCGTTGAAGCGGCAAATGCCTCGAAAGTAACGGTACATGTAACCGAAAAACTGGATGCATCCGCCAGTTCGGTAGCTGCTATTGAATATTCCGGCAAACCGAAAGCGCTTACAACAAACAAAAATTCATTAGGAACCATTACAGCTAAATAACAATGATACAAAACTGGTTAAAAGTGTTTGTGTATCATTTTAAGCAACACAAACTGTTTTCAATACTCAATATATTGGGATTAAGCATCGGGATTTCCGGATTAATCTTTGCCATTTTGTATTGGAATGAAGAGCACGCGTATAACGAATGGAACCCGGAAAAAGACAAGGTTTATGAAGTGATTAACGATGTGGCCGATGCCGGTAAATGGGCGTGGAATGTAGCGCCAACCGCTCCGATGCTGGAAGCGTCATCCAAAAACATCGAAAGTTACTGTTATTATACGGCATGGTACTCGGAGGAAATTCTGAACTACAATGGAAAAAAAGAAATGATCAAGAAAATTGGCGCTGCCGAAAGTAATTTCTTCTCGTATTTCCCTTTTGAATTTATAGCCGGAAACGCGAAAACAGCCATACAGGATCAAAATAGTATAGCATTATCGGAAGACGTTGCCAAATTGTTTTTTAAAGATGAAAATCCGATAGGGAAACAAATGATCTACGATGGCAAACCGTATGCGGTACGAGGCGTATACCGTATTCCGGGTAAATCGTCGATGGCACCCGACGTGATGTTGTATTTAAAAATGGATAAAAACAGCGAAAGTTGGGGTGATTTTAATTACGGATTAATGTTAAAAATTAAGAGTCCGGACAAAGTAGACGCGGTCTGTAAAGAAATTGAAAAAATTTACTACGAACATCGCATCCGGAAAAACGCTGCCGAAATGGGAATTACGGAACAGGAGTTTATTAAAAAATACGGAGTTATCAAGGTTTCCATGACGCCATTGTCAAAAGCACGACTTAGTGACTTAACCAGCGGTTTGGTAGAAGGAAAAGGGAATTACCAGTTTTTGATGATCATGATGGGGCTTTCAATTCTGATTCTGGTACTTTCTATTGTGAATTATATCAATCTGGCCACGGCAAATGCGATTAAAAGAGCGAAAGAAATCGGTATCCGAAAAATTATCGGAGCGACTAAAAAACAAATCGTATGGCAGTTTGTTTTCGAAACTATATTAGTGGTTTTCGGGGCCTTGATTTTGTCGATGATGATCGTGGAGCTTGCTCTGCCGTTTTATAATTCGTTCTTAGAAAAAGACCTCCAAATGATCGGAAGTCAGTTCTATTTGCAATTGTTGCTGATTGTGGTCGTGGTTATCGCATTGGCGGGTATTTTTCCTGCGATATATGTATCGAATTTTGAAACCTTAAAAGTACTGAAAGGTAATTTCGGACGAAGTAAAAACGGAATATGGCTTCGAAACGGAATGTTGATCCTTCAGTTTGCCATTGCGACATTTTTTATTATCGGATCGTATATCGTATACCAACAGGTACGCTATATGAGTAGTAAGGAATTAGGCTATAAAGGCGACCAGATTGTAACGATTCCGTATCGTGCAAAAAGAGACGGAACCGATTACGAGCGATACAGAACCTTTCAACAGGAATTGCAAAAAATCAAAGGCGTTAAGGGAGTAGGAGCCGGAACCTTTAATTTTTCAGGCAGAGGTGCTACGTCTTCAACAGGCTTTACGCATAACGATAACAACATTCAGGCACAAAATATGGGAATCGACTTTGATTTACTGAATATGTTGAATATAAAACTGCTTCAGGGGCGAATGCTTTCACCGGAGTTGGCTTCCGATACCGTTAGTACAATGTTGATCAATAAAGTAACATGGGATAAGATGGGTGAAAAAGATCCGATTGGAAAAGAAATCGAATGGAACGGCCAAAAATTAAAAGTGGTTGGAATAGTCGACAATTTCCATTTATATGGATTACAGCGGGAAATACCGCCAATGGTTTTCTTTCATATTAAAACGGTTCCGTGGATGCAAACCAATATCAATAAAATATATGTAAAAGTCGATGCACAAAACATGGATCAGACGATTGCCGGTTTGGAGAAATTCTGGACGCAGAAAGTCGACACCGAATATCCGTTTAAATACGATTTTGTAGATAAAGAATACGCCCGGACCTATGAAACCTATATAAAACAACGCAATTTATTTTCGCTGCTCAATATTGTAGTGATCACTATAGCATTGTTCGGATTGTTTGCGCTGGCATCGTATTCGATCGAAAGACGCATAAAAGAAATCGCGATCCGAAGAACATTGGGTGCCGAAACCGGAATGCTACTTAAAAACCTGTCGACACAATACATCATTTTTTGTATTATCGGTTTTATTCTGGCAGCGATGCCGGCGTATTACCTGCTTAATAAATGGCTGGAAGACTTTGCTTTCCGGATTTCGATAACCACCTTACCGTTTATTATTGGTTTTGTGGTCTTATTATCGCTCACATTGCTTATCGTGCTTTCGAAAGCCTATCAGGCAACAAGGATCGATATTCTGAAATACCTGAAATACGAATAATCCACTTTGATTTTTACTACCTTTTGCTGCAATCGGACATGTTTCGGTTGCAGCTTTTTTTTGAAGTAACAGCGGAAAAACTCAGATTGACTACCCGAAAATTGAATTTTAAAATGGATTTTCGAAATTAAATCGGAAATTCTTTAAAAAATAAGCAGCTGGAAACCGGTTTGAATTCCCGTTATTGTCCCGGATTAAGGGTTTTGAAACCGGAAGTGTAAAGCGAAGCTATTGCGCAATAAACAAATACAATTCTTTATCTTTATTTTAAGAACTTTTCATCTTATCTTTGTAACATAAAGTCAGTCTTAATAAACGACTTAAAGCGAATAAAATAATGAAATTAGACAGGAAAGAAATTCTTAAAGCATTGGAAGCGATTTCCATAGCGGGAGAAGGTAAAAATATGGTAGAAAGCGGTGCGGTACAAAACGTAATCACTTTCGGAGATGAAGTAGTAGTGGATTTATTATTGCACACCCCGGCGTTGCATATCAAAAAACGCGCTGAGGTGGACATTATGAAAGTGATCCATGAAAAAATATACGATAAGGCAAAAGTAAAAGTCAATATAAAAGTTGAAGCTCCGGAAAAACCGGAAATCAAAGGCAAATCGATTCCGGGAATCAGCAATATTATCGCTGTTTCATCTGGAAAAGGTGGTGTTGGAAAATCGACTATTACGGCAAATCTGGCGGTAACGCTGGCGAATATGGGCTTTAAGGTTGGCGTTTTGGATGCAGATATTTACGGTCCTTCCATGCCGATTATGTTTGATGTGGAAAAAGCACGTCCGATTTCGGTTGAGGTTGACGGAAAATCCAAAATGAAACCCATCCAGAGTTACGGTGTGGAAATCTTATCTATCGGTTTCTTTACCAGTCCGGATCAGGCGGTAATCTGGAGAGGTCCAATGGCTTCGAAAGCTTTAAATCAGATGATTTTTGATGCCGATTGGGGCGAACTGGATTTTATGTTACTGGATTTACCACCGGGAACAGGAGATATTCACCTGTCGATCATGCAATCGCTTCCAATTACCGGAGCGGTGGTGGTAAGTACACCTCAGGCAGTGGCTTTGGCCGATGCTAAAAAAGGAGTATCGATGTTCCAGGCCGAAAGCATCAATGTACCGGTTTTGGGAATCATTGAAAACATGGCCTATTTTACACCGGATGAATTACCGGACAACAAATATTATATCTTCGGAAAAGAAGGTGCGAAAAATCTTGCAGAAGACTTACAGGTACCATTCTTAGGAGAAGTGCCAATTGTACAAAGCATTCGCGAAGCAGGCGATTACGGTCGTCCGGCCGCTTTGCAAACGGCATCGCCAATCGAAAAAGCATTTGAAGAACTGGCGCGTTCCGTAGTACAGGAAGTAGTAAGCAGAAATGAAAGTCTGCCGCCTACAGAAGCAATAAAAATTACCACGATGGCTGGATGTTCAGCTGTAAAAAAGAAATAAAATGACAACAGAAGAAATCAAACTAAACGTTGAAAGAGCACTGGAAGAAATTCGTCCGTTCTTAAATTCGGATGGTGGCGATATTACGCTTATCGAAATTGAAGACGATAAGCACGTAAAAGTTCGCCTTGAAGGTGCCTGCACAGCTTGTAGCGTAAACCAAATGACGTTACGCGCTGGTGTGGAAACTACGATCAAAAAATATGTGCCGCAGATCGAAACTGTGGTTAACGTAGCATAAATTCAGGATACAGTACCCGGCTTTTGAGATACAGAAGCCGGGACTTTTTTTGTCTTCAGGATATTTCCTGACAGGCAGTATAATGCCTTCCATCGTTAGATTTCTTGATATTTGTCATAGAACAAGAAAATAATTCGAGGGACATTTGTGTCCTTAATTAATCCATTACGTAATGATTGAAACAGATATACTAATTATTGGTGCAGGTCCCACAGGACTTTTTGCCGTTTTCGAAGCCGGACTTTTAAAATTAAAATGCCATATTATCGATGGTCTTCCGCAACCGGGAGGACAATTAACGGAGTTGTATCCTAAAAAACCTATTTTCGATATTCCGGGATTTCCGTCGGTATTGGCAGGTGATTTGGTCGATAATCTTATGGAACAGATCAAACAGTTCCAACCGGGATTTACGCTAAATGAAAAAGCGGAAACTATAGAAAAACTGGAAGATGGAACGTTTATTGTAACCACCGATAAGGGGACGCAACATCACGCAAAAGCAGTCGCTATTGCCGGTGGATTGGGAAGTTTTGAACCGAGAAAACCAATCCTGAAAGATTTGGAGTTTTACGAGCAGGAAGATAAGGGGGTAGAGTATTTTGTAAAAGATCCGGAAAAATTCCGCAATAAAAAAGTAGTAATTTCCGGAGGAGGAGATTCGGCTTTGGACTGGAGTATCTTTTTATCGAATGTAGCCTCGGAAGTAACGCTGGTACACCGTCGAAACGAATTCCGTGGTGCTTTGGACTCGGTTGAAAAAGTTCAGGAATTGAAAAAAGCAGGTAAAATTCGTTTGATCACACCTGCTGAAGTTGTTGGTTTTAAAGGATCCGAACGTATTGAATCGGTGGATATCGAAATCAATGGCGCACGCATGAATGTAGAAACCGATTATTTTATCCCGTTATTCGGATTGACACCAAAATTGGGCGCTATTGCCAATTGGGGACTTGAGATCGAGAAAAACGCGATTAAAGTAAATAATGCGCTGGATTATCAGACCAATATCGAAGGAATTTATGCCATTGGCGATATCAATACCTATCCGGGTAAATTAAAACTGATTTTATGTGGTTTCCACGAAGCCACTTTAATGTGTCAGAGTGTTTATAACAAACTGAATCCGGGTAAAAAATACGTATTAAAATATACCACCGTAAGTGGTGTCGACGGTTTTGACGGTACCCGTAAGGAAGCCGAAAAAGCGGTTGTAAAATCAATTGAATAGCCATGTCTCAGGATGTAACGATAATCATTACAGACCGTGAAGGAGCGGTTCATGAGGTACAGGCGCCTACAGATATGAATATGAATATCATGGAACTGGTACGTGCCTACGAACTGGCGCCGGAAGGAACCATTGGTATTTGCGGCGGAATGGCCATGTGTGCGTCCTGCCAGTGTTATATACTCAACGATGTGGGCCTACCGGAAATGAACGATGATGAAGAGGCGATGTTATCGGAAGCTTTTAATGTAAAAGATAACAGTAGGCTTGGATGTCAGATTCACATCACGGAAGCAATAAACGGACTAGAACTGGAGTTGGCTCCGGAATAATAAAAAAAGCGAAGATTTTTCTTCGCTTTTTTTGTAACATTTTGAGAAGTCTGCCGTATAATTACTACACGCGATAAATTTCCCGAATGGGGTATAATTAATGACACAAACTTCGTATTCTCCCGGATTACATCAACTTCTAACACTTTCTGTTTCGGATAGCCGTAAGCTTATCACAGCAGAAGATTTTATTATTTTTACCGAAACGATACTGGAAAAATACCAACTCGAAAAAGTAGGTATAGTAACACACACTTTTGACAATAGCAGTTTTACGATTGCTGTCTGTTTAAAAGAGTCGCATATCTGTATTCATACCTGGCCGGAATACAACCAACTCACCATGGATATTTATTTGTGTAATTATCTTCAGGACAATTCGGTAAAAGTGAAAAACATGGCAAATGATTATATCGCCTATTTTCAGGCGGATGTTATTAAAAATTTTGAAATTAACAGATAAGGAATGAGAATTACGTGCTATCAGTGTGATACCCCTACAGATGTTGAAGTGCCGTTTCCGGTGAAACAATTTGTCTGTTCCAATTGTTTCAGTATTTATAAAGCAACCGAAACCGGTGACTTTACGTTTAAAGATAAATACAAATACGACAAACAGATCGGTGGTCTTGCACTGGGACTAAAAGGGACACTGGAAGAGGAAGAGTATACTGTTACGGGCGTTGTTGTTAAAGAATATATGAATTACTATTGGAAAGAGTATGTTCTGGCCTCAACGACAGGGAAGTTTTTATATTTATCGGAAGTAAGTGGACACTGGATTTTGTTACGAGAAATTCCGGATGATTTTGCAAAAGGCCATCCCAAAATAATCGATTATAATGACAAGGTTTTTAAGCTGTATGATATTGCAAGACCGAGAATAGCAGCAGCGGCCGGTTTTTTTGATATTGATTTGCCAACAGGACTGATAACGATGGCTGAACTTATCGCACCACCGTATATGATCTCTTTTGAAAAGTTAGAAAAAGAAGAACGGACGGTTTTTTTAGGTGAACATATTTCAAAGAATCAGATAAAACGTATTTTTAAGCCTACGAAAGAATTGCCTAATCGGATTGGTATCGGATTGGTGCAACCCTATTTTTTTAATGTCCGACAACTGGCTTTGATATTGTGTTCGGTAACCTTGTTGATTCTGTTAACGCATTTGTATGTGTATCACGATAAGCAGGAAGAAGTAGTTTTTAGCAATGATATTTCTTTTAGCGAATACAATGACAAAGAGTATATTTCCCCGGCGTTTACACTTAATGGCGGCGCATCGCCACTAACCATTTCCGTGCATTCCGGAGTGGATAATTCGTGGGCCAATGCACAGGTAGCTTTGGTAAATGAAGACACAAACGAAGAGATATATGCGAATAAAGATGTCGAATATTATCACGGTTATTCGGAAGGCGAAAGCTGGACCGAAGGCGATCAATCGGACGACTTCAGTATCTGCGGTATAGGTGCCGGAAAATACCACCTGGCGATAACTGTTGTAAAAGCTCCGGAAGACCTGAATAATACCGGTATGAAAGTAACGGCAACCTGGAATAAAGCCTCCTATTGGAATATTTGGATGCTGGTTATTATTATGGCTGTGATTGTATTAATTGCCTACTTTGGAGAGCTGTATAACGAAATAAAACGATGGGAAGATAGTCCGTATACTCCTTATGAATAATAGCGATGACAATGAAAAATAATATGCAAACCTATATAAAGCAAAATAAATGGCCACTGTTATTAGGGCTAGCCATTTATTTGGTGTATTTGCAATTTGTAATCGGAGGAAACCGGATCTGCGATTGTGCCACGGTTGAAAAATACGGTACGTCAGAATCGCGTACTCATCGTGTAAACCGATTTTATCATAAATAACCAAAAAATAAAAAATATGGATTTTATCAGTACAAAACTCATTTTAAACTCCTTGGTCTTTTCCGTGTTGGGATTACTGATCTTGTTAGGGTCTTATTTTGTAATCGAAAAATTGACACCTGAAAATACATGGAAAGAAATTTCCGAAAAGAATAATGTGGCGGTAGCAATTGTGCTGGCGGCCTTTATTATCGGGATTTCAATGATAGTAAGCGCAGCGATTCATGGGTAAAAAATTCCTTCGATTTGAATTTTTATTGCTTATCGCCGTTTTTACAATTGCAACCTGTGGCTTGGTATACGAACTCGTTGCCGGTACACTGGCGAGTTACCTGTTAGGTGATTCCGTAAAACAGTTTTCATTGATCATTGGTGTATACCTGTTTTCAATGGGAATTGGGTCGTATTTCTCAAAATTCATTACCAAAAAACTGCTGGACACCTTTGTCGAAATCGAAATATTGGTGGGCTTAGTCGGTGGTTTAAGTTCCGTGGTGCTGTTTTTGTTATTCGAAAGTGTCGATTATTTTCAGTTTATTCTATATCTACTCGTATTTACTACGGGCTGTCTGGTTGGTCTTGAAATTCCGTTGCTAATGAATATCCTGAAAGACCGGGTGGAATTCCGTGATTTGGTATCCAATGTTTTTACCTTCGATTATATAGGTGCTTTATTAGCTTCTATATTGTTCCCGTTGGTTTTGGTTCCGCAATTGGGTGTAATGCGAACCTCTTTGTTTTTTGGTATGATCAATATAGCAATTGCGATTGGTCTGTGTTTTCTTCTTAAAAAAGAATTAAACCGTCCGTTTGTTTTAAAAGTAAAAGCGATAGCCTCGTTTTTTCTATTGTTGGTTGTTTTTGTCTTTTCGGAAGCTATTCTGTCCTTTTCTGAAGGGAAATTGTACGGCGAAAATATTGTGTATACGAGTTCCACACCCTACCAACGAATTGTGTTAACACATAATAAAAGCGATTACCGTTTATACCTAAATAACAACCTTCAGTTTAGTTCTGCCGACGAATACCGGTATCATGAGGCTTTGGTACATCCGGTAATGGCCGCTGCCAAAAAGGTCGACCATGTATTGGTGTTAGGAGGAGGCGATGGGTTAGCCGTTAGGGAAATTCTGAAATACAAAGAGGTAAAGCGTATTACGTTGGTCGATTTGGATGAAGGAATGACAAAACTATTTAAAACCAATACGATCCTAACCGGATTTAATAAAAATTCCCTGATCGATCCAAAAGTAAAAGTGATCAATCAGGATGCCTATATCTGGGCTAAAAACTGTCCGGAAAAATTTGATGTGGCTATTATCGATTTCCCGGATCCGTCCAATTACAGTTTGGGAAAACTGTACTCCCTGAATTTTTACAGATCCTTACAGCATATTCTAAGTCCGGATGCTTTTATAGTGGTTCAGACTACATCGCCTTATTTTGCACCAAAGTCTTTTTGGTGTATCAATAAGACCATAAATGAAGTTTTTCCGCAAGTCGATGCCTATCATGCCTACGTGCCTTCGTTTGGTGAATGGGGCTATACAATTGCAGCGCTTAATCCGTCGGCAGCATTCTCGACTGTAAACCGGAAAGCGGATGGATTACGCTTTTATAATTATCAGTTTGATAAACTTAATTTTTTTTCCAAAGATATGATTGCCAATACAGTGGAAATAAATCGTTTGGATAATCAGATCTTAGTGCGCTATTTTGATGAAGAGTGGGGAAAATTATAAGTCAAGACGTACTTTTTTAAAAGGAATCGCGGCTTCATTGCTATTGATTCCACTGGTGCAATCCTGTAAACAGAAAGCCACAGGACTGTTGTTGCGACTCACAGGAACGAACCATATATTGGGGCATCGTCTTTGGGCGAAAAACTTTCCGAAGCCGGTTCGGGAAATTCATATTCCGTATCTGATTGTAGGTGGCGGAATTGCTGGCCTTAGTGCGGCGAGACAACTCCATAAAAAAGGAATAACCGATTTTTTAGTAGTTGAGCTGGAAGACCATTTGGGAGGGAATTCGTCCAATGGCGAAAACCGGTACTCGAAATACCCGTTGGGAGCACACTATCTTCCGTTGCCCAATTTTCAGGATAAAGAACTGTTGCAATTTCTGGGAGAAACCAAAATAATTACCGGTTATGATACCAAAGGTTTTCCGGTATTCGATGAGGAACAGTTGACGTTTTCGCCTCAGGAACGGTTGTATTATAAAAATAGCTGGCAGGAAGGTCTTGTTCCGCGATTGGGAGCTACTCAGGCGGAAGAAGAGCAGTTCCGTCGGTTTTTTGACAAAATGGAGTTTTTTAGAAAAGCAAAAGGTTTGGACGGAGCCTATCTGTTTGATATCCCGTTGGTGCTGTCTTCGACTGATCATGAGACGCGGCTGTTAGATACAATCACAATGCTGGAATGGATGGATCGCAACGGATTTACGACGGAAGCTTTACGGAATTATATTGACTATTGTTGTCGGGACGATTATGGTTTGGGAATCGCCTATGTTTCGGCTTGGGCGGGGATTCATTATTTCTGTGGAAGGAAACACGATGCTACGGCCGATAAAAAAGAAAATGTGTTAACCTGGGCGGAAGGAAATGCAAGACTGGCATCGCATTTAAAAAAATACACCGATCAGAAAACATTGAAAAAGCATTTGGTGTATCAGGCCGAAATTAAAAATGATTCCGTAGTGATAGCCGCATTCGATAGCGAAAAGCAGGAGTCGGTTACCATTGTAGCTGATCGGGTAATTCTGGCTACGCCTCAATTTGTAAATCAGTATTTACTGACCGGTAGGAAGGAGTTTTCAAAAGCATTTCATTATGCGCCCTGGTTGCTGGCTACGGTAACGGTGACAGAATTAATCGACAACCACAGTTATCCGTTGTGTTGGGATAATGTTATATACGATGCTAAAGGATTGGGATATATTTATGATCAGCATCAATCCTTACAACAACTACAGCCTAAAAAAGTAATTACATATTATCATAGTTTTTCGTCGGCAAATATACCACAAAGCCGAAGAGAGCTATATAAGCAAGATAAGGAATATTGGAAGCGGCAGGTGCTTTCCGATTTGAGCAAAGCCCATCCGGATATTGAGCAATATGTCGAAGCGATTGATATCCACCTTTTAGGACATGGGATGATTAGTCCTGTTCCCGGATTTTTATTCGGAAAAGAAAAAGAACAGGCCGGACAATCTATTGGCAACAGAATTTATTTCGCCCATTCGGATCTGGCCGGAATTTCCATTTTTGAAGAAGCTTTTCATCAGGGTATTAATGCCGTTAATAAAATGATACATGATGCAACCCTGGATTCATAAAGCCAAATCAGATAGCCTGTTTATCCTATTGCCTCCCTTTTTGGTGCTGGCGGTAATTGTGTTTTTTCAGAAAGAAATCCTTTGGGCCGAACAACACTATTCGTTTTATACCTGGTTGTTTTTGATTGTATTTATTGATGTCGCGCATGTTTATGCCACCTTGTTTAAAACCTATTTTGTCGCCTCTGAATTTCAAAAGCGGAAAAAATTATTAATCGGATTACCGATACTCTGCCTGATAATAGGGATGATCTTGTTTTCCTTTGGGGAAGCCTTTTTCTGGTCGGTATTGGCCTATGTGGCTGTCTTTCATTTTATCCGACAGCAATATGGTTTTATGCGATTGTATTCCAGAAACGAAGCCAGAGAAAAGTACAGCCGCTATTTCGACAGTCTGGTAATTTATACGGCAACCGGATATCCGATGTTGTACTGGTTTTTGTCCCCATCGCGAAATTTTAACTGGTTTATGCCACGGGAATTTCTGCAGTTTCAGAATGCTACGCTGTTGGAAATACTACAGTTTGGCTATGTTTTGGTACTTGTAGCCTATGTCGTGCGAACGGTTTATAAAGCTGTAAAAGAGCGTTACTTTAATGTTCCGAAGAACACCGTGATTGTTGGAACGGCTTTATCCTGGTATTTTGGGATTGTATATTTTAATAATGATTTGATTTTTACAGCGCTTAACGTCGTTTCGCATGGAATACCTTATATGGCATTGGTCTATTTAAAAGAAATTGAATCTAAAAATGAAAGTAGCACCGGAATATTGCAGGGGCTTAAAAATTATAAAAAGATAGCATTGTATATCGGTATTTTGCTTAGTATAGCTTTTGCCGAAGAATACCTCTGGGAAGTCACGGTCTGGCAGGAACATTTTTCGGCTGTCCGATTCGATCTTACCACATTGCATTTTCTTTTGGTACCCTTGTTGGTTGTACCGCAGTTTACACATTATATATTGGACGGATTTATATGGAAATCCAAATAAAAAAACATCCTGAAAAGGATGTTTTTTGTTTTATGTGGTTGCCAGGTTTTTCTGGCGGATAGTTTCTTCAATCGCATTCCATAGTCCGATGCGTTTTTCGAGTGCCAATATAGAGACACTTTCCACTTCGCTCCATTTCTCGGAATCCTCGCCGCAAAGTTCGCTGATCATCTGCATTGCCATTGGACCGTGATCATCGGCGTCTAATTCGATATGACGTTCAAAATAATAAATCAGTTTGGAAAGATCGGTAGCCGGGAAATTCTCCTGAAAATGTTTTAGAATGGCGGTAAACATACCCGGAATCAGATCTTCGCGTCCGAAGGTAAAAGCAGCGGCAATTTCATGTGGTTTTCCCTGTTCGATTACGCGGAACGTAAAGTCGAGAAAAGCCTTGATATTGGGATGTAAGCTACTTTGTTTGATCGATACAAAAATATTCTGAGTGTTCACTACGTTGTCCAGAAATTCGTATACCGGTGTCGTATTGGCGTGACAATCGTTCATCGCATCGATATACATTTCGAAATGACTCAGTCGTTTTCCGTCCAATGAAATATCGGATTCTTCCGCGAGTACAATCTCATTGATCAAATAACGGGTTTCCGGATTTTTAGTGGCAAACCACGGTGTCGTCGTACAGGTTAGTTTGGATTGTAATGCTTTTAGCAATGACATAAAATCCCAAACGGCATACACATGTCCTTCAAGAAAACAATGCAGGTCGTCTATATTTTGAATCTGGCTGTATAAAGGATGGCTCAAAAGGATATCCTTTTGAGGTTGAATTTTTTTATTGATGGATTTTATATTCATTGGTAAAAGTTTAGTACAAAAATAAACAAGCTAGCGGTTATGCGAATAGCTTTTAACATTGATTTACGTATAAAGCGATCAATAGGTTTTATAATAGCTGGTTTTTTATCATAAAAAAAGAGCTTGTATAAAGCTCTTTTTAAATATATAGGGATTTAGAATCCTATTTGAATGCGTTTAATCCGGTTACATCCATACCTGTGATCAATAAGTGAATATCGTGTGTACCTTCGTAAGTTACAACCGATTCTAAGTTCATCATATGACGCATGATCGAATATTCACCTGTGATTCCCATACCACCTAACATCTGACGCGCATCACGAGCAATGGTTAAAGCCATATCCACGTTGTTACGTTTCGCCATAGAGATCTGAGCCGATGTAGCTCTTCCTTCGTTACGCAATACACCCAATCTCCAGGTTAATAATTGTGCCTTAGTGATTTCAGTGATCATTTCAGCTAATTTCTTTTGTTGCAATTGTGTCGCTCCGATTGGTTTGTCAAACTGGATACGCTCTTTTGAATAACGTAAAGCCGTATCGTAGCAATCCATAGCAGCACCGATAGCACCCCATGCAATTCCGTAACGTGCCGAGTCAAGACATCCTAGTGGTGCTCCTAATCCGGATTTGTTTGGTAATAAGTTTTCTTTTGGAACTTTTACGTTGTCGAAAATCAACTCACCTGTAGCCGAAGCACGAAGTGACCATTTGTTGTGCGTTTCAGGAGTTGTAAAACCTTCCATACCTCTTTCAACGATTAATCCGTGGATTCTTCCTTGTTCGTCTTTAGCCCAAACCACAGCGATATCGGCAAATGGCGCATTGGAAATCCACATTTTAGCACCGTTTAGTAAATAGTGATCTCCCATATCTTTAAAGTTGGTCACTAAACCACCCGGGTTCGAACCGTAATCCGGCTCTGTTAATCCGAAACAACCGATAAATTCTCCGGTAGCTAATTTCGGAAGGTATTTCATACGTTGCTCTTCGTTACCGTATTTCCAGATTGGATACATTACCAATGAAGATTGTACAGAAGAAGTAGAACGTACACCAGAATCGCCTCTTTCAATTTCCTGCATGATTAAACCGTAAGAGATCTGATCCAATCCGGCACCACCATATTCTACAGGAATATAAGGACCGAAACCACCGATTTCTGCCAAACCATTGATGATTTGTTTTGGGAATTCTGCTTTTTGAGCATATTCTTCGATAATTGGAGATACGTCACGTTTTACCCAGGCACGGGCAGCATCACGTACTAATTTATGTTCGTCTGATAATAAATCGTCTAATAGGTAATAATCAGGAGCTTGAAATAAGTCTGGTTTCATTGTTTATAAATTTTGGTTCACAAAAGTAAGCAAACAAAATCAACTTTTCAACACTATAGAACGCTATAATATCGAATTGTCCTAAATTTTAGAGGTATAATTCCACCGATTTAAAAATATTTTTGTTTTGAAAATGGGAAAAATTTAAAAAACAGTAAAATAGCCAAAACGGATACATTTTGTTATAAGTATAACAAATAATCAGATGGAGGAAAGATGAAAAGATGTTTTATAACTTCAGGTAAAAATCCTTAGTCAGTGCGGTATATTCCGGAGTGTATTGATGGCGGGCGATTTCAATAATAAGCTCGTCCGTTTCCGGCTGATTTTCCGGATTTCGGGAAAAAGCAATCAGGCTTCGTTTGATTTCGGTTGTAGGCGTACCTTTAACCCGTGTGATTTTAAAAGGAAACAATTCGCATTCCTGAGCCAGTCCGATAAAACGTTCTTCTTCTTTAAACGGAATGATCACGGCAAAAACACCATTATCCGACAATAAAACCGATGCGGCTTCAACCAAATCTTCAAACGGCATGGCATCTTCAAATCGGGCCAAATCGCGTTGTTCGTTTTGAGAATAGTAGGTATCGGTATAAAAAGGCGGATTGGAAACAATCAGGTCGTATTCGTCTTCGATTTCTTCTGCAAATTCATCCAAAGCGGCATGATAGCAAAACAAACGATCGTTCCACGGACTGTTTTCGAAATTTTCGACCGCCTGTTCGTAGGCTTCTTCGTCAATTTCCATGGCGTCGACCTGTTCGGCGGTACTGCGTTGTGCCAGCATTAATGCAATTAAACCGGTTCCGGCGCCAATGTCCAAAATGCTATACGGATGATGGTCAAGCGGAGTCCAGGCGCCTAATAAAACGCCGTCGGTACCCACTTTCATCGCGCAGCGGTCCTGTGCTATGGTAAATTGCTTAAACTGAAACATAAGGTTTTAATTGTTCAGGTAGAGATCAACCAGACCTTCCGGAGTGTTCAGTACCACTTTTTTGTTGGCTCGGTCAATCGCAACGATAAAATCGTCGATCATCGGAATTAAAATCTCGATTCCGTTATGTTCGATTTCAAACAAAGGTTGCGCGGTGCTGTCGTTAATAGAAACGATTTTGCCGATAATTCCCAAACGGGTATCTTCCACATCGAAGCCAATGACCTCGTGGAAATAAAATTTATTGCCTTCCAATTTTGGTAAGGCACTTAAAGGTAGGTATAAAGGACAGCCGAGCAATTTGTCGGCTTCTTCCTCGCTAGCTACATCTTCAAAACGGATTCTAAGAAAATCGTTTTTGTGTAGCGAACAGCTTTCAATAAAAAAAGGAACCAGATTATTGTTGAATTCAACAAAAACTGATTCCAATTCTTCGTACATTTCCGGTTCGTCCGTGTCTAAATAAGCCAGGACTTCCCCTTTGAAGCTGAATTTTTTAGCGATTTTACCTAAATAGAAGCATTCTTCTTTACGCATAGGAATCGCGGAGTAAATTAAGCTTGAGTTTCTTCGTTGTTTTCTTCAACAGCAGGAGCCTCTTCAGCAACTTCTTCAGCAGCAGCTTCTTCAGTAGCAACAGCCTCAGCAGCTTTAGCAGCTTCTTCAGCAGCAGCCAAACGCTTAGCGTTTACTTCTTGCTCTGCTTTTAACGCTTTCGCTTTAGCATCAGCCTGAACTTTGCTTAAACCGTCTTTTTTAGCGTCAACTTTAGAAGTTTTTTCCTCTAACCAAGTAGCTAATTTAGCGTCAGCTTGCTCTTGCGTTAAAGCACCTTTACGAACACCTCCGTCTAGGTGGTGTTTTAATAAAGCACCTTTGTAAGAAAGGATAGCTCTTGCAGTGTCAGTTGGCTGAGCACCGTTGTGTAACCATTGTACAGCACTGTCAAGGTTTAAGTCGATAGTAGCTGGGTTAGTGTTTGGATTGTAAGTTCCGATTTTTTCTAGGAATTTACCATCTCTTTTTGCGCGAGCATCAGCTGCAACAATCCAGTAAAAAGGTTTCCCTTTTTTACCATGTCTTTGTAATCTAATTTTTACTGACATAATCTTGTGATTAAATTTTGAGGTACACGACCTCTGTTAAATAAGGGTGCAAATATATAAAACTTTTAAATACAAACGAATACAAAACACATAAAATCCTTAGGTCCTGATAGGGACAAAACGGGAGCTATCGTTTTGAAAACAAGATAACTTAGGTGTTTTTGTGATTTTTTATGATTTTATTAGCTTATTATCGATAAAAAACTATTTTTGTAGAAATAAAAGAACCCAAATATTAATTTGAATTTAAAATGAAAAAAATACTTTCTCTTGTAGTTCTTATGGCAGCATTCACTTCTTGTGAGGAGAATGTACAGTTTAATAATCCGTCTCTTCAGGGTGAAAAGAACTATGGTTTATGGAGAGCTGCGGATGCACATGCTACCATTGGTGCAGATGGATCGGTTACAATCGAAGGGATCACGGTAGATGAGCAGGTGATTTTAAGAACATCTTCTTTTCAAAACGGGACGTATCCATTAGGAACGACAAACCAAAGTAACAGAGCCAGCTTTATTTCGACTATGAACGGAATGGAAGATATCTATACTACAGGAGTTTTTAGCGGACCAGCAAGTAAAATTGCTTTAGAAAACGGAGGAACTGGATATACCAATACTACTTCTGCTTTTACATCGGGTGGTTCGGGAACCGGATTACAGGTTGCAATTCAAACGACAGCCGGAGCGGTGAGTACGGTAGCAATCCACTTAAGAGGTACCGGATATGTACCGGGCGATATCGTTACTATTGTAGGTGGTGATAATCTGGCAAAATTCCGAGTGGTTAACGTTCAGGGAAGCGACGGAGAAATCAAAATTGAAAGCATTCAGGATGGAACCATTACCGGAAGCTTTAAATTTAATGCGAAAAACGATAACGACAGTATCGTAAACTACCAAAAAGGAGTATTCTACAGAATTCCGATTTACTAGATCGAAATAAAAAATAAACAAAGCCACCTTTCGAGGTGGTTTTTTTATGAATTATAAATGTCTGAAATGAATAAATATTTGGCTTTTTAAGATTTTAACACTCGGTAAAAACACGCCAACTTTGCCTCATATTTATTGATGGACTTATGCATCGCAACACGCTGGTTTTTTTAAACCACAAAAAGAAGAGTATTTCAGGCAACCTACTCACTATCATTTTGCTGCTTTCGGGCACAGTAACGATAAACGCCCAACAAATTACCCGGTTAAAGCTACACGACGCCTGGCAAATAGCCGAAAAAAACAACCGGTTTATTCAAAAAGCTCATATCGACGAACAGATTTCCGGCGAAACGGTCAAAACCAAAAAAGAACTCCGGTTACCCGAAGTGGAATTGCATTCCCTGTATTCCAGAATTACCAATCTGACGGAGTTTCAAAGCGGCTTTCTTCAGGGAAAACAAGTCACCAAAACCATCCCGGAAATTTACGACGTGTCGGCAGCATTCCGAATGCCGTTATATGCCGGAAATAAAATCAATCATACGGTAAAAATAGCCGAAAAAGAATCGGAGTTGATGGCTTTAAAATCCGAAAAAACGACCAATGACGTAAAGTTACAGGTTGTGGCTTCGTTTTTAGGAATCTATAAAATGATGGTACTTCAGGAAATAATTGCCGAAAGCATCAAAGAGGAACAGGAGCGTTTAAAAGAAGTACAGTCGTTTAAAAAACACGGAACGGTAACCAAAAATGAAGTCTTGCGTGCCGAATTGCAATTATCCGATCGGGAACTGGATGCACTCACCAATCGCAAAAATATTGCGATAGCCATACACGACCTGAAAACCATAATGCAACTTCCGGAAGGTCAACTGATAGAACCCGATACGACGCAGTTACTCTCCGGATTGCAGCATATCGAAAGTTACGATTACTTTTTAAAAGCCGCTTTGGACAATGAAGAGATGAAAATGGTCCAAAAGGAGGTTGAAATCAGAAATCTGGAGAAAAAAGTGGTAAAATCCAATTATTATCCGGTGATCAGTTTGTTCGGAAATTACAGTTTTAAATATCCGAACTATATGTTTTTTCCGCCCGATCCGTATCTCTACTCATTGGGGCAAGTTGGAATTGAAGCCACGTTTAATCTTTCCACGTTACATAAAAACAAAGCAAAATCCCGAATCGCCGATCAGCAATGGGAACGCCAAAAAATGGAAGCCGGTATCGTAAAAGATGCCGTCGAAGATAAAATCTTTGCCGATTATACGCACTATCAGGAAAGCCTTGCGCGAATTCCGGTGACGGAAAAAGCCTTGGCTCTGGCAGTCGAAAACTACCGGATTGTCAAGTTAAAATACCTGAATCAACTGGTTTTGATCACCGAAATGATCGATGCCGATAATGCATTGCTGGAAGCCCGGTATAAAAATACAGCCACCAAAATTGAAGCCGCGATGAAGTACTACGAGCTACTGCATACGGCCGACCGATTGCACTAATTATTCCAATTCAATATTCCAATTCAATTTTTACAAGATGGGAACACAAAAGGCGCCAGGGGCACATCGTTCTTTTCATACATTGATCACCGTAATAGCCGGTTGCATCGTTTTTTGCGGAATCGTTCTGGGAATCTGGTTCCTGATTTTCTATAACAACCACGAAGAAACCAACGACGCTCAAGTTGATCAATATGTTACTCCTGTCATGGCGCGGGTAACTGGTTTTGTACAGGTAGTGCGCTACGAAGAAAATCAGTTTGTCCATAAAGGGGATACGCTGATCGTAATCGACAACCGGGAATACAAGTCTCATCTCGACCGTGCGTTGGCCGATGTTGACCATGCGCGTCAGGATATAAAAGTAATCGAAAACAGCGTGGCCACCGTTTCGAATAAAACCGCGGAACAGGAAGCACAGCTCGAAGCGGCACGTACGGAAGTCTGGAAAACCGGACAGGATTACCAGCGTTATAAGGCCTTATTAAAGGAAGAAGCTGCGACCGAACAACAAGTGGAGCAGGTGAAGGCCGCCTACGAAACGGCAAAAGCACGTTATAACGAGATCCAGAAAACCATCCGGACAAC
The DNA here is from genome assembly GCF_030146175.1 of Flavobacterium sp. Lineage (GTDB taxonomy): Bacteria > Bacteroidota > Bacteroidia > Flavobacteriales > Flavobacteriaceae > Flavobacterium. Next base: position 9,407 of record NZ_JASLCE010000106.1, on the reverse strand, counting down.
GGCTTTGAATACGAAAGAAACCCGGTCGAAATTACCAACGGCAGCAGCGGTGGTACAATCCAATCAGGCGATGGCAGACAATGCCTCACTTTTTCTGTCGTACACAGTAATAACGGCTCCGTATGATGGTTGGGTGGGTCGGAAAACGATACAGCCGGGACAAATGGTCAAAGAAGGACAAACATTAGTCTCGATTGTTAGTAAGGAAAAATGGGTAACAGCAAACTTTAAAGAAACGCAATTACAATACCTTACCATTGGTCAGGAAGTTGAATTAAAAGCCGATGCGGTGCGCGGGCGTGTTTTCCGCGGAACGGTGGAATCGTTATCACCGGCCAGTGGTGCGCGTTTTTCCCTGTTGCCGCCCGACAATGCGACGGGTAACTTCGTAAAAATCGAACAGCGGATTCCGGTTCGGATCAAACTGGCTGAAACCGATGATCAAACCGAGTTTTTACGGGCGGGGATGAATGTGATTGTAATAGCCGAACACCAATAGGCGATGTCGCAAAATAGTGTTTTTAAGCCTTGGGTTCCCAATTGGGCGATCATCCTGATCCTGATTCTGTGCATGTTGCATTCCATGGTATTGTTAGGGGTATATACCGCGAATGTGACCTATTCGGCCAGTTTTTTGGATGTGGATGTGGAAGATCTACAGTTTTCGCTATGTGTAACCTACGGAACCTTTCTGGCCACGATTATGATCGAAAGCCGACTGTTTAAATTTTTTCCGACCAAAAAGTATTTTGTAACGATTTACAGCCTGGCGGCAATCACGTTTATCTTGTCGGCTTATACCGATAATTATTCCGTATTTATCATGCTACGGATGGTCGAAGGGGTATTAATGGCTTTACCGTGGATTCCGTTGCGTCAATTGCTGATCACTCGGTTTAAATCCAAAAATGCAGTGATCATAGGGTTTAGCTGTAATTATGGAGCCTTGTTGCTGGCGTCGCCTTTTATTATGAATATAGCGGTTTGGTTGCTCGAAAATTACGACTGGACCTATATGGCCTATGGTTCGGCTATATTTCAGGTGCTTTGTGTGGCCTTGGTCATGCTGACGTTTAATAACAATCGTTTTCATAAAAAAATCCCGCTGTATCAGGTCGATTGGGCGAGTTATATCTTGGTGCTGACGGCTATTTTATGCGGTTCCTTTTTCTTTATTTACGGAGAACGGAAATACTGGTTTGATTCGTCGCAAATCATTATGGCATTGATCATAACTCTGATAACCGGCGGATTGTTTGTGATCCGACAACAATTGGTAAAAAGGCCTTGTTTTGATATGAATGTGTTCCGGTATGCGAACCTTCGAACCGGTTTTTTTCTTTTTGTGATTTTTTATATTGCCCGGGCAACCCTTACGATTTGTCATAGTGCAATGTTTACCGTTTGGAACTGGGAGCCGTCGCGTGTAGCACAGGTGCAATACCTCAATGTGATCGGAAATGTGATCGGGATGGTATTGGCGGGCGTTTTTCTGGCAAAAGGTGTGGCGACACGGCTTATTTTTAGTCTTGGGTTTCTGATTTTTGCGATCTATCATTTTTGGTTTACCTTTTTATTTGTGCCGGATGTAGCCTTATGGGATATTCTTATTCCGTATATGTTACAAGGTGTGGCGGTGGGCATTTTATTTGTACCGTTGGTGCTGTTTACGGTATCGTCGGTTCCGACACATTATGCGCCTTTTTCCGGAACGGTTGGCGTAAGTGGTCGTTTTTGGGGAAGTACAATCGGTTTTTGTATCCTGCAAAATGCGCAGGTATTTTTGCAGCGATCGCATTTTACAAAACTCCGCCAGTTTGTATTGTCCGAAAGTCCCGAAACCGGCGAACGATTGGCAAAACTGACCCAAAGTTTTATGGCAAAAGGATTTACTGCAGACGAAGCCTATAAATTAGCCGTCCAACAGTTGATTCAGGCCGTTTCCAAACAATCGGTATTACTGTCGGATATGGAAATTTTTACCGTAATCGGATACGGACTCTTGTTTTTAGTAGTCTTATTATTACTCAATAGTCATCTAAAACAAACCTTCGATCTGTTTAAAAACCGCGTATGGGGTAGTTAACGGCTGTTAACAAATTCTGCTATATTCTTTCTCTAAAAAGCAGTACATTTGAAAATTACTTTTTTTAAAATACTACAGATTTTAAAATACTGATTTTTAGCTATGTACTTGATATTTGATACCGAAACAACTGGTTTACCGCGAAGCTGGTCGGCACCTATTACCGATACCGACAACTGGCCGCGTTGTATCCAGATTGCGTGGCAGCTGCACGATGAAATGGGGAACTTGGTCGAACATCAGGACTATCTGGTAAAGCCCGAAGGGTTTAATATTCCGTACGACGCCGAACGGATTCACGGTATCTCGACCGAGTTAGCCATGGAACAGGGCGTGGCACTGATGGAAGTGCTCGAAAAATTTAATATTGCGCTGTCTAAAGCCAAATATATTGTAGGTCAGAATATTGGTTTCGACGTAAACATTATGGGATGTGAATTCCATCGAATGAACGTGGGAAGTGATATGGCACAAATGCCAATTCTCGATACCTGTACCGAAGTGACTGCCGAATTACTAAAATTGCCCGGAGGTAGAGGAGGGCGCTACAAACTGCCTACACTAACGGAGTTGCACCAATACCTTTTTGGAGTGCCTTTTTCCGAAGCGCACAATGCGACTGCCGACGTTGAGGCGACGACACGCTGTTTCCTTGAACTGATCAAACGGGAAGTGTTTACTAAAGAAGAACTGGATGTTGATCCGGAGTACTTCTTTAACTTCCGTCAGAGCAATCCGGGCGAAATCAAACTGATCGGTTTAAAGCACATCAACCTAAAAGCGGCTTCCGACGAAATCCGGAAGCGTTTGCAACAGCAAGAAGGAGGAAACCGTCAAACCGTTTCGGAAGAAGGTAAAAAAGAGCTTAAAGATGCGGCGTTCGCCCATTTGCACAATCATACCCAATTTTCGGTATTACAGTCAACGATCGGGATTAACGACCTGGTAAAAGAAGCTGTAAAATTTAAAATGCCGGCTGTCGCGATGACCGATACCGGTAACATGATGGGAGCTTTTCAGTTTGTGAGTGCGGTGTTAAACCACAACAAAGCAGCGGCGGCCAAAAATAAAGAAGCCGAAGAAAAAGGAGAAGAACCAACCGAAACGGAAGTAAAACCGATTGTAGGTTGTGAATTCTATATTTGCGAAAATCATAAAGATAAAACCAAAAAAGACAACGGCTATCAGGTGGTTTTCCTGGCTAAAAATAAAAAAGGCTACCACAACCTGGCTAAAATGTCGTCGATAGCCTATACTAGTGGATTTTATTATGTGCCAAGGATCGACAAAACGGTAGTCGAACAATACAAAGAAGATATTATCGTGTTAACCGGTAACCTTTACGGAGAAGTACCGAGTAAAATTTTAAATATTGGAGAAAACCAGGCCGAAGAGGCTTTGATCTGGTGGAAAGAACAATTTGGTGCCGATTTTTACATTGAGGTGATGCGCCACAATCAGGAAGATGAAAACCGGGTAAACCAAACCTTGATTTCATTTTCGAAAAAACACGACATCAAACTCGTTGCAACCAACAATACCTATTATGCGGCCAAAGAAGATGCCAATGCCCACGATATTTTACTTTGTGTAAAAGACGGGGAAAAGCAGGCTACGCCAATTGGTAGGGGACGTGGTTATCGCTACGGATTACCGAATCAGGAATACTATTTCAAATCGGGAGACGAAATGAAAAAGCTTTTCGCCGATCTGCCGGAAGCGATTGTTTCGATTCAGGAGATTGTCGATAAGATTGAACCGTATTCCCTTTACCGCGACGTACTACTTCCAAAATTCGATATCCCGGAAGAATTCCAGGTGGCCGAAGACGAAGAAGATGGTGGAAAACGAGGTGAAAATAAATTTCTACGTCACCTGACGTATGTTGGAGCAGCAAAACGCTACGAAGAAATAACCGACGACATTCGCGAACGACTGGATTTCGAATTATTAACGATTGAAAAAACCGGTTATCCGGGTTACTTTTTGATCGTACAGGATTTTATTGCCGAAGCCCGAAACCTCGATGTATCCGTAGGACCCGGTCGTGGATCGGCAGCGGGATCGGCGGTAGCGTATTGTCTTGGAATTACCAATATTGACCCGATTAAATACGACCTTCTTTTTGAGCGTTTCTTAAATCCCGACCGTGTATCCATGCCCGATATCGATATCGATTTCGACGACGAGGGTCGTGGTCGTGTTATGGAATACGTAATCAATAAATACGGATCGAATCAGGTGGCTCAGATCATTACCTATGGTAAAATGGCAACCAAATCGGCGATCCGGGATACGGCGCGGGTATTGGACTTACCGTTGTTTGAAGCCGATCGTATTGCGAAGCTGATTCCGGGAATGATGCCATCCAAATGGAACCTGGCGCGTTTCCTGGCGGAAGAAGAAGATCAGGTTAAAAAAGCCCTGAAATCATCGGATGAATTTGACCGCGTTAAAGAGTTGATCGCGATTGCAAAAGAACAGGATCTGGCTGGTGAAACCATTCAACAGGCCAAAATGCTGGAAGGATCGTTGCGAAATACCGGGATTCACGCTTGTGGGGTAATTATCACGCCGGACGATATCACGAATTTCGTACCGGTTACCACGGCTAAAGATTCCGATTTATATGTAACCCAGTTTGACAACTCCGTAGCCGAAAGTGCCGGATTGTTAAAAATGGACTTCCTGGGTCTGAAGACCCTTACATTGATTAAAGACACCGTAAAATTGGTGAAATACCGAACCGGAACCGAACTGGATCCGGAGAATTTCCCGATCGACGATGTGAAAACATACGAACTGTTCCAGCGTGGTGAAACCGTAGGAATCTTCCAATACGAGTCACCCGGAATGCAGAAATACATGAAGGAGCTAAAACCAACCGTTTTTGCCGACCTTATTGCGATGAATGCCTTGTATCGTCCCGGACCGTTGGAATATATCCCGTCGTTTATCCGCCGTAAAAACGGAGACGAACCGATCGAATACGATTTGGATGCCTGCGAAGAATACTTAGGGGAAACCTATGGTATTACGGTATATCAGGAGCAGGTAATGCTACTGTCGCAAAAACTGGCGAACTTCTCCAAAGGTGATGCCGACGTATTGCGTAAGGCGATGGGTAAAAAACAAAAAGAGGTACTGGACAAAATGAAATCCAAATTTATCGATCAGGCGGTAGCCAATGGGCACGACGCGGTAAAATTGGATAAGATTTGGAAAGACTGGGAAGCATTTGCAAGTTACGCCTTTAACAAATCCCACTCGACCTGTTATGCCTGGATTGCGTATCAGACGGCTTATTTAAAAGCGCATTACCCGGCCGAATATATGGCGGCGGTACTGTCGAATAACATGAACGATATCAAACAGGTATCCTTCTTTATGGAAGAGTGTAAGCGAATGGGATTACAGGTATTGGGACCGGATGTAAACGAATCCTATTATAAATTTACGGTAAACGAAGACTATGCCGTTCGTTTCGGAATGGGAGCGATCAAAGGTGTTGGAGGAGGTGCCGTAAACACGATTGTCGATTGTCGAAAAGACGGTAAATACCGATCGATATTCGACTTGGCAAAGCGAATCGATTTACGGGCGGCCAATAAAAAAGCCTTTGAAAACCTGGCACTGGCCGGAGGATTCGACTGTTTTGCTATAACCCACCGGGCGCAGTATTTCCATACGGATGGGGATAACCTGACGTTTTTGGAAAAAGCGATCCGCTATGGTGCGAAATTTCAGGAAAATGAAAACTCATCACAGGTAAGTCTTTTTGGAGAAGCCAGTGATGTACAGATTCCGGAACCGGTAGTACCGCCATGTGAAGAATGGAGTACGATGGAAAAGCTGGCGAAGGAAAAAGAAGTAGTAGGGATTTATATTTCGGGTCATCCATTGGACGATTATAAATTTGAAGTGAAATATTTCTGTAATGCGAGTCTGGACACCTTAAAAAATATGGAACAGCATGTTGGGAAAAACCTGAGCTTTGGTGGAATTGTAACTGGAGTAGAACACCGCGTGGCCAAAAACGGAATGGGATTTGCCAGTTTTAACCTCGAAGGCTATGATGAGAGTTACCGATTTTCGATGTTCCGGGAAGATTATCTGAAATACCGTCATTTTCTGGTGGCGAACTACTTTATGTATTTTAAAATTAATATCAAAGAAGGTTGGGTGAATAAAGAAGGCAAACGTACAGAACCGAGAATTCAGTTTTTGGATATCAAACCGTTACAGGATGTATTGGCGTCTTTTGCTAAAAAACTGATCATCCAGATGAATATAACGGAGTTACAGCAAAATCTGATTGCTGAATTGAACGAGATTTTCCAGATGAACCGCGGCGATCACAGTGTGACTTTTGAAGTGATGGAACTTGAGAAAGTCAAGCGTGTCGTAGAAGCACCGCCGGTGGTTGAAGAGGATACTGCTGCCGATGAGGTTTTGGAGGAGGCCGAAATAGATATCCCGGAAGAAAAAGAAGAAATCCGGGTAGTAACCAAATTAAGTATGCCGAGTCGGAAGTTAAAAGTGAATATTTCGGGCGAATTGTTACAGGAACTCGAAAAGATGCAACTAAATTTCAGACTGAATTAAGAACAGATCTTTCATTTTCGAATATTCGATTTGAATTTCCTTAAAAAAATGTGAAATCGATTTTAACAATTCGGACATAATGAAAACTGATTTTAAGGCGTTTTAAAAGTGAAAATAAAAAGCTACTTTTGTAACTAATAAATCCTAAAAGAAAATAAAATGGCACAAGCAATAACAGATGCTACTTTCGAAGAATTAGTATTGAAATCAGATAAACCGGTTTTGGTTGACTTTTGGGCGGCATGGTGTGGTCCTTGTAGAATGGTAGCTCCGATCATTGATCAATTGAGTGAAGAATATGCAGGAAAAGCCGTTATCGGGAAAGTTGATGTAGATGCTAACCAAGAGTTTGCAGCGAAATATGGTGTACGTAACATTCCTACAGTTTTGGTTTTCCAAAACGGAGAAGTAGTGGGACGTCAGGTAGGAGTTGCTCCAAAGCAAACCTATAGCGATGCAATCGACGCATTATTATAATAATCATTATAATTGTTTGATATAAAAGGCCCTGCAATTTGCGGGGCCTTTTATATTTTAAGCTACACCTGACAGGCTTTTAAAACTTGTAAGGTATAAGGAACAATGACTCCTGTGTTTTATTAAAATGAGAGTTTAAAGCCAATTCCGTTGGAATTAGCCGTAAACCGCATTTCATACGAATCGTTATTTCCTACTGTTTTTAAGTTTTTGTTATAGAGTTCAATACTTTTCTTTAATTTCTTTGACCTTCCGCAAAGAACCGGGATTGAAATTATAGTAGCGGCTAATCCTACATAAGTAAGCGGTGTTGGGTATTTGACATCAGCTGTAGCGCCATAAAGCACATCGCCAGCGGCCAACCCGAGCCCCAATCCTAATAATAATCCTCCAACAGTGGTCTTGGTGCGGGCTTCTTGATAGAATTCCAATGCCCTGATATTAGACTGAAGTAACTCTAGCACCTCTTTGTTTTTAAGTTTTTTTTCCTGCTGAAATACTGTACTTCCTTTTAAGGATAGCTCCTGTGAAAAGGCTATACTGCTGATCAATAATGCTAAAATTGCAATTGTTTTTGTCATAATTTTTATTTTAAAAATTTCGTTATTCTACGTTTCTTATAACTTTAAAAGTTAGGAACGTAACGCTTGTTATGCTAAAGATAGCAACTGCAATCTATTTCTATTTATTCAGTGATCATTTGTCCTTAGTTTGATATTATTTGTATTTTTTATAGCTTGACTGGAGTTATTTACTTAAAGAGTTGAATCTAGTTTTCTCATTCGTTATTATCTCTCCTTTACGATATTCCTCTAGTGTGTCCCATTTATTTTCATGTTTTGTCGATGAATCTGTATCGCCATTATTCCAAGGCTTTGGAGGATTAGGGAAGATTTGCTGTAAAAACAAGCGGCTTTATAATCGGACTCGAAATGTCCGTCTTTGATAGCAAGACGATAAACTATTGGATTATTAAAGTATTAAAATTTTGTTTTAAAAAAGTATACGATACCCGTTAAAACAGGATTTGACTTATATTCGGGCTAAAGTGACTGTTTGTCTTTTGTTGTTCGATACGTCTTTTAAGGCTGTGAAAAGTAAAAAGGGTTTGATTTTGTGTTCTATTTTAAAAAGAAGCTTTTTTAAAATAGAAAAGCATTCAATTATCTCATTATCTTTGGAAGTATGAAGATTGACCATCAAATTGCAAAAATATCGAGTTTTCAGCATCTGGAGCTTTTGGCCAACCAGATCGTAGAAGGCTTTATTTCCGGGATGCATAAAAGCCCGTTTCATGGATTTTCGGCCGAATTTGCCGAACATAAAGTCTATAATCCCGGTGAAAGTACCCGACATATTGACTGGAAGTTATTTGCTAAAACCGATCGTTTGTATACCAAGCGTTTCGAAGAAGAAACGAACCTGAGATGTCACCTGATTCTGGATAATTCCTCGTCCATGCATTACCCGGAGTTGGGGAAAGAACAGTTGTTTTACGAGAATAAAATCGGATTTTCGGTATTGGCGTCCGCGGTATTGATGAACCTGCTTAAAAAGCAGCGTGACGCCGTAGGATTAAGCGTTTATTCGGATACCTACGAATATTACGCGCCGGAAAAAGGTAGTGAACGCCACCACCGGATGTTGCTCAATGTACTGGAAAATGTTTTACAAGCGCCAAAATCGTCAAAAAATACCGATACCATCACCTTTTTGCATCAGATTGCAGAAAAAATTCATAGACGATCGATGGTGATTTTATTTACGGATATGTTTCAGGGAGAAGATGACGAACGTTTGTTTAAAGCCTTGCAACACCTAAAGCACAATAAACATAAAGTGGTCTTGTTTCATATAATTGATAAAAAAACAGAATTTCGATTCGATTTTGACAATGCACCGCGGAAATTTATTGACCTTGAAACCGGAGAACAGATCAATCTTTTTGCCGAAAATGTTAAAAATGATTACGAAAAGCGGGTTCAGGATTACTTTACAAAAGTAGCAAATACCTGTACGCAGTATAAAATTAAGTATGTCCCGGTTTCGGTAGATGAAAAATTTGAAAAAATTATGACAACCTACCTTGTTGAAAAACAAAAGTTTGGATAAATACTTGAAATAAATTCTGAATTTTTTTTAGAAATTGTTTGGAGAAATGGAAAAGGGTTGTATATTTGCAACCGCAATAAAGCACTGGTTTGGTAGTTCAGTTGGTTAGAATACATGCCTGTCACGC